>JAHFIE010000013.1 GCA_023246565.1 Candidatus Magasanikiibacteriota bacterium
AAGGCAGAGAAAACATATTTAAAAAATATTTTGGTTACTACTGATGAAGAATTAGTCTCGAGTGATTTTATTGGCAATCCAGCTTCAGCTGTTGTAGATTTACGATTAACCAATGTTGTTGACGGGAATTTAATAAAAATTGTTGCTTGGTATGATAATGAATGGGGATATGCCAATCGTTTGGTTGAGATGGCACAATTTATTGGTCGTAAATCATGAGTATGGTTCGTTCACTACGCTCAGTAAAAAATATTTTTGGTAAAAAAGTTTTGGTACGGGTTGATACGAATGTACCTATTAAAGACGGAAGAATTCTGGATGATACGCGAATCCGAGCCATCATTCCCACGCTTCAATTTCTCATCAAAAAAAAGGCTAAAATTATTATTATTGCACACCTTGGACGTCCAGAGGGTGTTGTTGTTCCTAATCTAACATTAGATCCAATTGCTGTTCGTCTTGGACAATTATTGAAACGTCACATCGAAAAAATTCCATCTGAAGATTGGAAAAAATCTTCGGGTATATTCAAGATGGTGCAAACAATGATCGAAGTGATGAAGCCAGGTCAGTTGGTCATGCTTGATAATATTCGTTTTTCACCCGACGAAACTAATAATAAGGGGAATTTGGCTAAGCAGTTAGCCTCACTCGCAGATTTTTTCGTACAGGATGGTTTTTCTGTTTGTCATCGAGCAGATGCATCAGTTCTTGGAATAGCAAAGTTGTTGCCGAGCTACGCCGGATTATTATTGGTGAATGAACTGCAAGGATTAGATAAAATTTTTCACGCATCGCCCCAACGTTTTTTGGTTATTCTTGGGGGGGCGAAGATGGAAACGAAATTACCGGTCTTAAAAAAATTTTTAAAGATCTCTGGAAATATCGTTGTTGGTGGTGGTATTGCCAATACCATACTTGCTGCGCGAGGGTATGATGTTGGGGCTTCTCTTGTTGATAAAAATTTATTCGCAACCGCGAAACGTCTCGCACGCAATAAAAAAATTGTAATGCCTCATGATGTTGTCGTTGGTAATAAAGAGGGTACAAGTTGGCGGATCGTAACCGTTGATTCAAAACCACATGGGTTGTGTGAAAAGGACGAAGCAATTTTGGATATAGGTCCTGCAACCATAACGCTCGTTCGTAATTATATTGATAAAGCAAAAACTCTTGTTTGGAATGGCGCGCTCGGTTATTTTGAACAACAACCGTATGATGAAGGAACGTTTGCGGTTGCTCGTGCAATTGCGCAACGTCAACAAAAAGGAATTTTCAGTGTCGTAGGTGGTGGTGAGACTGTCGAAGTTATCCAAGAATTAAATCTTAGTAAAAAATTTGGACTTGTTTCAACCGGTGGCGGTGCTATGCTAGAATTTTTAGCAGGTAATAAACTTCCGGGTATAAAAGTTTTGGAGCACAAGAGATAATGTGGTATAGTAGACGTAATACTTCTTCATTAACAAAACAATTTTTTAATCTTCAGTTTTAATTGTATGTCTGTCAAAAAAAATTTTGATGTGGAGACCAACACTCCTCTATCGTTTTGGAATCTCTATGGAAGTATGGGACGCAAACTCATGGCTACGCTCATGGGTATTCTTTTGGTTTATGGAATCGTATATTTAGCAACGCTGATTCGTAATAATCTTCGTACCCATGATGTTATTGGTATGGCAGATAAAATGGAACGAACGATTACGGTTGAAGGCGAAGCAAAAGTAGCAGTTACCCCAGATATTGCGATTACTACTATGGGTATGACTGCTGAAGCCAAGACTGTATCTGAAGCCCAACAAAAAAATACTGATGTTATGAATACCTTATTGAGCCGGGTTAAAGCTTTGGGGGTTGATAAAAAAGACGCACAGACCACGAACTACAGTATTTTTCCGTTGTATGATTATCAAAACGGAAAACAAACAATACGCAGTTATCAAGTGAGCCAGAGTGTTACCATTAAAATTCGTGATTTGACCAAGGCAAATGATATTATTGCGCTTGCCGGTGAAGTTGGTGCAAATAATGTGAGTGGGCTTCAGTTTACCGTGGATGATCGTGACGCGTACCGCGAAAAAGCTCGCCAACTAGCCCTTAAAAAAGTCGCGGAAAAACGTTTGGCATTGGCTCAGACATTGGGTGTTCGTCTCCAAAGTATTGTCAGTTACAATGAATATGAGACTTCGGGTGAGGGGAAAGCTAATTATGCTTATGGTGGTACGTTCGAGAATGTTGGTTCTGGCGCAGCACCGAGCATTGAGTCTGGCAGTACTGATATTGGCATGCATGTAAGTGTTATTTTTAGTGTTCAATAAACTTTGGATTATCATGAAAACACGGTCTTACGAAAGGACCGTGTTTTTGGTATACTGATTATTGTAGTATAATTTTTTACTATCATATATTTTTATAGCCGAGGACCGAACCCGCAGCCCCAATGTAAAGCAGGGGCGTGAGGGCGCTTGCGTCCCGCAGGCATAAAAATATATGATAGTAAAAAATGAGAAAAAATAATATTCATTTTATGAAACAGGTTACTATCACAAAGATTGTTGCCCATGAAATTCTCGACTCTCGGGGCAATCCAACCGTCCGAGCTTCTCTTACTCTGTCAGACGGATCAGTCGGAATAGCTGCAGTACCAAGTGGTGCGTCAACCGGAACGCATGAGGCACTTGAACTTCGAGATGGTGCCAAACGATATGGTGGTAAAGGAGTTCTTCAAGCAATTAAAAATGTTAATGGTCTTATTGCTAAGACATTACAAGGAAAAGAAACAGGTTCTCAACGAACGATTGATGAGCTTATGCTCAAGCTCGATGGAACAGAAAATAAAAGTCGACTTGGTGCGAACGCTATCTTAGCAGTATCGCTTGCTCATGCTCGTGCTCTGGCTCTCAGTCAAAAAGTACCACTCTACGCCTGGATCAGAAAAAATTTTTCATTACCGGAAAAGACATGGCGATTACCCGTGCCAACCATGAATATAATAAACGGGGGAAGACATGCGAATAATGGTCTATCCATTCAAGAATTCATGATCGTGCCGATCAACCGTATTTTATCAGAACGTGTGCGTATTGGCGCAGAAGTATTTCATGCTTTAGCGCAACTATTACACAAGAAAGGTTTTCGTACCGGTGTCGGAGATGAAGGTGGTTTTGCTCCAGAATTACCGAATAATGAACAGGCATTAAAATTAATTATGCAGGCCATCAAGGATGCTGGATATGTGCCTGGGAAACATGTTGCTCTTGCCCTTGATATTGCGGCTTCGGAATTTTTTCGTAATGGCAAGTATTATTTTGAAAATCCTAAGGAAGGTTGGACTGCTGATCACATGATTGAAACACTGCAATTGTGGGCTCATCGTTATCCGCTTATTTCGATTGAAGATGGTTTGGCCGAAGATGATTGGGTCTCATGGGCAAAATTAACCAAACGTTTGGGTAAGGATGTAGCATTGGTTGGTGATGATTTATTTGTTACGAACGTGAAACGAATCCAACAAGGTATTGATCAAAATGTTGGGAACGCGGTTCTTATTAAGCTCAATCAAATTGGTACACTTTCCGAAACCATTGATGCGATTTATTTGGCTCGTAGTCATAAGTATCGCGTTTCCGTATCGCATCGGTCAGGTGAAACCGCAGATACGTTTATTGCGGATTTGGCTGTGGCCGTGAACGCGGAATTTATTAAGACCGGTTCATTATCTCGGTCTGAACGCGTGGAAAAATATAATCGGTTGATGGAGATTGAAGCTGAGATTTCTTAGTTGATATGAATAAGTCGTCTTTAACTTCTAACCCCACCGTCCTCATCATCCTCGACGGCTTTGGTCTGGCCGATGTACAACATCCAGGAAACGCGATTACACCAGCAACAGCGCCGCATATTTTTGGGTATTTAAAAAAATATCCGTATACCACGCTCAAAGCTCATGGCAAAGATGTGGGTCTTTTTACTGGACAAGAAGGGAATTCTGAGGCCGGACATTTTAATATTGGTGCTGGCCGAGTCGTAGAACAAGATTTGGTTCGAATTTCTGATGCAATTAAAGATGGTACTTTTTTTAAAAATGAAGCTTTTACCCAAGCTTTGCATCATGCAGAATCACATCACGCCGCCATTCATGTCATGGGATTACTTACCAATGGCCAAAGCGCCCATGCTCACCCCGAACACTTGTACGCTTTGCTTGATTATTTGCGTCAGCATAAATTTTATAGTGTTGTTTTGCATTTATTTACGGATGGACGTGATTCATCACCACATTCTGCCATTACCCATTTGAAACGTTTGCGTAAGTACATGAAAAATAATGAAAAAATTGGGACAGTCATGGGACGATTTTATGCCATGGATCGGAATAAATTGTGGGAAAGAACCGAGGCAGCATATAACGCTATCGTGCTTGGTCAAGCTGCACAAACAGCAGAAAGCGCAGAAGAAGCCATTAGTCATGGTTATAATCGTGGTGAAACTGATGAATATATTTCTCCAACCGTTATTTTGGAAAATAATAAACCAATTGCAAAAATAAATGATCATGATGTGATCTATTTTTTTAACGCACGAAGTGATCGTGCGCGTCAGATTACCAAGGCTTTTGTTCAGTCAAAATTTACTGCGGAAAATCCCGGCGCTTTTAAACGAAATCGTTGGCCCAAAGATATTCGATTTGTTGCCATGACTGACTTTGGTCCTGATTTGCCTGATATTTATACAGCTTTTCCAAGTCCAGATGTAAAAAATAGTTTGGCAAAAGCAATCGGTGAACAGGCGCGACAATTGTATATTTCTGAGACTGAAAAGTACGCGCACATTACCTATTTTATTAATGGTGGTTATGCCCAACCTATTAATGGTGAGGTAAGGGAGCTCGTTTCTTCGGGAGACACGTATTCATACGCAGATAAACCACGTATGCATTCAGCAGAAGTTACCAAAAGGATTCTTGATCATCTTCGTCATCATCGGTATGATTTTGTGGCAGTAAATTTTCCGAATGCTGATATGGTAGGCCATACTGGAGATTTTGGGGCAACATGTAAAGCTGTTAGAGCAATTGATCGGCATGTCAATCAGATTGTTTCTTTTGTTTTGAAACGACATGGCCAGGTGATTATTACAGCTGATCATGGGAACGCTGAAGTAATGTATAATCCAAACAATGGAGAAATGGATACAGAACATACTACAAATCCGGTGCCGTTTATTGTTGTTCGTGACACCATGAAAACTTTTCATCTGAAATCTGGTCGTCTGGCTGATGTGGCGCCAACGGTTCTTGCTTTAATGGGCATAATAAAACCAAAAGAAATGACCGGGAAATCTTTACTTTATTGAGATGAAGATTTTTTGCCCAATTTTTATTCATAGTCTTTGTCATTCTGGCGAAAGCCAGAATCTAGTATTTATCGAATTCAATACTGGATTCTGACTTTCGTCAGAATGACATTATTCAAGACGGAATCCCGACTGAAGTTTACCCGGCTCTGGCGAGCCAAAATGACATTATTCAGCTTTGGATTTTCACTGGAGTTTGTCCCGAATCCATGTCAGGGGATCCCTGTGGATTTTAATAATTTTATTTATAACTTTATATGTCTCGACCAAAACCACTCGTTCTTGCTGTCTTGGATGGCTGGGGAGTTGCTCCTGCCAGTGATGGTAATGCGATTGCCCGGGCTAATCTCCCCAATTGGCAAAAATTTATTCGGGAATATCCAACCATGACCCTCTATGCTTCGGGTAATGAGGTTGGTTTGTCATTTGGTGAAATGGGTAATTCTGAAGTCGGCCATTTGAACATTGGTGCAGGGCGAGTGTATTATCAAACATTCCCGAGAATTAATAAGGATATTGCTGATGGTAGTTTTTTTAAAAATAAAGCCTTGGTTGGTGCAGTGGAACATGCCAAAAAAAAAGATACTACCCTTCATCTTATTGGGCTTGTGAGTCCGGGAAATGTCCATGCCAGTCAAGATCATCTCTATGCTCTCTTGAAATTAGCTAAACAGCAAAAAATAAAAAATGTTGCGATTCACGCGATTTTAGACGGACGGGATACGATCTTTAACACCGCAGGTGATTTTATTAAAGCACTGCAATCAAAAATAAAAGAGATTGGTGTGGGTAAAATTGCTTCATTGTCGGGTCGGTACTATGCTATGGATCGCGACAACCGTTGGGATCGAATTGAAAAAGCTTATCGTGCTATGGTTGAAGGTAAGGCGAGTACCTATGCCAAAGATCCTCTCAAAGCCATAAAGGAATCATATGCCAAAGAAGTTTATGATGAAGAATTTGTTCCAACCGTAATTGGTGAAGAAGGAGAACCAACCGCAATGGTTCAAGATGGTGATGCCGTGATTTATTTTAATTTTCGTCCTGATCGAGCCCGACAGCTTACTGAAGCTTTTGTCCTCCCGAGTTTTGCTAAATTTGATCGACCCCGTATCAAAGATTTTGAATTTGTAACCATGACAGAATATGAAAAGGAAATTCCGGTTACGGTCGCGTATCCACCAAATGTTGTTCATCATTGTTTGGCAGAAGTTATTAGTGATAAAGGTTTGAAACAGTACCATATTGCTGAGACTGAAAAATACGCCCACATTACGTTTTTCCTGAATGGCACGGTTGAAGATGCTTTTCCTCGTGAGGATCGTAAAATTATTCCATCGCCAAAAGTACCTTCCTATGACAAAGAACCGGCTATGTCAGCTGAAGCAATTACGAAAGCAGTGGTGAAAGCAATTGAGAGCGAGGACTACGACGTGATCATGCTCAATTTTGCCAATGCAGATATGGTTGCTCATACGGGGAAATTAAAGCCAACCATAGAAGGATGTGAGGTCGTTGATAAATGTCTTGGTACCATTGCTGAACACACCTTGGCTCACAAAGGAGTGTTGGTTATTACTGCTGATCATGGTAATGGAGAAGAATTAGTGAATTTACAAACCAGTGAAATCGATAAAGAACATAGTACCAACCCGGTTCCTTTGATTATCATTGGTGAAGAATACCACGGTAAAACCGGACCTGCTGGTGATCCGCCAGATGGTGATCTTAGTTTGCTCCATCCTGTTGGTATGCTCGCTGATGTGGCACCGACTGTGCTTTCAATTTTGGGGATCAAACCACCGAGTGAAATGACGGGCCGTGCACTTATGTAATTTTTCGTAGATCGTCTATCACCTTGGTTTCCACTTCTTGTAATGTTCCATTTCCTTTCACAACAAAATGAGCTGTGGATTTGTTTCCCTGTGGTTTAAATGATGCAAGAAGTTGCAGAGCATCATATCCTGCGCTTACTTGGAGTACACCATGAATCTCATGTTCAACTCCAGCATCAGGATGTTCATGAAGTAAAAGAATACGTTTCGCTGCTGGTGCAGAAGAGATTAGTTCATCAATGATTGAGTGAAGTTCTGATTCACGTGCACCAGAACGAATAAAATCATCGCGAGTAATCGTTGACCATACAAGACCAAGGGTTTCATCAAATTGTAAATGTGCCAAAGCTGCCCCCCAAAGTTTAAAGGTAGCGATTGATTTTGTTTGAAACAGATTTTTGATAACCAAACCTCGGTCAGCTCCGAGATTAACTAGTTCACTCGCTGCAGCAAGAGTTTGCGGACGAATCGTACCTTGTTTAAAACTATTGGTTCCTGCAATCATACCGGTTAACAGAGCGGTGGCAATATCAGGAGTACTATGTTCTGGATGCCATTCATTAAGGAATCGGTAAAGTAGTTCCGCGGTTGTACTCACGGTCAAGTCGATCATATTAATATGTCCGAAATGTTCATTGTTGGTTTGATGATCAATATTAACAACCGTAGTACGATGGAAAAAATCAGTATTATTTTCATAGAGTGGGCCAAGCGACGCAAGGTCAGGTGAATCAAGAACAATAATGGCATCATATTTAAAATCTGATTGTGCAGTTCGAATATCATCCTTGGTTATAGAACCATTTTTTGGTGTAATAAAAACCCTCAGTTCATGATCCTTCACATCATAACTTAATTCTTGGATACCCGTTGTCGTAATATCCACGGAGAGAATGAATTTTTGTAAATGGCCAGAAGTTGGTTTAATTTTTTTGGTTTCTTCCAAAAAATGATATGCACTCGGTACATGAAAATCATCAACAATGACATCAACTCGTTTGCCAAGACGAGTCAAAAATAATGACAAAGCAACGGCGCTTCCTATGGCGTCGCCTTTTCCATCTTTGCGGAACGTAATGAGAATTTGTTTTTTTTCCGCAATCAATTGTTTGAGTTGTTCAGTGTCAGTAAATGCCATATCATTGTCCACTTTTTATCACCCGGTAAAGAGCGACAAAGTCCACAATCAAATACCTTGTTTTTTTATTGTTCGTAACAAGGATAGGACAGTGTACACCTTAGCAAAATTTATGTCAACCTGGGCAAATAATGGTCTGGGGACAGTATTTTTGGCTTACTTGGGCGGAAATATTGCCTTTTTAGTGGTAATTATGTACCATACGAAGTACTTATTTTACCAATAATCATGGTTAATGAGACTTAAAGCTTAAGTATGGCAGAGGTACCAAAAAGCTACGATCCTAAAAACTACGAAGATACTATTTATAAACGTTGGGAAGTCAGCGGGTTTTTTAATCCGGATGTATGTGTTGAAAAAGGTATAACTGATGCAAACGCGTCGCCTTTTTCCATTATTTTACCACCACCAAATGTAACCGGAACACTCCATATTGGGCATGCTGCCATGCTTGCTATCGAAGATGTTATGGTTCGGTATCATCGTATGAAAGGTGATCGGACCCTTTGGGTTCCTGGAACTGACCATGCTGCAATTGCCACACAAGAAAAAGTAGAAAAAAATCTTTGGAATCAAGAAAAATTAACACGGCAGGATTTGGGTCGTGAGATTTTTTTGAAACGAGTAGAAGAATTTGCGCAGGATTCTCATGATACGATTGTGCATCAATGCAAGCGCATGGGTACTTCAATGGATTGGAGTCGTGAGTATTATTCTCTTGATGCCAAGCGTAATCTCGCGGTACGTACTGCATTTAAAAAAATGTATGATGAGGGTTTGATTTATCGTGGGGACAGAATTGTGAACTGGGATCCAAAAATGCAGTCAAATGTTTCTGATATTGAGGTGGTTCGCAAAGAAGAGAAAGCTCCTTTTTATTATTTCCAATATGGACCCTTTGTTATTGGGACAGCTCGACCAGAAACAAAATTCGGAGACAAATATGTTGTGATGCATCCTGATGATGAACGATACGCTCAATATACAGAAGGGGATACCTTTGAATGTGAATGGATTAATGGCCCTATTACTGCCACGATAATAAAAGATGCATCAGTTGACCGTGAATTTGGTTCGGGGGTCATGACGATAACACCCTGGCATGATGCCAATGATTTTTCGATTGCTGAACGATATGGATTAGATAAAGAACAGGTCATTGATTTCGATGGTACCTTACTCTCGATTGCCGGAGAATTTACTGGTATGCATATTAGCGAGGCTCGTCCCAAGATTGTTGAAAAATTACAATCCAAGGGTCTGGTTGTGAAAGTTGATAATGAGTACATCCATAGTTTAGCTACCAATAGTCGTGGTGGTGGTGTGATAGAACCGCAAATTATGAAACAGTGGTGGGTTGATGTTCACAAAGAATTTTCAATGCCGCATTCGAATCTGAAGGGGGTCAATATGGGTGACCCGGTGACTTTACAAAAATTAATGAGACATGTTGTTGAGCGTCAAGAAATTACTATTTTGCCCGAACGTTTTGAAAAGATTTATTTTAATTGGGTCAATGAATTGCGGGATTGGTGTATTTCCCGTCAAATTTGGTATGGACATCGTGTTCCGGTGTGGTATCACAGTACTTGTCAACATGTTGATGAGACTGGTGTCAGTTCTGCGTTTAAACCAGCGATTGTGGGAGAACTACAAAAAGACGAAAAAGGTTTGGTCTGGTGTCCGTACTGCAAAAATAGTTATGATTCACTCGATCATTTTTTTCAAGATCCTGATACTTTGGATACCTGGTTTAGTGCTGGTTTATTTAGTTTTTCTCCCCTTGGTTGGCCTGTTTTTTCAAAAACTACGACGAGTAAAACCGGTCAAGAAAATGATTTCACTAATTTTCATCCCACGAGTGTACTTGAGACAGGGTATGATATTTTATTTTTTTGGGTATTGCGCATGGTTCTTATGAGTACGTATATTCTTGGAGAAGTACCCTTCAAAACCGTCTACCTACATGGTTTAGTTCGTGATGAACACGGTAATAAAATGAGCAAATCGCTTGGCAATATTATTGATCCGCTTGATATGGCCGAGCGTTATGGAACAGACGCTACTCGTTTATCATTACTCATTGGCTCTGGACCAGGAGCTGATTCCCGTTTATCTGAAGAAAAGATCGCGGGTTTCCGTAATTTTGCCAATAAACTTTGGAACATCGCGCGGTTTGTCGGTACAACAACAAAAATTACGGTACAGAATACACAACCAATATCAATAACGTTAGCTGATAAGTGGATTTTGTCCCGTCTGAATGAGATTGTGCGACAAGTGACTGAAAATATTGAGAAATATAATTTTTCTTATGCCGGGGAAGTCTTGCGTGACTTTACCTGGAGTGATTTTGCGGATTGGTATCTGGAGATTGCAAAAATTGAAGGTAAAAAAGATGAAATTCTATCATATATTTTGACTATACTTTTGAAATTATGGCATCCGTATATGCCGTTTGTTACTGAAGCGATTTGGCATGATATTTGTGGTAGTGAGGAACTCTTGATGGTAGAGAAATGGCCCACTTTCTTTAAGGACGGAGTTTACCCCGAGCTTGTCGAGGGGGCTGGTAAACCTGATTTTTCATTGGTGCAAGGAATCATTACGGGTATTCGCGCAACACGTGCTGAACATAATATCGAACCGGGTAAGTTAATCACTGCATATATTAAAACCGGAGAGACCTATGATTTGCTGGAAGAAACGGCTCCTATTATCCGCGGCTTGGCACGTGTTGAAAATTTGACGATTGCGGCCGAATTAGAAAAACCTGAAGACTCAGTTGGTTTTGTGGAACGAGGGGTTGAAGTGTATATTGATTTGGCTGGGGTAGTTGACGTAGCCAAAGAAGAAGAACGCCTCCAAAGAGAAATCTCTATGGTCGAACCGTATGTTATTGCGCTTGAGAAAAAATTAAGCAATAAAGAATTTATTCAAAACGCGCCCGGGTCAGTGGTAGAAGCAGAACAGAAAAAATTAGTTGATGCCAAAGATAAGCTCATCAAATTGCAGGATCAATTACGAACATTGTCTGAATAATTATGCATCGTTTCGTTCTTGTTCTATCTATTATTTTACTTGGTGGTTATGGTTGCATCCAACCTATAGTTCGGACAGGAAGCGATAATGATACATTTTCTCAGCAACCTCAAATTAAAGAAAATTTGTCTTTGACAACAGAACCACAGGATGCTTTTTTTGCCATTGCGACCGGCTGGTCAGGAGGAATGGGTAGTATGCCGATTTTAGAATGGGACACAAACACGACAAAGACATTCAATGACTTACCACTATATTTTGATGAATCCTATCGTAAAACTGTAGAGCAAAAATTACCTGTCTGTTTTGTGGGAACCCCACGGATTATGATTTCAGCAACAATTAAACTAATTAAAAAAACAGACACCAACCATTCTATTGAGGATGCTCCTCCCGAAACGTACTATGAAGCAGACGTCGAACGTTTAAACGATATTATTATCCAAGTCGAAGCCTGTCCAACAACATAAATCCAAGAAATTTTTACTATGTCATTCGCCATTACTATTGTTACGGAACCAACATCACGCGCTGCATTAAAAACTCTTGCTGGAGATGGTTTTGGTGATATGGTAAAAGTAGTTATTGATGTCGAACGTTGTATTATGGCTGTAGGTGCTGAATTACATGTTGACGAAGAACAAGTATTACTGCAACATGGTTCAAACCAAGAAAATGTTTGGGGAATTAACCTGTATCCGGATGTGGTGGGTGATTCTTGGATTGAATTTGATTCAATGGTTAATATACGACCACGACAAAATAATCGAACGCGCGCAATTCAAGATCCAATCATACAACAAAAGATTATTGCCGCAGTACATGCATTAGTCAAAGATGCCTAACTATGCCATCAACAAGTCCTATTCATCAAAATTTAGCAGCCGGTCGCTGGCAAACTATGACTTTGTGCGAGCAGCTTGGTAATATTGGGAGTGAAGTCAGTCGAGCGCTCAATTGGAAAGAGCGGGGGAATACTGAACAAGCCTGGCGTGCGTTTGAACGCGCGCTTGAACTTTTTTTATTAACACAAACAGATAGGCGTTGGTTTGGACGATTGCAAGAAATCGCGCGCGCCAAGGAAATATTTTGCGATTTTTTTATTGATCAAAATGAATATCAGTCAACAAAAGAATCAATTATTAAATATTTTGATACGTTCGCTCTCGTAGCGCGACGATAATGATAATTATATTTTTATGATTTCAAACGATCAACATAAAATTCAAGAATTGTTGACCCGGGGGGTGGAAAATATTTTTCCAAATCCAGATTTTTTAGAAAAAGAATTAAAATCCGGTCGTCAGCTCACCCTCTACACGGGCTATGACCCCACTGCGCCGACATTGCATATTGGTAATGGCATTACACTTTTAAAATTGCGTCAGTTCCAAGATTTAGGCCATAAGATTATCATCTTGATCGGGGATTTTACTGGCATGATTGGCGATCCTACTGACAAAAGCGCGGTGCGTAAACGGTTAACCCGCGAAGAAGTTTTGGAAAATTGTAAAAAATATCAGGATCAAGCTGCGTCAGTCTTGAAATTTGACGGGGAAAATCCAGCTGAAATTAAATTTAACAGTGAATGGTTGGGAAAAATGAATTTTGGCGCTGTTTTGGAATTGGCCGCACATTTTACGGTGCAACAAATTTTAAAACGTGACATGTTTGAAAAACGTTTTTTTGGAGAGATTTGGTGTGTGAATTGTAATAAAAATATTTTATTACCTCTTGATTGGAAAATTGGTGATCCAAATCCTCGTTGCAAAGTATGTGAAAATAGTATTGACCCAACATCATTTAAGCCAGTGGGCACACAACCAATTTACTTGCATGAGTTTTTATATCCATTAATGCAAGGGTACGATTCGGTTGTTATGGATGTGGATGGCGAAGTTGGCGGCAATGATCAGACATTTAATATGCTTGCCGGGCGTACGCTTATGAAAGAAATTAAAGGCAAAGAAAAATTTGTACTTACGATAAAGTTGTTGGCCGATGAACATGGTAAAAAAATGGGAAAAACTGAGGGGAATATGGTCGCGTTCTCCGACACCCCTGAAGATATGTTTGGCAAAGTAATGACCTGGACCGATGGTATGATCGTGTCAGCATTTGAATTATGTACCCGATTGCCAATTGATGAAATTGTTGCCATTAAAAAGTCACTTGATGCTGGTGCTAATCCCCGTGACGCGAAATTACAACTTGCATTTGCGATTACTGAAACATTTTTGGGAACAAAAGCAGCAGAGCAGGGGCGAGATAATTTTGCCAAAGTCATTCAAAATAAAGAACGTCCTGATGAAATTCCTGGACTACAACCGACTGCGTACGATGTCGTGACGATTTTAGTCGAGGCTGGTTTTGTAAAAAGTAAATCCGAGGCAAAACGTGAAATCGATGGCGGGGGGATAAAGGTAAATGATGAAAAAATAATGGATTATGAAATGGTGGCAAAATCCGGTGACGTCATCCAGAAAGGAAAGCGATTTTTTGTGAAGGTTTTATAATTGTCGTATGTCTAAGCATGAACAAGGACATGTAGACCCAACAGATGAAACACGAGAAGTCAGAGAAAAACTGCGGGACATTTTTGCTCCGCTCTGTGATAAATTTGCCAGATCTGTTGAGGTCAAAGAACCTGCGGCGTTACGTGAAGAAGCTGATGCGATTGAACACACTCCGCTCATGGCAGACTATGGTCATCCTGAGGACGAAATTGTAGAACCAGTAGTACTCGATGAAAAAGAAGAGAAAGTCATGAAAGAAAATTTTTTTAGGCACAGAATAATTATAAAACCTTGGGTACTGATTGAGGATGGGGTATTACGTCCAGAAGCCTTGGAGGAATGGCAGGGATTTAAACGTATTGATAATTGGACGTTAACAAAAAACCTGATTGAAAAAGAAGGTATTGAAGGATATATCACTTATGCGTCTGAGCATGGTTGGATAGCTGACCCGGATGCTTTTAGGATATATGTTGAAAAAAGGTGGCAACATAAACGTATCTATGATGAGAATGAAAGGCAAAAAAATCTACAAAGAGCACGTGTGCTCAAGACTCGTAACGCAAAGTTTGAGGAGTATATAGAGACCTTGCCCTCGGGTAAAAAGAAAGACATGGGGGCGATTTCTAGGAATATAGGTTTAAACCTCATAAACGGCGAGGATAGGTTAGAAAGTATTCCACACGCTCATTTTTTATCTTTTGTCTGGGGTGGAATTGACGGCGTGCCGATTACTGATATAGGGATTTTTCCATTTTATATCGTAGTACCGGTTGGGGCGCATGGGAAAGATTTTGCCGAGCGATTATATAGAACAACACAGGTGCTCATGCAAGAATCTTATTCGCTAATTGAAGAAGGTGAGGGTATTTTTAAAGATAATCAAAAAACGCTTGAGCGATATACTGCAAGAGGGAGGGGGGGTGACGAGAGTGACCCACGTCCGGCGCCGATACGTACTCTTGATGAAGGTATTCTTACCATAACTCAAGTAGTCTCTCTACTTATGGCTGAAAAAATAGCAGGCTACGACGATCCTCACAAATTTTTAGCGCAAATTGTTAAACAGGATTTAATTACCAAATTAACCAAGGCAATGCCCATGGGTGTCATTGGTCCGCTAATTCTATCAGGTCGCTATATTGCTGATATTCTTAAATTAGGCTCTGATGGTACCTTGATTTTTAACAAAGAATCATCCGGATTAAGAGCAATATTTAAAATTAAAATAAGACAAGAACAGCACCCTGGTGTCGATTCGACGGGCCGCGGTTGTCCGGTCTCTTTTACTGGTGATGAAGGACAAGCAGCTGGCATAACAGTTTTATCGAGGGCGTACTTGAAAGTGTTTGAAGCGATTTCATCATAAAATTTTTATATGATTGAGGAAATAAAAAATAATATAATTGCTATTGTACGGGACGCCGGAGTGACCGGCGATATTGTATTAACACAGCCGCCGAAACCAGAGATGGGTGATTTTGCGTTCGCTTGTTTTGGAATTGGCAAAGAAAAAGGTGTAAATCCAATGGTCGCAGCGCAAGAATTGGCCGCGCAACTGGATTCTTGTTTATCTAAGGATGGTAACGTGGTTATTGTAATCAATGAAGTACAAGCTTTTGGTCCGTATGTGAATTTTTTTGTTAATCCTCGAGAATTGGCCCGGGTAGTCTTAAAAGCCGTAACTGAAGATGCAAAATTCGGTACGCACATGATTGGCCAAGGCCAGACGGTTCTTGTTGAATACGCCTGCCCTAACCCCATGAAAGTTTTTCATTTGGGACATCTGCGTAATCTTATTACTGGTGAAGCCGTTGCTCGTCTGCTTGAAAACGCTGGTTATACGGTGAAACGCGTCAATTATCAGGGTGATGTGGGTATGCACATTGCTAAATCATTGTGGGGAATTTACCACCTATTGGATGAATTTGAAGAGGCTAGAAGTAAAACAGTCGAAGAGAAAGTTACTTTTTTGGGCACAGCCTATGCACTTGGTGCTACGAAATTTGAAGAAGATGAAAAAATTCAGGCAGAAATTTTGGACTATAATCGCAAAGTGTACGAAGATGATTCTGATATTCGGGATGTTTACCAAACTGCGCGTTCATGGAGTTTGAAATATTTTGATACCATCTATACCAAACTCGGCACGCATTTTGATCGGCTCTATTTTGAATCCGAAGTTTTTGATGAAGGCAAAAAATTAGTTTTGGACGGATTGGCAAAAGGTATTTTTAAAAAAAGTGATGGGGCTGTTATTTTTCCCGGTAGTGAGATTGGTTTACATGATCGTGTATTTATTAACAGCCAGGGATTTCCCACGTATGAGGCCAAAGACATGGGCCTGGGAAAATTACATTTTAGCGAATATTCGCCCGACAAAGTAATACACGTTGTTGGAAAGGAACAATCTGAATATTTTAACGTGGTGTTCAAAGCCTTGGCAGCATTATTGCCACAGACCGAGGGGAAAGAGTTCCATCTTGTTGGTGGTTATTTGCAACTTAAAGGTGACCAAAAAATGAGTTCACGCAAAGGTAAGGTAATTTCCGGTGATGAATTAATTGCGATTGTTGAAGAACAGGTCAAAGAAATAATGGTCGAACGGGATCTTGTCGATAAAACAACGAAAGAAAATATTGTACATAATGTTGCAAATGCTGCGCTTAAATATGCTCTGTTGCGGGTGAATGTTTCCCAAGACATGGCTTTTGATGTGCATGAATCCATCAGTACGTCGGGTGACAGTGGACCATACGTACTCTACATAGTAACACGCATCCGTAGTTTATTGGCCAAGGCCGGAATTTCGTCGGATGGAACGCAATTGCATCAAGAAATTACTATCCCGACGGAAGTATCTTTCGAAGAAAAAAACTTGTTATTACTACTTGGTCGTTTTTTTGAAGTTACTGAACAAGCAGCACGTGAACTTGATCCATCAGTAATTACCAAATATGTATTCGCGGTCGCACAAGCTTTTAATGTATTTTATCAGACATGCCCTGTACTCGATGCACCAGAGATCCAAAAACAATTTCGTTTACATCTTATCACGATCGTTTCTCGCATAATGAAACAGAGCCTTGATATTTTGGCTATCGAAACCGTTTCTGAAATGTAATGGTTACTGAGATTCACAAGAAGAGGACAAGATTTTTATAGGGATTATTTGGTAATTGATTGCCAGTCTTTTTATTTTTCGTTATACTAATGGTACCTTAGTCAGTATCCTTAATTTTTCGCGTATGTTTCCCAAGCCACCATCTGATAATCCAATGAGTTTGCACGAAAGTATGAGTCATTCGCCCGATGATGTTGAAACTGTTGTTGGACCTTCGGTGGTTGTGGAAGGTGATTTTGCGTCTGAGGGAAATATTTTGGTAAAAGGTACGGTCTCGGGTAATGTTAAAACTGCTCGTCTTTTGACGGTTGAAGTTGGTGCCAAAATTATGGCTAATGTAAAAGCTGGTGATGCTGTGATCGCAGGCGAAGTTCGGGGTAATGTAAAAGTTGAACAGCAGCTTGAATTATTAGCATCAGCTCGAGTTTTGGGGGATATTCAATGCCAGGTTTTGGTTGTTGCCGGTGGTGCATTACTCCAAGGTAAGGTCGGAATGAAGGGTTTGGAAAATGTTGAAGCTAATGATCGTCGTCGTCTTAATCGTGGTAAAATCAGATCTGAAGATGACACTTCTGAAACAACGGAAATGACGGCCTAATATAATTTTTTCGTTGTTGAGAGCACTATGTATGTCTATTTGTACGATAATTTTTTGCGTGAAAAGCGCTTTGCGACCGTACTTAAGTTGGTGGAAACACGATTGACAGATTATGGCATTGCCGGTAAAATAGTGCGGTTGCAGAATTTTACCTCGTCCGAAGGTTTGATTGCCGAAGAGGTGCGACGTGGTGCCAAAACAATTGTTGTTGTTGGTAATGATAGTACTTTTGCCAAAGTATTATCACGTGGTGCAGCATATCCTGTTCTTTACGCATTTATTCCCATTGGTCCAGATAATTCCATTGCTGAAGTTTTGGGAATTCCTGTGGGCGAGGCTGCTGCTGATACGCTCGCACGTCGTCGAAAAATTAAACTCGACGTTGGTTGGTTTAATAATCGATTTTTTGTTTCCCAACTTCATATTCCTCCGCACCCTATTGCGATTGAATATGACGAACGTTTCCGTGTTTCCAGCAAAAGTGGTCGCATGGAACTTGTGGTTTGTAATTTACAACCATTTCGGTGGCGAGGACCAAAAAAAGAATATATTGTTCATCCTCAGGATGGAAAGTTGGAAGCTTTTTTGCGACCCGTCATTAGAACAGGATGGTTGCGTCGTGAACAGTTTGAAGATCCTAGTATTTTTCCGTTTGAAGAAATGGTTGTTTCCAGTCCAAAGCCATTTATCGTGGAAGCTGATGGTAAAGTTTCAAAAGAAACAAAGATCACGATTAAATTGGCACGAAGTCGGATTGACATGATTGTTGGGAAGGAGCGAAAGTTTTAGTTTTTTTAAATTTAAATTAAGGGGGATGTGTTACCAAAACAAAAGGTAAAAATTAGGTGGTCGGCTGATTTTGCGTATGCGATTGGGTTACTTGTTACTGAT
>JAHFIE010000014.1 GCA_023246565.1 Candidatus Magasanikiibacteriota bacterium
TGCGGATATTGATATATTTACTGCAGACAGTTATTTGCCTGTTGGAGATCGCTGATTTTGATGGTACTCTGAACTAAAAGAAGAATTCTTTGTATGCGATTTGGAGCAGTTGTACGTATGACACGGCGGCTTGATTGGCCGCTTGTTTTAGCTGTAGGAGCATTAACCTTGGTTGGTTTAGTGACTATTTATAGTGTTGATTTGTCACGGGGGACAACGTTATCATTTTTTAGAACACAAACTATTTCTTTTGGTCTTTCTCTTATTATTTTACTTTTAGCCGCGAACATACATGGTACTCGGTACGAATTTGGGGCTCGTTGGTTGTATGGATTATCCCTTCTGTTGTTAGTTGGCGTACTGTTATTTGGTGAAACTATTCGTGGTACCACTGGTTGGTTTCGTGTTGCGGGTTTTTCATTTCAACCCGTGGAATTAGCCAAGGCTGGGTTGATTATTTTTTTGGCATGGCGCATTGAACGTGAAGGTCGACGTTTTTCTCGTATATCATTTGTGATTGCAACCGGTGTTCTTACGCTTGCCACGGTCGGGCTTATTATGGCACAACCTGATTTGGGTTCAGCTATGGTTATTATGGGAATTTGGCTCGGGATGATTCTTTTGTCAGGGACACGTCGTCGGTATATTGTGGGATTATTGCTGATTGGCCTTATGGTTATGATGATTGGATGGTTTGGTTTTTTTAAGGATTATCAAAAAAATCGTCTCCTCACCTTTGTTGATCCTGGACGTGATCCTTTGGGAGCCGGGTACAATGTAAATCAGTCTCTTATTGCTGTGGGAGCGGGTAAACTTTTTGGCCGAGGTCTGGGATTTGGGTCACAAAGTCAACTTCATTTTCTTCCTGAAGCACAAACAGACTTTATTATATCAGTCATTGGTGAAGAGCTTGGATTTGTTGGTCTTTGTTTAGTTCTGACCCTCTATGGTTTTATTCTCTGGCGATTATTGAAGATCGCCGAGGGAAGTCGGACTGATTTTGGTGCTTATGCTGCGATTGGTGTAGCCCTTCTTTTTCTCATTCAAATGATTATTAATATGGGGGCGGCTTTTGGATTGTTGCCCGTAACTGGGGTTACTTTGCCTTTTGTCAGTTATGGGGGGTCTTCTCTTATTATTAATTATTTTTTGATTGGTTTTGTGTTGAGTCTGGCTCGCTTGACGGATCATACCTAGTTTGTTATAATCCCGACGCTTATAAAAGGAGAATAACATTCATTCGTATTTATATGCCATTTACTATTACGCTTGCAAAAAGAGACAAGACTACTACTGAAGACCTTCGTCATGCTGGTCGAGTTCCTGCAGTAGTCTATGGTGGTGATCGACCTGTCGCAACTCCGGTGTCTATTGCTTTGTCTGATTTTATTAAACTTTATGATGCTGCTGGTGAATCAAGTTTGGTTGATTGTACAATCGAAGGCGAAGCACCGGTAAAAGTTTTGATCCAAGACGTGCAATTTGATCCAGTTAAAAGTTTTCCTACCCACGTTGATTTTCGTCAAATTAACATGAATAAAGAAATGACCGCGACGGTTGAGGTTGTCTTTATTGGTGAATCTCCAGCAGTCAAAGAATTGGGTGGAACATTAATGCATGTAATGCCAGAAGTTGATGTAAAATGTTTACCAAAAGATTTGGTTAGTGAATTATCAATTGACCTTTCTGCACTTAAAACATTTGATGATGCTGTACGGGTCAAAGATTTGATGGTTCCTGCTGGTATTACCATTGACGAAGATCCAGAACGTGTTATTGCCAAAGTAACGCCACCGCTTACTGAAGAGGAATTGAAAGCCTTGGAAGAAGCAAGTGCACCGGTTGATCTTTCGGCGATTGAGGTTGAAAAGAAAGGTAAAATTGAAGAAGAAAATGCTGAAGGTGTTGCTGCGGCAGAAGAAAAATAAGGTATTAAATTTTGTTTGTCGTTTTTTCGTTAGTCTTCATAAATACAGTATATTCTTTTTTTACCTGCCAGATTACCGGACGGTAAAAAAAGAATATACTGTATTTTTTTAACTCCCATTTGGTAGTTGCTAGGTGGGTTTTTTAGTGTATCAATATTTGCTATACTAGCCAGTATTCATGATATGAAAAAACGTTCTCTTCCCTCATGCTATTGGTTTATTATCGTTGCAACACTCGGTTTTGTTACCGTAGGGTTATTTTTGTTGCGTTCCAATGTATCGCGATATGATCGTCCGATTGAGAATCTTGCAGATGATGAAAAATCTACACCTTGTGTTTTTCGTAGCCACTTGGATGGTCGATGTGTTGATTCTCTGGCTGAAGTGAATCCTCAGCTTGTTGCCGTAATGATTGAAAATCATGTGGATGCTCGGCCACAGTCGGGTTTAGCCGCTGCCAGTGTTGTGTATGAAGCACCGGTGGAAGGGCATTACACACGATTTCTTGCACTCTATCCCTCTGATGAAAAAATTAATAAAGTTGGTCCGGTCCGGAGTGCGCGACCGTATTATTTGGATTGGCTTTCTGAATGGTCAAAGCCACTGTATATGCATGTTGGTGGTTCTCCGGCCGCTTTAGCCCAGATTAAAAGTCGAGGTATACGTGATGCTAATGAATTTTATTTTGGAGCCTACTATTGGCGTGCGAATAATCGTTTTGCACCACATAATGTGTACACTAATTCGGATAAATGGAATACGTTGTTACGGAAAAGTGATTATGCCGTGGTTGGGGAATATCCACGTTGGAAATTTGTAACCACAACACTACAGGCTTGTACTGAAAAATGTATCCAAAAAATTCGTTTGCCTTTTTTACCACCGGCGTATAACCCTGTTTGGAAATATGATGCTACCAAAGATCAGTATGTCCGCTGGCAATCTGGTCAAGAAACACGTGATGAAACAGGATCTATTGTTGCTGACACAATTATTATTCAAGAGGTAACCGAGAAGGTGCTTGATGATGTTGGTCGTGTTGCTCTTTCCACGCTGGGGAGTGGTCGTGTAACAGTTGTCTATAGCGGACAGAAATTTATTGGTCATTGGAAAAAAGATTCAGTGTCTGATCGAACGCGTTTTTATGACGAACTTGGAAAAGAAATTCTTTTAAAACCAGGGAAAATTTGGTTAGAAATTGTACCGAATTTTATTACGGTTGAATTCAGTGAACTATGATTGAAAAAATTTTGGTTTCTGGTTGGCCCATGATTGTGGTATTTATCTTTGATAATGTTATTGCGAATCCGGTCGGGTGGTATGATCGTTGGTGGTGGTTTGATATTCCCATGCACATTGTTGGAGGCATGGTAACAGCATGGAGTACGCAGAGATTTTTTATGAACATGAAAATTAAGCTAGCAAAATTTGGAAGGATGGAAATGTATCCATTTATTTTGGTTGGTGCAACAGCTATAATTGGAATTGTGTGGGAGGTCTATGAATTTTTTCTCCATCTTATTACTGGTTTTATTACGCAACCGAGTGTGGCTGACACGGTTGGTGATTTGGTGAATGATTTGATCGGGGCGATTGTGTTTTGCAGTATTTTTTTGGTAGTTCAACAAAAAAAGAAAAAATATGATACATAAAATATTCTCAGTTTTTGCAGTGACGGTGAGTCTTCTACTCATTGGAGTCGGTTGCACAAAACAGGTTGTTCGTAATCCTGAACCAATCGTAGAATCTTCCGCGACTTCATCATTGGTTACAGTGCAAACTAAGGATTCAGATAATCCTTTTGCCGGTGTGTGGCTTTATCAAGGTGAATCAATCTATGGTGGAGAGGATGGATTTGATCTTGAATTAAACATTGAAGGTACTGTGGTAACCGGAACATTTTCTTCAGTACTGAATCGAATCAATCCAGCAGTCCGCATTGATACAGGTACAATTACTGGTGTGTATAATAAAGCCAAGAACAGTATTAGTGGGAATTGGGAAGGGGATCGTTATGATGCAGGCACCGTAACCATGCGACTTGATCCAAAGACGAATGCATTGATTTGGAATTCAACACTACGAGCCAA
Organism: Candidatus Magasanikiibacteriota bacterium; assembly: GCA_023246565.1. Classification (GTDB taxonomy): domain Bacteria; phylum Patescibacteriota; class Patescibacteriia; order Magasanikbacterales; family UBA922; genus 2-12-FULL-41-16. The sequence goes on from JAHFIE010000014.1 coordinate 4,019, forward strand.
TGGAGAAAATTTTGTCCCCGGTGATTATTCTATTCCGCAATCCATGCGATTGGTGCGTTTCAAACCTGAAGGAAATGAGAATTAATGAAACGTTATAATGACGAGCCGATCTTGGTTGCGCAGATCGGCTTTTATTTTAACAGAGGCATCAGGGAAATATTTTTTAATGAGTTCAGTGATTTGACGGGACTGTGAAGGATCAATTTCCAGAAAAAGTGAGGTAGAGAATCTATTGATCATTGTCTGTTGAAAAATTTTTTGTAATTGTTGGAGTAATTCTTCATACAAAGCCAGACCGTTATTTTGTGCCACAAGCGCATGGCGTGGTTCATGCTGAATTGATGGTTCGTTGTTGTACTGTTCGGTTCTAAGGTAGGGGAGATTAGCTGTGATAAATAATAGATAAGGAGTAGTTTGTTTTGAGGCACTGTCTAATTGATGCAATGAGAAAATTTTGTTCAGAGGTTCAAGTAAATTGCCGTGTAAAAAAGTAATAGCAACATTGTGATTTTTAGCATTACGCCCTGCAACACGAAGAGCAAATGATGAAGTATCAACAGCAATACTAGTTACTTTTTTTTCTGGTATATTTTTTATAATCGAAATGGGAATACAACCACTCCCCGTACCAATGTCAATGAGTATAATTTTTTCATCTTTTTGATCATTGGTCTGGTTCAAATTTTTGTGTGACTGCTCAAAATATTTTTGTATCTGGGATAAAACTTCTTCGACCATTAGTTCAGTTTCCGGTCTTGGGATGAGTGTATGTCTGTTCACTATAAAATCAATACCAAAAAATTCTTTGTGGCCAAGAAGATAGGCGATCGGGATACCACGATTACGTTTTTTTAAAACATAATAAAAAAACAATCTTTTGTACAAAGATATTGGAAATTCCGGATGTGCGACAATATATGATCGATCCTTTTTGAGAATGTATGCCAATAGAATTTCCGCCTCTGATAGGGGAATGATTTTCTTAGCGCGATTGAGAAGTTGGGAAATCATGATCCGAAACGCCATATTTATTCACTACTTCCTCCGTCTTTTTCCGCGTAGTCTGCTTTTTGAAGTGTTGCAATGACGGGATCCAAATCTCCGTTTAAAATTGTTTGAATATTATTCCAACTTTCATGAACACGATGATCAGTAATTCTGTCTTGGGGAAAATTATACGTGCGAATTTTTTCACTGCGATCCCCGGTGCCGATTTGTGATTTTCTGGCTGCGTCTAATTTTGCTTTTTGTTCAGATTGTTGTTGTTCATACAATCGAGCGCGAAGGACTTCCATGGCTTTCAAACGATTTTGTTGTTGCGAACGTTCATCTTGGCATTGGACTACCAGTCCTGTAGGAATATGCACAATACGAATGGCTGAATAGGTGGTATTGACACTTTGTCCACCTTTTCCACCAGCCATAAAAGTGTCGATACGCAGATCTTTTGGATCAATAACCAATTCGGTTTCTTCAATTTCCGGCAAAACTGCCACACTTACGGTTGAGGTATGAACTCGGCCTGCTTTTTCAGTTTCGGGAACTCGCTGTACGCGATGTACACCCATTTCATATTTGAGTGACTTATAAACATCTTTTCCTTTTATGGAAAAAATAACTTCTTTATAACCACCAATACCAATGTGGTTTTCTTCAATTAAAGCGACCTTCCATTTTTTATTTTCAGCATATTTCATGTAGAGTCGAGTAAGCTCGGCTGCGAACAGGGCAGACTCATCGCCACCAGCTCCGGCACGAATTTCCATGATAATATCTTTTTTATCCATGGGATCAGTGGGTCGGGTAAGCTCGGCCAGTTCTTTTTCAAGATTTGTTTTTTGATGTTCTAAATTAGTTAATTCACTGCGTGCCAATTCTGCCATTTCATCTGTACCTTGCGTCATGTCTTTCGTTGTTATCATTTCGGCTTCTACCTTTTCCAAAGCAAAAATTTTTTCCGCGATTGGTTTAAGTTCACTGTACTCACTAGATGCTGTTTTTAATTTTTCTTGGTTATGAATAATCGCAGGATTTTGTAAATCCGCTTCTCGCGCCAGAAATATATTTTTTAGATCAAGATATTTTTGGATCATATATTTAGATTAGTACAATGTTACTTTTTAGAAATCAAAGCGTTTTTTATTTCTCAATAAAAATTGAGTTGGGTGTCATTCTGGCGAAAGCTGGAGTCCAGCACTTTTATAATTCAATTTAATTCTGGATTCTGGCTTTCGCCAGAATGACACTATTCAACACTACATCATCACTGGAGTGTAACCCAGCAAAGCTGGACTCGTTCATTCCGCTCGGAATGACCATTGGCTGTTAGATAGAGTATAAAGAAAGCTATTAATTCCTAACATCAGTATAAAAGTTTTTTTAAAAGAAAAACAGGCTTAATAAACCTGTTTTTAAATATTTGAATGACTATTTCGCTTCTTCGGTTTTTACTTCTTTTGTTTCTGCCTTTGTTTTCGCATGTTCAGCTTTTTTGATCTTCTTACCTTTTCGTGTAGCTGCCGTAGCAGTTACTTTGGCCATTTTTTCTTGAAATTTTTCTACCCGACGAGCTGTGTCAACAAATTTTTCCTTGCCCGTATAAAAAGGGTGACACGCGCCACAAATTTCCACACGGATATTGTCACGAGTTGAACCAGTAACAAAAGAATTGCCGCAGGCGCAGGTAACCGTGACATTGGCATGGTACGTTGGGTGAAGTTTTTGTTTCATACCGGAAAATTAAAGTGTCGGCATTGTAGCATTGCATTTTGGTACTGTCAAGTTTGGAATTTTGGGCTGCTCGCGGAGTGCTGTAGGCTCGACGCGAGCAGGGATGGCTACTGAGAATTGAACTGAGGAAGGACCACAAGAGTCTTTCCTTCGATCCTGTAGGTGAGGCCATTCGGTTCAAGGATGAGCCGGAGAGCCCTGCGCCAGGGGACTTCTGTGAACTTCATCGAGACGAGGATGGGTTGATTTGGTTCCACGAAGACGAGATCCAACTCAGATTCTTTTGCGAAGAAGGTCAGGATCTGACCAAGATCAGCCTTTTTGATGATCAGGTTGACCTTTGGACTTTGCTCCTCTTCGAACCATTCCAGAGCAGAGATCGTTGGCTGGTGTTGGGTCTGAGCCTTGTCCATCAGGTCGTCGAGGACTTTCCAGGCAATTAAGACACCAATGAACCCCGCGAGAGCCTGAAGGACTATGAAAATAACCATCGCTATTATTTTTTTCCGATCCATGACCCTTTCGACCCCCTCCGGTTACTGATCCGGTCATACTTTAGCAAAAAATTTAGAAAAGTCAAGGTTATGAGGGGCACTACCTGGTTTGACAGAAATTTTTTTTCATAGTAAACTCACGGCACTTATTTATCCCTCACTACGAGCATTTTTTCCTCTCTCTACCACTAGGGAGCGGCACGTAGGAGGAACAAGGAAAAAATATGAATTACCCCGCAGTTCTGGAAATGCTCCAGGCCGGTGTCCATTTTGGTCATAATGTATCTCGGTGGCATCCCAAGATGAAGCCGTACATTTTTACGGATCGTAATCGAGTCCATATCATTGATCTTGAAAAGACTGAAGAACAATTGAAGAGTGTTTTGCCCGCGATCAAACAAATGGCAGCTGAAGGTAAGACTGTTTTATTTATTACGACCAAACCTCAAGCTCGTGAATTAGTAAAACAGGCTGCGCTTGATTGTGGTATGCCATATTTGGTGGAACGTTGGCTTGGCGGCATGCTCACCAATTTTGCTGAAATTAAAAAATTGATTAAAAAATATAATACGCTTAAAGAAAAACAAGCGACCGGTCAACTAGCTAATTACACGAAAAAAGAGCAATTGGAAATTGCCAAAGAATTGGAAAAGATGGATACCTACTTGGCTGGTTTGACCAATCTTGACCATATGCCTGATGCTATTTTTATTCCATCAGTGCAACGGGAAAAGACTGCTATGGTAGAAGCCAATAAAATGTCCGTACCCGTGATTGGTCTTTGTGACACGAACAGTAATCCTGATAAAGTTACCTATGTTATCCCTGGCAATGATGACGCGGTGAAATCAGTTACGATGATGATTGGTCTAGTTCGCGACGCGATCCAAGAAGGAAAAGCATCGATCAAAGTAGCGTAGATAAAAAATTTATCATATTCTTTGTATGTCTATCACTGCATCTGACGTAGCTAAACTTCGCGCACAAACTGGCGCTGGTATGCTTGATTGTAAAAAAGCTTTGGAAGAAACCAACGGTGATTTTGAAGCAGCAATTGATAGTTTGCGTAAGAGAGGAATCGCGAAAGCAGCAAAACGAGCAGACAAAGTTGCTGCTGAGGGAATGGTTATGAGTTATATTCATGCTGGAGGTCGGATTGGTGTCCTCGTTGAAATCAATTGTGAAACTGACTTTGTAGCACGGACTGATGATTTTCGTGGTTTGGCAAATGATATTGCTATGCATATTGCCGCGTCCAACCCAAAATATTTATGTCGCGCCGATGTCTCACCTGAGGTATTGGAACGAGAAAAGAATGTATACCGGGAACAATTAATAACTGAAGGAAAACCAGCAGATATGGTTGAAAAAATTGTTGAAGGTAAACTGAGTAAATTCTATGGTGAGATTTGCTTGCTCGAACAGGTTTTTATCAAAGATGAAGAAAAAACCATTGAACAATTACTCACCCAAAAAACTGGTGAAACCGGTGAGAAGATAACTCTCCGACGTTTTGTCCGTTTTGAACTTGGAGAAGGAATCGAAAAAGCAAAAGTTGATTTTGCTGCTGAAGTAGAGGAACAGTTGAAATAAGATAAAAACTTATCCACAAAGAATCAATAAAAAAGCCCTCTTTGGGGGATTTTTTATTTAAAAAAAATATTGTATACTCAAAATACTTTTATTTTCCGAAATGTAGCGAGCGAAGGTGCCCTATGATAAACAAAAAACAGTTGTATCCCAATCTACCGCTCTATCTTATTACTGGATTACTTTTTTCTGTAGCAGTATGGAGTTTGTGGTTACCTCATTGGCTAAACCAAGACTCTATTCGTTCCGCACGAGCAGCAGTTATGTCCTATGGTACTCCGGTGAATGCTGTTTCTATGGTTCCAAAGACATCAAAATCCCGTGTGATTTATGAAACTAGAGGTCGTAACTATGCTATGGTGTTTACCAGTACAACAGACACTGCATCACCAACATCAACGTGTGGAACAGGATCAGCACCCAATGATCGGTGTACGATTTATTTTACATCGTCTTCAGACGGTGTTGTCTGGTCAAATCCTCGTGTCGTAACAACAACATTGTTAGTTTCGCAGGGTAGTCCGGAAAGGTTAAATACTTTTACCTACAGTGACAGAGATAGCCAATATGCTTTGGTATTTTCTGACTATTATAATCGAAATTTAAATTTAATTCGTTCATATGATGGGGTAACGTGGAATTCATTAATAGCGGTATCAACCGGTGGACAAAATCATACACCAAACCAAAACGCCTATGTTGCTTTTTCCACATCTTCGAATCTACGTGCTGCTTTGGTGCAAAAAGGTCCTTACATAGTAATTGCCACAACCAGTGATGCTGATTCTAGTTCTGGTTGGGCAACATCCACGGTCATGGATGTAACAGGTTACGCAAACAGTGATGAAGGATACGATGCTGCACCTATGGGCGTAAGTATCAATGGTCCGAGTGGATCAGAAATAATTCACGCTGTTTTTGGTCTGGCAACAACAACCGCGGCCGGAGGTTATGAAATTGTTTATGCTTCATCAACGAATTCTGGTCTTACTTGGACAACATCTTCGATTAGTGGCCGTATTCCCCAAATGAGTGCTGCTTTTGCTGGTTTTGAATTTAATATTAATACTTCTGCTATTGACGTGACTACAGGACGATTGTCGGTTGTTTACTACCAACTGACTGCTGCTGGAATCGGCAGCTCACTCCTTACGACGAGTAGTATTATTTATGGAGAATTAAACGCGAATAATACCTGGACAACAACAACACTTCAAACCAATGTCCCTATCAATTTTGATCCAATGACTCCTGGCGGGAATGATTATTATTTTGAGCCAACCGGTATAACCATGCTTACCACGGGCGTGCCCTATATCGTATTTATGGGTACGAGTACCTTGCCGTTTGTCGCGGTTAATACCTCTACTTTTTTTGTCGAACAATTAAATACGGTCACTACATCAAACGCTGGTGAGTTAACGGTTGCCTATTTTCAGGATGACCAAGTTGCATCAGTCGCTTATGTCAACAATAATAAAATAAAGTTTGTCACTTCTACCTTGGGTGTTGCTTCATTAAATACTGCGGCAACTACTACGGCTATAACTCCATCGTTTCCTGTTGATGGTACTGGTAAGGTCACGGTGTCAACAACAGTTTCTGATGAAAATTTCAATACGGTTACTTTGTTTGTAGATTATTCGGTGAATGGTGGTACTACCTGGGTATCTTCAACAATAAATACAGTCACGGGTACTCTTGGTTCTTTTTCAACTTCCACAGGCAAGATAACGGGCATTTCTACTGCATCAGAGAGTGGGAACACTGTAACTTTTTTGTGGGATTCACAGGTTGACTTGGCTTCTACGAGTACGGGAAATATTCGTTTGAGAATTTTGGCAGATGATGGTTTATCAAATGTTGGGTATCGCCAATCAGCTAATTTTACCATTGATAATCTTGCTCCCGATGTTCCGGGAAGTCTGCTTTTGAGCAGTATTACAACATCAAGTATGACATTGAGCTGGGGATCAGTGACTGGCGGCACTATGTATGGTGTGAGTAGTACAGCAGCAAGCGCTTCGACAACGTCAATTGTTACGTCTTCGTTTACTGGTCTTACACCAAACACCCAGTATTTGTTCCAAGTAAGATCAGCTGATGCATACAGTAATACGAGTACTTTTGCAACAGCATCATCATCCTACACCAATGCTAATATTCCAAGTTCAATTTCAGCAACGAATAATGGTGAAACCAGTTTAATTGTTTCATGGGTTTCAGATAATGCAAGTGGTACAACCTATGAATTGTACAATGTTACGACAGATGCTGTTGTTGGCACGACCACTGAAACCAGTTACACGGTTACTGGTTTAACAGCAGGAACCAGTTATCAGTTCAAAGTCCGTGCTCGTTATTTTAGTAATACAAGCACGTACAGTGATTATTCAAGTAATTCAACCGCAGTAGGAACAACCGCGGCAACGACGAGTTCTTCTTCAGGTGGAGGTGGAGGACCATCATCTGCTCCACCACCAGTACCGAGTAAAGTTCCTGCTTTGGTACAGACTCCTCTTATGCTTGAACTCACACTCAATAAACCCGTTACTCAGGTAGTGGGAGCTTCATCACATACCTTTACACCAATTGCTGCAACAGCAAGCTCAGCAACGGTTATTATTCAATCAGATCCTATTAAAGCTACTTTGTTGGTCAACAAACCGCAAGATTTTGACACCAATAATGATGCTTTTCTTGACCTGCGCGTAACGTACAAAGGATTAGTAAAAGGTAAACCCATCATCGAAGCAGTAAATTTAACTGATGAATCAGAATTGAATAATGCTTTTACCATTAGTAATGGTGCGTATGAAACCAATAATCAGAAAGTGACTTTAATATTAAATGTTCCTAACGCCGTACAAATAGCTGTGTCAAATGACAGTACGTTTGCCGGTGCTGGATTCCAGTCATATACCAAAAAATTATCCTGGACATTGTCAGATGGTAATGGTGAAAAAACAGTTTATATTAAATTTCGTAGTTCAGCAGGAGGAACAACCACTGCGAGTGATTCCATACGTTTATCTGGTCAGTCTGCAACGATGCCCCCTGTTTCAATATCTACACCGGTTGTTTGCTCTCTTTCCGTTCAAACACCGTATCTGTATCCTGGAAAAAAAGCAGTCTATTATATTTTACCCAATTGTACGCGAGCAGTGTTTGAAAATGAGGCAAAATATTTTAGTTATTTTAGTTCTTGGGATTCAGTAAAAAAAGTTTCTGAACAAGAATTGATAAAAATTCCATTGGCCAATACTGTTTTGCCTTTTGGTTCCCTTAATCCCGGTACAAAAAATACTATTCAGCAACCATCAGTAGTATTTTCCAAAAATCTTCGGTATGGCAATGTAGGTAATGAAGTAAAAGCTCTTCAAGTTAAATTACAGGATTTAGGATTCTTGGATAAAAGTATTAAACCAAATGGAGTTTTTGGTCCAGCAACACTAAAGGCAGTTAAAAAATTTCAGACTACACGTACTTTACCACCAGTGGGTCAGGTTGGACCTCAGACTCGAGCATTATTAAATACACTATAAGATAGTTGTCCACACCTCGTACGTATAAAAGAAAAAAATAAAGAATCCAGTCTCCAATCTGGATTCTTTTTTATCTAAAATTAGATAAATTTTTTTCTTTCCACCTTTTAAATAAAAGCAGTGGTACATTTATAGAAATCCAAAAATTTGCTATAATCAAGGCAGCTTGCCGTGTATTGGCAAATTTTTCTATGTTGTTTCGTGCTTCAAAAAATCGTTTTCGTTATCTATCCCCAATAGTAAGTTTTATCACCATTTGGTATTTCACCTTTGGAATGCTTCCTTTTGGCATTACTGATTTCAGTATTCCTGAAGTAAGGGCAGCATCAATAACCTGGGTCGGTGGCGCAAACGGTGCCTGGGAAACAGGAACAAACTGGAGTGGTGGTGTTGTGCCAACAGCTAGTGATGATGTAACTATCTCGAGTACAACAGGAAACATTATTGTTACTCTTTCTTCTGGTCAGACTGCCAATTTTAGTTCTCTTACCGTCGGTGGGGATGGTACGTATTTTGTTACGACTACGTTTATTGGCAATGTTGGTACAGCAGTGAGCAGTACGATTGATAATCATGGTGTTATTAATCAAGCAAATACGACAACCCAGGCATTATCCGGCAACATGACCATATTAAGTGGGGGTGTGTTGACCCACGTAGGTAACAGTACTGCTGTAACTACTTCGGTTGATTTTAGTATGGCGAATTTGACCTTAATTAGTGGTGCGCGGATTACTGCTCAAGGTAAAGGGTATACTGGTGGAGCAAACCAAACTACTGGTAATGGGCCGGGTGCTGGTATTGGTGTTGACGGTCTTGGTACTGGTGGTGGTTATGGCGGTCCGGGTACCAAATCAAATTTTGCTGAAACAGCTGGCGGTCCTTCCTATGGTACAACCAGTACGCCAGATATGCATGCTGGTTCTGGTGGTGGTGGTGGTTATTATACGTCTGGTGGGAATGGTGGTGGTATTATAAAAATGGTGGTGAGTGGCACGGCTCTTATCAATGGTACCATCAATGCTGATGGTAATAATGGTAAGGCTGCTTGTGGAGCTTCTCCAACCGGTGGTGCTGGTGGAGGTTCTGGTGGTGGTATTCGTTTAGAGACTTTAATATTTTCTGGTTCAGGATCAATTACTGCAAAAGGTGGTATTGGTGGAAATAATGCTTCTGGTTGTGGCGCTGGTTCTGGTGGTGGTGGTCGTCTTTTGATTTTAGCTGACACCTATTCATTTGTTGGAACTACTTCGGTTGCCGGAGGGGATAGCCCTGCGAATAATGTTCCGGATGGTGGTGTTGGTAGTCTTGAACGGACTCCTCAGGCACCTGCAGGACATTATGCCAACACGAATGCAGCTCAATCCGGAAGTACCAACCCCACCCTTCTTACCACAACAACACCGTCATTTTCTGCAGTATTTAATGATGTTGATTCCAGTGATACCACGGCTCTTGCGCAAATCCAAGTCAGTACCAGTTCAGATTTTAGTTCCATTACTCACTGGGATTCAGGATCATCAGGCACCAGTATTACGAGCTGTAACAATGAAACCCGTTGTCAAGACATAAAATTTGGATATTTTGGTACTGCTCCATCAACAACTCTTAGCCTTGCTGATGATACTGACGAAAACTCACAAACCGTCTACTATTGGCGGTTACGGTATTTTGACGCAGCTGGTGGAGCCGGTCCATTTTCCACAACCACGAATACCTTTACGTTATTAGATACTCCAAACGAACCAACCTCCCTCTCCGCCTCCTCGATCACTGCCTCTGCCGCAACCCTCTCCTGGACTGACAATTCATCCATTGAATCGGGTTACTCACTCGAAGCATCAAGTGATCTTCGTACCTTCTCCACAGCATCAACCACGGTCACGAGCACCATAAGTGTTTCGACCAGCTCTCTTTCGGTCGACACTCGGTATATCTACCGTGTACGAGCAACAAATAGTGTAGGTAACTCTACCTACACAACCTCAAGTATTTTCTACACCCTAGCGAACACTGCCGGTACTCCCACAGGAGTTGCTGCGAGTGTATCATCCATCACCATAACGATTGACACGAACAGTAATCCTACCTCTACCAAGTATTCTCTTTACAACAGTACCACCGGTAACTATCTTGCTGCTGATGGTTCGTCTACTGCTTCTCCGGTTTATCAAACCACCTCAACCTGGGGGAGTTCGTTTGCAGCTACGGGTCTTTCACCCAACACCAGTTACCAGTTTGTTGCCGTGTCTCGGAATGGGGATAATGTGAATACTGCCACCTCAAGCGCAAGTACGGCTGCCTACACCCTTGCGAATGCTCCTACCTCACTCACCGTTGCTACAACCGGTGTCGCGGGTCAGCTCCAACTTAGTTGGAGCGCGAACAGTAATCCAGCAGGTACTTCATATTATGTTGAAGAAACAAGTAATAGCAGTATTAGCTCAGGTTACATTACCGACACTACCCACACCTTCAGTGGTTTAACCGCAGGACAAACCTACACGTTCCAAGTTAAAGCAAGGAATGCTGCTACCATTGACACGAGCTACAGTAGTTCAGTCTCGGCCAATGTTCCTTCAACGAGTGGCTCAGCTGCTCCTGCTTCATCAGCTCCTTCTGCTCCCGCAGCCCCTGCAGCTCCCTTTGGTGAAACCTTACCTGATGTTTTAATTGAAGACTTTGCTCCCACCGGTCTTATTAAAATTGTCTCAGCACAGGGAGGGAACATCAATATTCTCTCAGAAGCCGACCTTTCTTCCCCTCACCAAGTAAAAACCTACAGTGATGTTGTGCCCGTTCAAAGTAGTGACACCTCACTTGATCTTACCTCACCCTTTACCCTTAATTTCTCCTTTGCCTTGAATAAACATCCTCTTGACGCATCACTCTCAGGAAAAGATAAAGCAATTCTCAGTAAAAAAGGTGCATACACCTTGGGATACACTACGAACATTAATTCTGGTCTTTGCTTTACCTTAAATAATGGGACGAAAGTCTGTGATCATATTTTTGAACGTTCTCCAAATATGGTCTCCGTACAAAAGAAGTATGACTACCGTATTACCTGGAGTGGATCAGTCCTAGATTTTTATGATCAAAACCAAAAAGTAGATACCACACCAATAACTTCTCTACCCACGAGTCATGAACCATTGGTGATTGGTGGCTCACGTACAGAATACCAACCCCAAAAATTCGCCTACAGCTTTTACCCCGCTACTATCTACGATCTTCGTGTTTCGTCTGAGCCACTGCTTATCTACACGAATAGTCGAGACATCAAACTAAAGATTGATTCGAGTTATGCTGAACAACTTGCTCTGAAGGAAAGTAATGAAAGCCCTTCAGCTGACTTTAGTAGTGTAAGCTTTGACTCAGTATCTTCAGAACTCAATTGGACACTTCAAGGCACTGATGGTAAAAAGTGTGTGAATGCTCGTTTTAACAGCCAGAAGAAAAAATACAAATACGATACCTATGCCTGTGTTATTCTTGACATGACAAAACCTTCGGCTGATTTTTCTTTTGAACCAGGCCTTAAAGATTCGACGGGTCAACTCACAAAAAAGCCAAGAATTTATGGTGTTTCAGACCCTGACGCTCAGGTGACCATTACGAAAGTTTTGAAACAAGCATCGCTGTCCTCCCTCAATCCAAGTATCCAAGAACCTTCCTTTTTAAAAACCGGCGTTACTCTTCTTGCGGGAGACAACAGCACCACGATCAATCTTAAAGCTAATAAAGACGGTACCTGGAGTTACCCATTTCCTGATGGAACACCACCCGGTATTTACACCTTTACGGTTGAAACAAAAGACTTAGCAGGAAATACCTCAACCCCAACAACCAAAGATGTATCTCTTGCTTCTTCAGGCACCACACCAAAACCTGTTGCTCCGGTTATACCCCCCGAGGAACCTAAAGAAAAGCCAGTGGATGAGCCAGTTATACCCCCCGAGGAACCAACTGAACCTGTCAATGAACCAATTGACGAACCGACAGAACCAGTAATACCCAAAGAGGAACCAAAAAAACCACTCGAGAAACCAATTGCCAAACCAAAACCACAACCCCTTCTCGATCCACTCAATCCAGATAACATAAACCCAGATAACACAAATCCAAATAACATTAACCCAAACTCAAATCCAAATATCAATACCAATGGAGAATCCAATAATGCATCAACGCAAATAGCCTTAGGTACGGGTTCTTCTGGATCAAATAACACTGAGTCAGGTAACACCCAAACTGACAACAGTCTATCTTCCAATCCACTCTTCCTCAAACTCACCGGCTTTTCTACTCCGACTGAACTTTTAAAAGCTACCCGTACTATTCTTAATAAACCTGGTGTCCAAAAAGCCAATGTTCGTGTTGCTGTTCCTACTCTTGCTGCGGTTGGCATTGCCAATGTATCGGTTGGTTTCCAACTTCCTCAACTCTTGAATCTTCTCCGTTATCTCTTTGGTCAACCCACCATGCTCCTTCGTCGTCGGAAACAAAAGTCCTGGGGAGTGGTCTACAATGGATTCACCAAACTTCCCCTTGATCTTGCCACCATTCGCCTTATTGATGCCACGACGAACAAAGTCGTGAGTTCCCAAGTCACTGACTTCCATGGTCGATACTTCTTGGCCGTGAACGAAGGAACCTATCGTCTTGAAATCATGAAACCAGGATTCAGTGGCTTTAGTGAACACTTGAAAGATAAAGAAGAAGATACGACGTATCTTAATCTCTACCATGGTGAATCATTTTCTCCGAAAGAACATGAATTTGATCTTCATTACAATATTCCTCTTGATCCAGTCCTTGAGCACAAACCCACGACTCGTATTCTTCGAGACCATCTCCGAGCAAAGATCCAGTTTGCCCTCAGTTTAACCGGTATGGGAGCAAGTATATTGTCCTTTGTCGTGACTCCCAAACCGGGAACAGCATTTTTTATTCTCCTCCACCTCACGGTCTTCTTCATCTTCTACACCTTGGCTCACCAGAAACTCCCCAAAACCTGGGGTACGATTCGATCCCTTGTTACAAAATCCCCCTTGGGTCAGGTTGTAGTACGGGTCTTTGATTCAGGGTATAATAAGCTCGTGAATACTACTGTCTCAGATGGCAAAGGACGCTACGCTGTTCTTGTCGGCCCCAGTGTCTTCTATGTGACCTATGAGAAGACTGGCTATGAGAAGAAACAGAGTCCTCTTCTTGATTTCTCCCCTCATAAAACCAAGGGAATGGGAGGACTCATTCGTCGGGATGAGATGATGGGGGAGGAGAAGAAAAGTCCAAAAGATGCATTACCAAAAACAATTGATAATAATAAAAAATAATTTTATTGTAATATTTATGTTAAGGATCGCAATCAATGGTTTTGGCCGAATCGGCCGTCATGCGTTTAAAGTACTACAGTCAAAAAAAGGAATGGAAGTTGTTGCTATTAATGACTTAACGAGTCCAGCTGTATTGGCTCATTTATTAAAACACGATACTGCGTATCCTGATCCACAGTATACGATTAAATCTGATGAAAAAAATATTATTGTTACTGGTAAAAAAATTCCAGTTTTTGCTGAAAAAGATCCTGGACTTCTTCCTTGGAAAAAATTTAAAGTAGATATTGTTTTGGAATGTACTGGTTTTTTTCGTGATGCTGAAGGAGCAGGGAAGCATTTGACTGCTGGAGCAAAAAAAGTAGTTATTTCAGCACCAGCAAAAGGTGATATTAAGACCTTGGTTAAAGGGGTTAATGAAACTGAATATAAGCGTGAACAAATTGTTAATAATGCATCGTGCACCACAAATTGTGCCGCGCCTGTAATGCTTGTTTTGGAACGTGAATTTGGTATAGAAAAAGCCATGCTTACCACAGTTCATTCGTATACTGCGTCACAAGTTTTGCAAGACGGGCCAAGTAAAGATTTGCGTGAAGCTCGGGCCGCTGCTCAAAATATGGTGCCTACTTCAACGGGTGCTGCGATTGCGGTTGCTCAAGCTAT
>JAHFIE010000015.1:0-611 GCA_023246565.1 Candidatus Magasanikiibacteriota bacterium
GTCGGCGCCAGAATATATCCGCGACTCTTGCCTTATCTTCTTTGGTTCTGACTTCACGCTCAAGAATACTCGCCATGGTGAGAACTTGATGAATTGTCCTTCCCTGGTCAATAATATTTTTTTTCAATGCAGAAGTAAATTCTTTTTCACGCTGGGTTATCAATATACCAACCACATCAGCGATCGAGCTACTTGCGTAAACATTGTACGTATCAGGAGCAAGATACCCTTCAAAACTCAAACCAGGAGTTCGACCAGCCAGAAGTGACGTTGCTGTGGTTACTAACCTATTGGTTCGTTCAGCAGGGAAACCAGTAATTGCATAAACATCGGATTCGGTTTGAACAAAACCTTGTTTTATAAAATAACGAGCAAGATCACGAAGATCCCAACCAGGAATAATGGTAATTTTTTTTTCTAGAGGTGCGTTTCTTGCCAGTCTCTCGGCTCGTTCACGCAAAACACTCTGACGCCACCACATTCCGGCTACCACAATAACAATCACACACAGAATAAAAAATAAAAAACGACGCATACATTACAAATATTCAGTTTTATTATCTGCTTCAATTTTTGCCAGTAATTCTTTTATCAAAGGCACATGATCTTTG
>JAHFIE010000015.1:621-18380 GCA_023246565.1 Candidatus Magasanikiibacteriota bacterium
CAATGCATCCGGTGTATTTACCACCATGACTCCCTCAAGCCCAATGGTGGTTACTATTTTTTTTGCTTCAGCATTGTAAACTAAACTGTCTTTGGTGAGTAGGGTAAGCACATTTCCTTGTTCATAATTTTTACTTGGGTCTGGTTCAATCGCTTCTTTGAGCGCGTAGAGCGTTCCCGGATCACTCCACCCCAAATCAACATTCAAAACTACAGCTTGATTGGGCGAAATCTTTTCCACGATTCCATTGTCAAAATTGAAAATGGGTAATGTAGCATATTCTTTTTTGATGAGCGTTTCGTTCTCAACCATTTTTTGTAATGCATGATACATTAGTGTCTGATGTTCAGCGTACAATCCAAGGACAAAATCAATATCAAAAATAAAATATCCTGGGTTCCAAACCCATTCATGACTCGCAAACATTTTTTGACATTCAATAATTTCCGGACGATATTTCCATGCAACAAACTCATACACATTTTGCGTAATGGGTTGACCTCGTTGGATCCAGCCCAAATTATGATTCGCGAACCGTGCTTTTTCACCAAAAAAAACAAATCGATTCGGGTTGGCATGGATAAGATCTTCGGCTTGTTTAAGGGCTGTGACAAATCGTTCAGGATAATCCATAAAATGATCTGCCCACAAAATTGCGGCAGTCCCTTTGTGACCTTGTTTTTTAAGACGCAATAAACTTAAGCCAATAGCCGCGGTTTGGTCTCGACGTTCTGGTTCAGTTAAAATATGTGCTTCAGGAAGATCAGAAATTTGTTCACGGACTAAATCAAAGTACTGTTCATTCGTGGAAATGAAAATATGTTCCAGACCAAAAGTGCGCACACGATCAACAGCCATTTGTAATGTTGAACGATTATCTTTTAATTTTTCAAACTGCTTCGGAGTATTGCGCCGACTGAGCGGCCACAGACGAGTACCCGCACCACCGGCAAAAATGATTATTTCCATAAAATTCTTATTCTTTTGTTCAAAGGCCTAAGTTCAACAAAGTAGGGGTATGGTACCCCAAACGAACACAAAAAAAAAGGGGTGTGTCGGTTAAGACACTCCCCCGACACTACATAAGCTTGGACTAAAATGCTGAAAGTGTGGATGAAGAACTTTCTGAAACTTTTGATTTTTTACTCATGTATTTTGATTCAATAATGTTCCAGGCTTGTTCAATACTCATAGCCGTATCAGGCACAACGAGGCTATCGCCCTGTACTGGTCTAAATTGCATTGAACTTCGCGCAGTTATTGTTTGCTTTCCTCGAACTTTTTTGGTAGAAACAAATTTCCCTCGAACATAGTTGTAATCATAATCATACGTCGGTTCAGTCTTTCGGTAATTTACCATAAACCCAGGGATAGAACCTGTGGTGAGATTCACGGTCACTTCAGTCTGTAACGCAGCAACGACCGTGCGAATTTTTTTGATTACTTCAGTAATTTCCTTTGCTTCAGCGTCGAGCCTTTTTTTCGTTGCATTGGGATGTTCTTTTTTATATTCATCCAGTGCAAGTTTAGCAAGAGCAGTATACCAACGTGAGTTGAAGGTTACTGAAACGACTTGAATTTTTTCACCGTACGTATTTGTTGTTACTGCTTTTTTACGAGTAACCACAATAGGCGAACCCAGTTTCTTTTGGGTCTCAAGATACCAATTTTGTATTCGAGCAGTGATCTCTTCAGTTGATTTTTGTGTTGTATTACTATTGCTATCCAATTTCTTCAGCTGTTCTTGTAAATCAATGACGATCCATTGATTGATCAGAAATTCAACGTCGACGTCTTCAGAAATCAAAAATTCTTTAATTTCATCAGATACCGTCGCTAAACGAACATATATTTTCGTGTCATCAAAAATCTTTACGTCAACTGAAAATGGGTACTCATAGGTTTTTGAAATACCTGATCTGGTATAACGAATGTGGGGAATCCTGATGGTAAAAGAAGCATCACTTGTTGTCCGGGACAATGGATAATTATCTGAAGAAATTTCCACAGCAAAAGACATGTTTGTCGGTGTTTTTCCTTTCCCAACAAATGTTTCAGTAACATCGGTTTGGAAAGAGAACTCCATACCGTATGCTGAATTCTGCGTTAGTGCACGTTCAAGATTTTTCTTAATAATATCTGTTGGACTAGCGGCCATGGCTATACTTGGAAAAAGAACTGCAACAGCCATGAGTGATACAATAAAACTACGCATACAATAATATATAATCTCCCGACAAAGCCGGCATTGCCCGGGCAGAACCGGAAAAACAAAAATAGTAGGCTAACTTTAGCAAAAAAATAAAAAATAGTCAATACCCAATACTACTTACTCAATTGACCACCGTAAATAAGCCTCAACAAAGCTATCAATATTCCCATTCAAAATTCCTTCAGTATCAGTCGATTCAAATTTTGTGCGTAGATCTTTTACCATATGGTAGGGATGGAGCACGTAGGAACGGATTTGACTCCCCCATTCAGGACTCTTAAATTCACCACGCAGTTGCAGTCGTTCAGCCGCTTCTTTTTCTTCCTGTACCTTTTGTAATTTACCTGCCAAAATTTTTAAAGCAGTTTCTTTATTTTGCAATTGAGAACGTTCATTTTGGCATTGTACTGAAATACCCGTAGGAATATGGACAATCCGCACCGCGGAATACGTTGTGTTAACACTCTGTCCACCCTTGCCACCAGACATAAACGTATCAATGCGCAAATCCTTATCATCAATTTTAATTTCTTGGGTATCCAATTCTGGAATAACTTCAATCAACGCGAATGAAGTATGACGCATTTTTTCAGCATCAAATGGTGAAATTCTCACCAAACGATGCGTGCCGTGTTCTGAACGAAGATGACCATAGGCATACGGTCCAACAATCCGAAACGTGGCGGATTTAATACCAGCCTCGTTTCCTTTTGATTCATCAAGGAGCATTACGTGCCAACCTTTTTTTTCAGCGTAACGAGTAATCATGCGCACGAGCATCTCTGCCCAATCCTGCGCCTCGGTTCCACCAGAACCAGCATGAAAAGAAACAATGGCATTACCCATATCATGCAATCCGGAAAATAAAATATAGAATTCTCGACGGGAAAATTCTGTTTCTAATTCGAGCGCCTGCTGTTCAATTTCATGGGCAATTTCTTCATCAGGATTTTTACTGACTTCATCGTCAAGTGCCAATAATTCCTGAACATTTCGAGTCAAGGTTTCCCAGGCATTAACATCATCTTTTAATGCTTCAAAGGTCCGAGAAACCGCTGTAGCATTATCTTGGTCTGACCAAAAATCTGGTTCTTGCATGATTTTTTCCAGTTTTATCATTTCTTCCTTTTTCCCCGGTATATCCAAAAGATCAGCAGTCGTCATGATCCTTGTTTGTAGGTTCAATAGTTTTTCTTTCATAATAACATCAATACTACTCAAAGAATGATAAAAAAACAACCCCGGTCTAATACCAGGGCTGCTTTTCTAAACTGAATCTATTGAAGAGGAACAAGAGCTGCTTGGGATGAGATATACACCCGTGCGGACGATGTAGCATTGGTCGTATTTCTCACATGAAAATTCACAAGAGTTTTCTGGTCTGGAGAAAGGAAGGAAAGTACTTTTCCATTGTGGACAATCAATTTTTGTGCTGAACCATTCACGGTCACTCCAATCGCATTCTGATAACGAGTTGTGTAGGTAACTGACGCACCAGAGGAATGGTTTAAGGTCTTACCAAGACAAAGATTGTAAAACCCTGTACCAGCATTTTGGTTATCACAGACAATCATTGGTAAAACGCGCAAATGGATAGCGATCACATCATCAACTTCAACCGGCATGTTTGGTACTTTTGAAATACCATCATTGTTTCTCACGAATGCTACTGCGGTTATATTTCGGCCGCGGTAATAATCAGTGAGGAGTAAATTTTGTGAAGAATTAACACTGAAATTTGCTTTACCTGCCAATGACTGCGCAAGAGTTTGATTGAAATTTATACTACTCCCATTCGTTGTATCACTCCAGGCAAATGCATAGGTAAAATTACTGGTACTTGTCGCATTCTTGGTCTGAAGATTAAATTGTACACTTGCGACACTTTCCGGGACAACAACTAATTGTTTGGCAGCGTATTTACCACCCAACATGAGATATCCAGAATTTGCAGTACCAAGAGTTGCCCCTGTAGCTGGGTTGACGACGCTAAGACTGGCAACTTCTGAAAGTGATGAACAGGTTTGCCATTCTACTTTGTAGTTCTTACCTGATATACAACTAAAAGCATATTCGCGTGGTCCATGACCAGCATCTGAACACCCAGCTTTAAGTGTCATGGCTGGCCAATTCTTTTTTAACGTAATCTGTATATCACTGCCTACCTGGGTACAACTATAAACATTAACTAAATTACTAACCTTGCTTGCTCCTTGCGTAGTCCCTGTAGTCTGCCACGTTCCAAGACTAAAAATAGCCACAAAGAGCGCGATCCATATTTTTTTACTGGTCATATAGGCATGAAATTAAAAATAAAAATCTTAATCCCTCCATGCCTTATATGACGAACGGGTAGAAGAATTCTTACATCATGCCCATGCCACCGCCCATACCACCCATGCCGCCCATGTTTGGCATAGCTGGTTCTTCTTTCTTTGGTACATCAGTAACTACAGCTTCAGTGGTCAAAAACATTCCAGCGATTGAAACCGCGTTTTCAAGAGCAGTACGCGTAACTTTTGCCGGGTCAACAATACCAGCAGTTACCATATCAACGTATTCACCACTGGCTGCGTTAAATCCATAATTACCTTTGCCTTTTTTTACTTCTTCAGCAACAACAGCAGGTTCATAGCCAGCATTTCTTGCAATAATACGAAGTGGTTCTTCGAGAGCACGACGGAGAATGGCAACTGCGACGGCTTCTTCTGGATCATTCATGACCAAAGTATCCAAAGCTTTTACGGCTCGGATAAGTGCAACACCACCACCAGGAACAACACCTTCCTCAACTGCGGCCTTAGTAGCGCCAACCGCGTCTTCAATACGGTGCTTAACTTCTTTCATTTCTGTTTCAGTAGCAGCACCCACACGAATGACTGCGACGCCGCCAGCTAATTTTGCCAATCGTTCCTGTAATTTTTCTTTATCAAATTCAGAATCAGTTTGTTCAATTAATTTTTTGATTTGCGCTACACGATCTTTTACTATTTTTTCATCACCCTTACCTTCTACGATCGTGGTTGTTTCTTTGGTGGCAATGACTTTACGCGCACGACCCAAATCATCAAGCGTGGTACTATCTAATTTCAAACCAACTTCTTCGGTTATGACCCGACCGCCGGTTAATGCTGCAATGTCTTGGAGCATTTCTTTGCGACGATCGCCAAAACCAGGAGCTTTTACTGCGAGTACATTGAATGTACCGCGTAATTTATTCACCACGAGTGTAGCCAAAGCTTGACCTTCGACATCTTCGGAAATAATCACCAATTCTTTGCGACCTGATTGAGCCACCTTTTCCAAGACCGGTAAAATATCTTCGACCGAAGAAATTTTCTTGTCAGTAATAAGGATCATGGCATCTTCGTACTCGGCTTCCATGCGATCAGCATTGGTTACCATGTAGGGTGAAACATAACCTTTATCAAAACGCATACCTTTGACCGTCTCGATTTCCATGCCAAATGATTGTGATTCTTCCACCGTAATAACGCCATCTTCACCAACTTCTTTCATGGCTTGAGCAATTTTTTCTCCGATCTCAGCATCATTGGCTGAAATAGCTGCAACTTTAGCAATTTCGTTAGCCTCAACTGGCTTCGCAATTTCATTTTGCAAAACTTTTATAATGGCCTCGGTTGCTTTGTGCAAACCACGATTCAACGCAATAGGATTCGCACCAGCCGTAACATTTTTCATTCCTTCTTTGACAATAGCTTGAGCAAGAACAGTGGCTGTGGTTGTACCGTCACCAACAATATCATTTGTCTTGCTGGCAACTTCTTTTACCAATTCAACACCAATGTTTTCCACCTTGTCCTCCAATTCTATTTCTTTAGCAACAGTTACTCCATCTTTGGTAATAACGGGTGCACCATATCCTTTATCAAGGACGACATTACGACCCTTGGGACCAAGAGTAATCTTAACCGTATTGGCAAGAATATCAACGCCGCGAACTAAAGCCGCGCGTGCGTCATTATCGAATATAATTTGTTTGGCCATACTGATAATTTATTATGTTAACTGTAAAAAATTTGAATCCTATTTATGTTTTATCTGAAATCGTTCTCTATCATTCTAGTCATGACTGTCATTCTGGCGAAAGCCAGAATCCAGTATTTATCATTTTAATTTAATTCTGGATTCTGGCTTTCGCCAGAATGACATTATTTAACACTGAATCCTTGCTGGAGTTTATACAGCTCTGCCCGGACAATGTTGAACTTTGCAGGATCAAAATGACTAGAAGGTAAATAAGACTGGTAATTTTAGAGCTTTATTATTCCAAGTATTCTCTCAGCTCTAAAATCAGATTGCGCCGAAGGGAATGATTGGCTCCCTTGTTCAAATTTTTATTTTTCCAAAACCGCGAGAATATCTTCTTGACTCACAATCTTATATTCCACTTTTTCTACTTCGACTTCGTCTCCGCCCCATTTTTTTATGAGAACACGATCACCGACGCTTACTTCCATGGCTGCGCGATTACCATTGTCCAATAATTTACCTTGCCCTACAGCAACAATTTCTCCTTCTGCTTTTTTTTCTTTATCAACAGTATCAGGCAAAACAATACCTGACGCTGTTACTTCTTCCTCCTTAACAAGTTTGACAACCACATGGTCGCCGAGTGGCTTGATAGTCATATAGCATGATTAATTAACAATTAACAAAGAATAATTAGAGTAACCTTGATGCTTAAACCAGGATTAAGTCATACAATAATTGTTCGCGGTTAATGGTCAATACACTTAGCACTCTCTCTAACAGAGTGTTAAGTCTACCATCATTTTAATCATTTTTCCAATCTTGTCAAGACCAAGAAATCCACAGTTTTTAGGGATTAAAAAAGCCCAAGGGAGGCAGGGCCCGCACGACGACCTTAGTAAGCTCAAGATGCCTGTCAGTACCCGAGCTTTTATGGCGTATGCACGCGCCGCTGCCTCCTCTAGGCTTTCATTAGTAGTAGCTAGTATAGAGGGTAAAATCTGAACCGTCAAGCACAATCTTCGAACAATGATATTAGCTAGATTTACGGGTTTATTATCCAATTTTTTTCTGAGAAATGCCCTGGTGTGGATGAACTGTGGACAGAGCTCCATACAAAAATAAAACCATCACGATATTCCCTATATAACTGGTATAAAAATAGTGATCAGACAGAGCAATAATAAGAAAGCCACTCAAAAAAATACCAAAAAACAAATGCGCTTCGCGAACTCTGGTGATCTGCCAAAACATCTTTCGTAATGAGTAGAGAAAAAAAACAATGAAGCACAGACCGAGTATTCCCCATTCTGCCAAAATAAGAAGTGGTACCAGATGCACCGGTTGATAGGACCATCCTGGGTGACCAGGATTTTCCTGTATCAAATTAGCGGTATAATTCCCCCACCCCACCCCAATCATCAAGTGATTTTGAATAATCTGTTTGGCTTCAAGTATTCCACTTGCCCGTTCGGTTATGGAACGAACTTCAGAGGCTGAACGTATGAGCAAACGATTCTGAACCAATCCAAATACAAGACTGATCATAACAACCACCATAAGAGATACCGCATACACATCAATAAGCTGATCATTGATATTTTTTTGTCGCCAAATTGAAAAGGTCAAGATTACCAAACCAAGGATAAGAACTGCCCAAGCAGAACGACTAAACGTAAAAACTAGAGCCATGGTAATTATGAGCACACTACTACGACACCACCATGATTTTCTAAAATTATTCTGCAAATACAATAAAATCACTACAACAAGATAACCACCAAATACATTGGGGTGACTCATTGGTCCATATGCCCGTAACCATCGGCCGAGTGTATCAGAAACAACAACAGCTGACCCAGCTGCTGATGGATCATGGAAAGACAAACCAAGCCATGAAGTAGTAAAACTTGATTGGAAAAAAAATTGATATAAACCAAGAATCGATGGTAGAACCGCTCCTCTAACAAGCCAAGAAATAATTTCTGTGCGCGATAAAATAGAACTTCGTAACAATAAAAAAAATCCTACTGCCCCAACTGCGTGGAGTAATGATTGCACTACCAAAATTCGATCTCTTACCATGAACATCATTATGATCACATAGGCCAAGAGAAACCAAGCAGATTTCGAAATATTTTTTAGAATAATTTTCTTTTGATAAAAAGCAAACGCAAGAAGAGCGAACAAAAAAATTTCACTCACATAGAGCCCAACAGTTCCATACTCCCATTTACTCCCCTGGATAAATACAGTCCGAACAATAAAAATAGTTTGCCATGGCAAAAGAACAAGGTAGCATCGCAATCCAAAGGAGAGAAGTTTATTTGATGACCAGTTCAGAAATGACATCATAAAAATAAAATATTCGATACTCTTTCACAAACGGTGCGAACGCGCTTGCCACTCTTCTTGATAGGAAAGCCTCCGATCTTCTTCATGAAATTTAAGCATGGTATCAGACACTACCACGGCTGGTTCGGGAGCATGGTGTTGGCGATCAATACGCTGGCGTTGCCACACCCTTGCCCACTGCTCGAGCCAGTTACCACATTGACCTGACCAAAACCAAGTAATCATTTCTTTCATCTTTTGCATCACGTAACTATTTTTTACCAAGGATTCGCTCAAAGCTTCTTTTTCAAAAGGACAAAATGGGACATACTCTCGTGTCCATTCATTGTCACGCAAAAATTGCGTGGAAATATTTTTTGGATCATATACTGGTACGAGCTGGTGTATCCAATATACTAAATAAATATCCGGTTCTGTGATTCTAATTGACGTAATAGTTAGATGCTTATTAGTGACATAAAAACTTAAACAAATACAATCAGTTACCTGCTGGCCACGACGACGGAGATTCGCAATTGAAATAAAACCAGTAATCAAAAAACGAGTAAACCATAATCTGCCTTCTCGAATAATAATAAAAACATCAATATCACTTTCTTTGCTCGGCCAAC
This sequence comes from Candidatus Magasanikiibacteriota bacterium, assembly GCA_023246565.1. Lineage (GTDB taxonomy): Bacteria > Patescibacteriota > Patescibacteriia > Magasanikbacterales > UBA922 > 2-12-FULL-41-16. Next base: position 9,793 of record JAHFIE010000015.1, read on the forward strand.
CAGCTGCAACAGTGTTGCACACAAAAATCGCTTCAACAAAGGGAATAAAGCTGATAACCCGAGTAGCTCGTCGCGCGATTGACATTTTTTTTTCAGTCCAGAGAAGACGGCGACGGCGTATTTCAACAATACTCGCACGACGAGAACAATGATAATACCCATTGGTTTTTTCCCAAGCTTGATCAGGGTAATTATCTAATTGATTTACAAAATCAATATACGAAAAAGAGCGTGGTGGTTGCCACAAAAAATGATAGAGTTCCCAAGCTGTAAGTGGATGAGAAAATTGATCAAAATAACACAGCGTGCGAATAATGGACTGCCGCAAAGCTTGTTCCATAACAAGGTAAAGTGTGGCAAACTATGTACCTACACTATCTTGAGTTGCTGGCAATGGTGGTGATTCAGTTTTTATTACCAAATGACGACGAGTACCTTTACCCTGACGAATAACTGAATCATCAACGACCATTTCAGTATGCGTAATCTGGCGTACTTGCGCTCGATTCACCATATGACGACGAGAACGAAAAAGAGATGAAATCACCACATAGTGAGTAATGATTTGTTCATCAGTTTCGATTTCAAAACCACGAATTCGACCTAAAACCGTTCCTGAAACGGTTTTTACAACGAGACGTGATAGAGCTTTATCAGTAAGACGCATACCTTAAGAAACTATTTTTCCTTCCACAATAGTATTGTTTGGAGCACCATGATGTTTTAAAACAACGATCTGTTGAAGCGCGGTTAATACTGTGGAAAAAAACCAGTACAAGGTCAAACCAGCGGGCAATGTCCAACCAATAAAAACCGTTAAAACCGGCATCACATAAAGCATTTGTTTATTCATCATACTGGCCATGTCAGGTCCTGAATCTTTGGAAACTGGCGTTGATGACACAGGATTTTTTCGAACCATGCTCCGAGCCTGCCAATATTGTGAAAGACCTGCCAAAATAGCGAGAACAATACTAGGTTGTTGTAAATCTATCATACCAAGAGACACCGTCTTAATCGCTCCTGGGTTGGGAATAAATGAGTAAAGAAGTCCGGTAAATTCATTTGATTTCAAAAGTGCTTGAAGAACCCAATACAATGCGATAAAAACCGGTAATTGAATAAGAATGGGTAAACAAGAACTCATGGGGTTTACTTTGTGTTCTTTGTACACTCGCATGGTTTCTTGCGCTAATTTTTGTTGATCCTCTTTATGTTCTTTTTTGAGTGCTTCTAATTTTGGTTGCAATTCAGTGAGGGCTCGCTGTGCTTTGATGGATGATGAGGTGAGAGGATAAAGAACAATTTTAATAATAATCGTGACCAGAATTATTACAATACCCATGTCAGGGACTACTCCGTATAATCCAACAAAAATATTCAGAATGGGCTGATAAATGAGGGCAGTAAAAAAAGCTTTCATAATGAGGGACGAAGAAATAAAATCAAAGATGAATTGGAAAGTTTGAGAACGAATAAAGCATAGATAAAAAGAGACACAGGCTTTTATCTACGGTCAAAGTATACCACACCTAGGCATTTGATTCCTCGGTTGGGTTCGCTACTTCTGTATCAGTTGTCTCTGAAACGGTGTGATCCTGATCGGCCTCAGTAACTTCACCACCAATCTGTTCAACCGTAATTTTCCAACCCGTGAGTTCAGTGGCAAGACGTACATTTTGTCCTTCACGACCAATTGCTAAAGAAAATTGATCAGGATTTACCCGTGCGATTGCTTCTTTGGTTGAATCATTGAGTTCAACTTCAGCAATTTTTGCTGGTGACAAAGCTTGTTTAATATAATGAACAGCATCATCACTATATTGGATAATATCAACTTTTTCACCACCTAATTCTTCAATAATCGTGGTAATCCGACTCCCCCGCTGACCAATACAAGCACCAATAGGGTCAATACTATCTTCAGTAGTAAAGACAGCGACTTTTGATCGATTACCTGCATCGCGGGCAATGCCTTTTAATTGCACATCACCATTCGCGACTTCAGGAATTTCTTGTTCAAAAATAACTTGAACCATGCGTTTATCAGCGCGCGACAAAATAATTTCCGGACCCCGAACACCCATGTCAACAGAGACAACATAAAATTTCAAACGTGCGCCAAGTTTATGATGTTCGCGACGAATTTGTTCTGAAGGCGGTACGGTGCCTGTGACTTTTCCCAAATCAATAATAAGACCACCACTTCGATCAAAGCGTTGAACAAAACCATGAACAATTGAGCCCTGCTGTTTTTTAAAATCTTCCATGACCGTGCTGCGTTCTGCTTCACGTAATTTTTGAATAATAACCTGCTTTGCGGTCTGTGCAGCCATTCGACCAAAATCACCAGGTACTTCGAGGGGAATAATCAAGGTTTCACCAAGTGCAGCATGAGCTTTTATGGCTTTAGCCTCGGTTATCATAATTTCAGTCTTGGGATTAAACCGAGCAAGATCAGCAACTTCTTCTTCAGACAATTCTCTTTGTTCTTTACGAGCTTGTTCACGGCGTTCAGTGAGTTCAACTTGAGCTTTTTCTAATTCTTCTGGCGCAATATCTTCAACAACAATTTTTTCATCCCATACCTGCATATCACCAAGTTCAGGATCATATTTTACGTGAATATTTTGTTGACGGTTACCAAAATCTTTTCGATATGCAGCCCCAAGTGCTGACTCGAGTGCTTCAAGCACTGTTTCATAATTAAGACCTTTATCATCACAAAGAATTTGAATCGCCTTGGTGATATCTGACATACATGTTCAATAAGATATAAAAAAACCAGCTCTTATAAAGCTAGTCATTGTCAAGAGGATACCAGGAAAAAAATGCTTTGTCAAATGAATGTAATGGGGTGTTTGATGGGGTCCTGACTCAACCACGTTGGTTCGTGAGAATCAATGGACCCCGTTCTAGGGCTGCCTGACCCAGTGGCCGTAGACCAAGCCGCAGGAGTGACGCTTGTCAGCCGGGAAGGCTCGACCAGTGACCGTGAGTCTACGCACGGGTCTGTTCGTGATCTCGTCAAGACCAGCGTCGGGTTGGAAGCTGAAAGTCCGATCCGTGTCGCGCCAGGTCACGCCACCGCAGTCCAGGAAGGGCTTGCCAAAGGTCTTCTCGACCTTCACAAGTTCTGGATGCATAGCAATGGCCATCGCAGTGTCGATGGCGCCGGTGAGGGCGAAGTTGTCGGAAAGACGCTTGACGACCTCGTACGCGCCCGTGATTGGGACGTTCGGGATCGCGTCCGGGAAGTAGATGGCGACGACGGGTCGTTGTGCCATGGTGGCAATGACTCGGTCATGGCGTGTTCCTCGAACCACGGTCACACACCCCGTGATCCTCCCCTCGTGCGAGACAATAAACTTGAACTCATGGTCATCGAATGCATCTGCGCACGAGTTCTTCACGATCCCGAGGTAGGTGTGGCCGAATGAATTCCCGTAGCCGTACGCTTGCGGATCCTTCGGCAGGAGGATGACCTCATGCCGGCCGTTGAGAAGGTTGGAAACCGTCGGATCAACTGCGATCTCCGCGAGGAGTGCAGCTGCCTGGGTCTCAACCTCTTCGATCGTCAGCGAACACGGTTCTGGTAGAAACCTCTGCAGGCGTTTGTATGCCTGCGAGAGATCGGAGATCTCTCGGCGAGACCCCCCTCCGTCATCCAGGGGCCAAATACAACGCCCCTTGTGGTCAACTAACATGGCTTTTTCTCCTCGTAAAGCCGTTAAGAAACATAACTAAAATACTCCAAATTAAATTTTTGTCAAATTTTTTAAAAATTTAACTACAAGATATATTTTTTGAATGATACTTTCATGATCGTAATGAGATAAAAAATAAAATAAATCCAACGGTTACGTTGGATTTATTGATGAAATGATCTTTTTTGAAAATTACAGAATCATTGATCTGAATTAGGGGGGTAATCAAGGCAAAACGAGGAGAAACTATGGTGTTGTTGATGTGGGAGCGCTAATAGTCACCTCCATAACGTCATCAATTTTTAAATTGGGAAAATTGTAAATCTCATCATTGCCTTTAACGAAAACAAATATGGTCGCAGTACTATATTTAGGTTCAAAGGTATAGGAGCGGTGCTTACTCCAAACTGTCTTCTGTGCAATCACATTCTTCAAGTACTTATCAGAATCAGAAATTGCGTAGGGTGAAGTGTTTGATTCATAAAAACCATAGCTTATGTTCGGAACTGTTTTTTCAACCAATGCAGTAAGACTAATAGTTTTGGTTTTTATGTTTTTTTGTGTCTCAACATGGACGCTACCATCATCTTTATTCATATCTTTTTTATTGGCTACATACTTTTGACCATTTGTACCGTTCACATTGATTTTTATTTCTTTTAAAAGTGGATGCCCTGCTGCTGTAAGCGGTAATGGTCCACTAGGTCCACCATTAGCAGCTAATTGTGTTTTTCCGGACTGTTTTGGAAAATACGTCAACGCAGCTGCTGCTACCAGCGAAGCAGAACCTAAAATTAATACAGCGACCGCGACCATGGTGTTGGTGATGGTACTAGTCTTGGTACTCGTCAGTGTAGATTTTTTACCCATACAAAAATAAAAAGAGAAAAATAATATTTTTTAGATTAATGTACGCTTCAAAATTATGGTCATTCTACAATCAAAAAAAGTATATCACAGACTAATGAATATGCGCCAATGACACACCGATCCACTGACTAATGACCTTTCTTATTTCTTCTTTTCCCACGGTTCGATCAGACATACGTGATTTCTTTTCTTGGGCAGTACGGCGAGCTGCGCCATGGAGCAAACCAACTGCCTGTCGGTGTGGCGCAGAACGTTCTAAATTTACCATGGCCGAAGCTTCGTCAATAACATCAATGGCCTTATCCGGTAAATATCGATTTTTAATATATTCGTGTGATAGATAGGCAGCAGCGCGAACTGCTTCATCAGAAATAATTACCCCATGATACTTTTCGTAATTTCCTTTAAGACCCTCAAGAATTTCAATCGTCTCTTTAATTGTAGGTTCATCAACTAAAATAGGTTGAAAACGTCGGCTCCAACTTTCATCAGGAACAATATACTGTTCAAATTCTTTTTGTGTGGTGGCACCAACGAGTTGCAAATCTCCATTCGCCAAATAAGGCTTGAGCATATCAGCTAAATTAATTGCGCCTTCTGCCCCCTTTGTTTCAATAACCGTATGAATTTCATCAATAAAAAGAATAATTGAACGATGCGCAGCAACCAATTGATTGATGAGTGATTTTACCCGTGTTTCAAATTCTCCACGATATTTGGTTCCCGCCAATAATTCAGCAACATTTAATGAGACTACTCGTTTTTTGGCCAAAAGACTGGGCACACCTCCTGATATAATTTTAAGTGCTAAACCTTGTGCCAAAGCAGTCTTGCCAACTCCAGGCGGACCAAGAAGGATAACATTATTTTTTGTCCGGCGTGATAACACCCGTAAAATACGATCAATTTCCTCATCACGTCCAATAACCGGATCAATCTTATTCTCACACGCGAGGAGCGTTAGGTCAGTTAATGCACCAGAAAAAGTTCCTGCACTACCAACGGAATTATTACTTTGCCTTTGTCGGGAAAATAAATACCAAGTTCCGCCTACCATCAATAAAAAAATCGCGATTACTGATACTGTTTGGGTTATATCAAATAAAGAAAGCGGCAACATACTTATTATAAAGGAAGGATATAACGAATTATGGTAAGCTTATGACTTTTATTATGATAATACATACTCAATTGTTCAAATCTGATTGATTGTTGATCCATATTAATATTTTGCTGTCGACAATACTGTCGAGCGACTGCTGCCATGCGTGAAATTTTATTTCCTCCGACCGCACGCTCCGCGCTTCCGGTCCAACCACGTCGTGTTTTAACTTCAATAAATGAAAGGGTTTCGTTTATTCGTGCGATAATATCAATCTCACCATAATCGGTCGTGAAATTTCTGGTCACTATCGTATACCCATGACGTTCTAAAAATTGTATGGCTTGATCTTCACCCCAATGACCCAAAATTTGTTGTTCGGTTTGTGCCATATCCCCCTTAATAAAATACGCTTAATCATGTCGGAATAATATAAGACCACGATGATACGGACTTGCGGCAAAATCATCCTGAACCGCAAATTGTTCTGAACGCGCCCATTGTAAAACTGCAGCAAAATTAAGCATTGATTCAGGTCGAGGGCCAAGAGTAACCAAACTCTCCACCCAATCAACCACAAGAATTCTTGCTTTTGGTTTCAGCAAGCGCTGTGCTTCTCGCAACGGTATTGTTGGGTCTGCAGCATGATGTAAAACATTGATCATAAACACGATATCCAATGATCGAGGAGGAATACTGACTCCACCAAGGCGATCAATGTCAGCCCAGACCGGATGGATATTCACATAACCCTCAAGAGCAGCTCGTTTTTTTATAATTTCCAAAACATCTTTTAAAATATCCACGGCATAAACCACACCAAATTCACCAATAATTAAACCTGCGGGAAACACAATATGCCCGGTTCGTCCCGCGCCAAAATCTGCCACATGCATTCCAGGTTGAAGTTGTACACGATTAAATAATTGTTTGGTATCCACGAGAACATTACCTGTGTGATAGGACATAACCTTTAAACTTGTTTGAAACCAAAGATACTGCCAAATACGGAAATAATAATTTCACCGAGCGCACCCGTCATACCCAAAATAGCAAAAATAATCGCAGCCAAACCCATAAGTTTATACATGAGGCGTGATCCTCCAGGACCCAATTTTTCTTCTGCCCAATCACTGTGACCGAAATTGTCAAGAAACCACTCGGTTTTAATAACCATGGCACACCCGACGACAATCGCAAGAATTCCAAAAAAATATTTCATACATCGTAAACAAATACTTATGATGTAATAAGACGCTTAAATTCTTCTACCAAGGGTACTTGCTCTGATTCCAAACCGTAGTGTTCGGCACTATACACAGAAGTCCAATCCGCGAGAATCAATGAGGAAAAAATTTTTTCTGCTTCAGATACCCCATCACTCAATGGTATTTCTTCAACAAGTAAACCACGATCTCCATACAATTTTTTAAGGACATCAAAACGTTTTTGGACATGGAGATGATCACCGGTGTCACGCAAAAAAATAAAATAAAAATTTTGTGATAACATTCTTGTTTTTTCAACAACATCAAAACCATTCATTTCATTATGATTTAATTCAGGGAGAACATTATAAAAAGCTGGAATTTTTCCGGTTTCATTCAATTTAATTTTCCAGTTATACGCAATGGATTGATTACGACGGGAAGCATAGATAATCGGGACGCGGCCAGATAAACGAGTGGCGAGCATTTTTCCTAATCTTTCAAATTGTGCTACTGAAAGATTATGTGCAAGCACTGCACTGTCTGCAATAAATTCATCTTCACCAATCGCGCGACACAAAGCTAATAAACTAAAACCAAGAGCCGAGCGTGGTTGAATACCGGTATCCGGTAATTGAATATACGGAAGATGATTTTTTTTTGCCAAATCCAATAATGTACCCCCCACGGCGATTGCGAGAGCTGGGATTTTTTTTTCAATGACGATTTCCGCAGCTGCAAGTACTTCTTCAGTATTACCAGAGTATGACGAAAGAATAACCGCGGTTTTAGTACCCAAAAAATTTACTGATGCTGGTAATCCATAATCTGAATACACGGTAAGAGAAACATTTGGTTTGAGCCGAGATACGAGATCAGCAGCCAGATGAGAACCGCCCATGCCAACGGCAATAAAATGAATGAAAGACCGTGGATTAAAAGAACCAATTATTTCTGGTTTGTAGAGAAATTGTTGGGGAAACGCTTTGATGGCATCAATCATCATACGAAACAAAAAATTTATGGGATACGAGCTGGTATTCGCACCTCAATACTATACTCTTCTAAACCCGATGGATTATCATTCAAAAAAATAAACACCCCCGGTACATTCTCTGCTGGCCGCAGTAATGAAAGCGTGGCAACAAACGGTACAGACGAAGTGGTCATCCACTCACTCGTCGCTTGCGCCAAGCCTTCGGCCAAAATTTCACCAAATTCATTTTCAAACCGCACCGGGAATCCAGCTTCAAAAAACATAGTACCCAGTGCCTCACCTTGGATAATCATGCTGGTACCCTTTTTCTCAATAAAAGGGTTGCCCAAGGTGTCTTGTTCAAGCATCACTATTTTAGTTGTCGATGTTGGTGATAACGGTTCAGCAATCATTGTTGTTGATGTACCAAGATCAGATTGAGACAACAGGGTCGTATCTAGAGAATCATCAAGTAATGTAGGCTCAGTGAATGGTGTGTATTCACTTGTATTCTGCAATGATAAACTTAGGGTAATGGCTGACCCAGCAAGAAAAATAACCAAAAATAAAGAAATAATCAAATAACGATCCATATACCGTATTATACTATCCTTTTACGACAGAGACTAGTACAACATCGACTATTCACGGCCAATGATATGAGAAGAATAACTAACGTCAGAACTACAATCGTTGCACCGCTCGGAACATCCAAATAAAATGAA
>JAHFIE010000016.1 GCA_023246565.1 Candidatus Magasanikiibacteriota bacterium
CGCTATCCATGACTATGTTCCAGACAAAAAAACAAGTACTGGAGCGAAAATAGTACTTTTTACCAGCCCAACGATAGCGGTGAGTTCAGAAACAGATGGTGACCGCGACGGAGCAAACAAAAAAAATGAAATCGACTTTGTCAGTTCATTGCAAAACGCAGATACGGATCATGATGGATTTAGTGACGGTACAGAAATACACAATGGCTACTCGCCTACGACCAATGAACGAAAACTTAAAAATGGTGACCTTGTAAAGACCAAAGACAACTCATCGGTGTTCTATTATCGACCAGGTACGAAGCAACCAATTTTAAGCGAAGAAGTTTTTATCAAAAAAGGTTGGAAATTCACTAGTGTCAAACTCGTTGGTCAGATGTTTATGGATTCCCTCACCCTTGGAAAAATGATTGATACCTAGAAACCACAATCGGGGCTCGTCTAATGGTAGGACTGCAGATTCTGGCTCTGCCTATCGGGGTTCGAATCCCTGGCCCCGAGCTCATCATACAAAATTTTTCTACTGTACCTTTTTCACGGTAAGCGTATATTTTTGTGCATAACCATTTTCCGCAGTAACCAACAATTCAATTTTATTTTCTCCTGGTTTAAGCGTTTTGTCATAGCTGGCATTTGATGCCACAGAATTACCGTCAATCGTGAGGCGAGCTTTATCATCCTCAGTTTTTGCGTGTAAAATAATTGAGGACTCGGACGATTTTGCGTAAATCGTATAATCGTACGAATGTGGTTGGAATGTTGGCCAAAAACTATCAGACAAATTTTCAGTTAACGAAGACAGTAATTTACTGTCTCCGGGTTTAGCGCGTTTCATGCGAATTGTGTAGATAACATGCGTTCCGTCAGGAGAAGAAACTTTTATGGGAATATCAGTCTCTCCAATGGGTATATCCAGAGTAATCGGTGATCCATCAGCAACATTGTAATCTCCAACCATGATAGTCATATAATCATCATACGCTTTGGACGTAAGCGTAATTTTATCTTCATTAAAATCAGTTTTGAGTGTGTAGTAGGTTGTTTGCGGCTTAAAATTAGGACTCAACGCTCCTTTAACATTTTCTGTGAGAGATTTTAGCAGAGGTACTGCCGCACCACCCGGAGCCACAGTATCTTTACGAGCAAATCCACGAGCGTACAGTTCTTGTGAAATAGTAACATTCGTTCGTTCATCATTTTTTTGGTACAAACTTGCCTTGTCAATAACTGCACCGATTGAATAATCATTTAAACGGATTGCGGGGAGCGTCACAAAATAATTCCTCCACGTTGTGGTGTAAAGGTCAGATAAAACGTTTTCATTTTTAATCCACCGTAACCGTGCGCCACGGGCTATGGCATAGAGCTTAGGATCATCACCAAATTTAACCACCCGAGTACCCGGCTTCAATGAAATAATATTTTTTAAAATTACATTCAAAACATCTTTTTTCTCAACAACTTTTACTTTGGCAAATGACGGATACCAACTAAAAAATGTTGCTTCGTCAGGAAAAGGATATGCTTTGGCATCACTGGCAACAAAATAAATGGTCTTTTCAGTGGAGAATCGAAACAGTGTACCCGGGGGTAAAGTTTTAGCCGTTACGGCTGCAGACACTGGTTGGAGAAAACTAAACAATACTATGATTGAAAAAAGAAGGGACACTATGCGAAATTTGGACATATTCAAGAATAATTACAAAACAATAGAATATTGATTATCAATGGTATATATTTTTTGGTTAAAACTAAAACCACCTAAAATTAATCAACAGATTTGAGTATAGCACACGTTACCGGATAAAAAAACCTTGTTAAATCAGCCTAATTTTGTTATGCTCTGTCCATGAATTATTTGATCGACGGCAAACGTATTGCCGAAGCAGTATTACAGAATACCACACAAAGAGTTCTTACCCTCAAAAGCCGCGGGATTACCCCTACGTTGGCTGTTATTTTGGTTGGCAATGATTTACCATCCCAGACCTATGTTAAACGAAAAAAATTAGCAGCAGAAAAAGCAGGAATTGCATTTCACTTAGAACATCTTCCTGATACAACGGATCAGAGGCTGATTATTCGAGCCATCGAAGAATTACAAGCGAATAAAAAACTGTCCGGACTTATTGTACAACTTCCCCTCCCTGAACCGCTCTACACGGCCGAAGTTTTAAACGCAATTGATCCTCGGGTTGATGTTGATTGTTTGACCAACACGAATTTAGGTAAACTAATCATGGACAATGCTCCCTGGGCACCACCAACACCAGCCGCGGTCCTGGAAATTTTACATGATATGCATATTGATCCAAAAGGGAAAAATATCACTATTGTTGGGGTCGGAGCATTGGTTGGCAAGCCACTTTCTATCATACTGATGAATCAACGTGCAAGTGTTACTACCGTCAATAGTATTACTTCTGACATCACAGAAAAATGTCTCCGGGCAGACATTATTGTTTCCGGAGTTGGTAAAGCACATATAATCCTCGGCTCCATGGTTAAACCTGGTGCAATCGTCATTGATACTGGTGTTTCATTTGTGGATGGAGTAATGTCTGGCGATGCCGCAGTTGATGAAATTGTTGATCATGCGTATGTAACACCAACGCCTGGCGGTGTTGGACCAATCACGGTAGCAAAACTTTTGGATAATACGGTAACTGCCGCAGAACAACGTCTTCATTGATTATGAAACCAATTATTGTTATTCCAACCTATAATGAGCGAGGAAATATTACCAAACTTATCCCCGCTCTTTTTAGTCAAGGAATTTCTGGGCTTGAGATAATTGTGGTTGATGATAATTCACCGGATGGTACTGCTCATGAGGTTGAAATTCTTCGAGCCAAGTATCCTGTCCATATCATTAAACGTTTACGAAAACTAGGACTTGGTTCAGCCTATATTACTGGTTTTAAAAAAGCTCTTGCTCTTGGAGCTGACTATATTTTTGAAATGGATGCGGATTTTTCGCATGATCCGAATGATGTGCAACGATTTTTATCAGCACTTGATCAGGCTGATTTGGTCATTGGCTCACGACGTATTCCTGGTAGCAAAATCATAGGATGGAACATCTGGCGTCATTGTACAAGCTGGGCAGCTATGGGTTTTAGTCGAATATTTCTCAAACTTAAAACCCATGATGTAACCGCAGGCTTTCGGGCCTATCGTCGCCAGGTTTTGGAAACTATTGATCTTGATACGATCAAAAGTAATGGCTATGCTTTCCAAGAAGAAACCCTTTTTCGTGTGGAACGGTTAAACCTTCGGGTGGCTGAAATCCCGGTTACTTTTTTCGATCGAAAAATTGGCAAGTCAAAATTAAGTGGCAAAGATATTATGGAATTTTTTAAGGTTATGCTACGATTAAGGAGAGGGTTATAAAAATTTTAAAAAATATAATTACCAAATAACTTTTATGTCAAAAGAAAAAAATCCTGACTCTGATTGGGAAGGAACACCACTCGGTGAGGCAGCAAAGAGACTAAGCGAAACTCCAACAGAAGAAAATAAAGAAGATACTGACGGTCCTATTATTTTTGAAGGCCTCCACCGTCCTGAAGATAATGATGATCATCCTAATTATCCAGCACCCGGTATTTGGCGTTAATATTTTATTGTTTTTAAAATTTCCTCCAACTCGTGCAAAGAATTGACTCGAACCAACTGCATCCGAATCTCTTTTATTCCCGGTACTTCAAAACCAATCTTACTGGTCTTAAAATACCAGGCCACATGTTTCCGAAACGTGACAATCCCCCGCTCACCATAGTGAGCAACATGCAAACGAGCATGATCAAGCACGACCCTGATTCTTTCACCCATACTGACTGATTCATTTCTGGCATTGGTAATGCTATTTATTGCATTTGTTTCCTTAAAAAACCATGGATTACCAAGCGCGCCGCGGGCAATTAAGACTCCATCAGCTTTGGTAATATCTAGAGCTTGATTCACCTGGTGCGGGTCATGAATATCACCGTTGGCCAAAAGTGGAACTTGGACAATTTTTTTTGCTTCTGCGATTCGATTCCAATCACTGTTACCACTGTACCCTTGAGCTTTGGTACGACCATGCATCGTAATTAAATTTGCGCCGGCTTTTTCAATAATTGGAATAAATTTTTTGAAATCATCTGGATCAGACCAACCCAAACGGATTTTAACTGATATTGGGACTGTACCAATCGCACTGCGGATTTCACGAATTATAGACGCGGCTCGTTCAGGATCTTTCATGAGCGCGCATCCATTAAAATTGTTGGTAATTTTATAGACTGGGCAGCCCATGTTAATGTCAATACCTTCTGGATTTGCATGTTCCATAATTATGGCAGCAGCGCGAGCCATGGTCAGTGGATCTGATCCAAAAATCTGTTGGACAATTGGTCGTTCCGCTTCCACAAAATCTGTCATTCCCAATGTTTTGGCATTATCTCGCACCACAGCTTCGGCTGATACCATTTCACGAAATACAATATCAGCGCCACCGATTTGACGAACAATTTGACAAAATGGCGAATCAGTCATGTCTGCCATTGGTGAAAGCGCCAAAATCGGTTTATTTTTTTGTAGAATTTCATTAATCCACATATAGGCACGAGTCTATCGTGTTTACGCAGAAAAATCAAGGATTAATATTTAAAAATAAATTATTTTAATCAGGAGATTATGTTAGAGGGTGGCAGAGTTGCTCCTATGTCAATATGATGCACGTCAGTACACGGGTCGCATAATCCCAATACCTAGGGATGACGCTCCCCACCCCTGTATTATCCATTCGTTTGAAGGAATCGACACCTAAAAAATCTGTGTATAACTTTACTACCATAATTTGACGTACTAAAAATCCCCTGTTATAGTCCCCTTACAATCTATCCTCTCTAATGCTGGAAGTGAGGTGCCCTATCTCGAATAACGTCGAAAGGAATCCCTCCACTGTGCCGCAACGGTAATTTTGATTCGGGAAACTTGCTTTGAGCAAGCGAAACGAGCCAAAGAGTCCGGTCTTCATTATAGAGTGTAACCCGCGCAGGAAAATACCTTTTTTGGTTCCAATATTCTCTGCCCGGAGAATTTTTTTATGATTATTTTTCTTAAAAAACACTGGCTTGCGCTACTTTTTTTGACCATAGCACTCACTGTTATGGTGGGTGCAAAATTCTATGATAACAATTCTGTATTTCAGAATACTCAAGAAAAGTCCTATTCAACCGATACCGGATCACCAGATTCTTTACTAGAACAGCAAACAAAAACACCAACAAGTTCACTGCCAAGCACAAATGGAATTATCAAGAAGAATGTAACAAAAAATCCATCATTAGATAAACAACAAGCAATAACAGTAGTCACAACCACAGCATCAGATCCTCCACGTACCACAAGCACCATTCAGGCAACGATGGAATTACAGGGAAAATCATTCCCTTTGTCCATTGGAGCAAACAGTACGGTGTATGATGCGCTTCTCGAACTGGCATCTGACAAAAAAATAACCGTAGAATTCAAAAGTTTTAATGGCCTTGGCTATTTCGTGGAAAGTCTGAATGGTCAATCAAGCAACAAAATAAAAGGTCAATACTGGATTTTTTCAATTAACGGAGTCAAATCTCAAGTAGGAATTTCAGGATACATTCTTAAACAAGACGATGTAATAACATGGAAATATGAATCTGCTGAATAACCATAAAAAAATCTTTGCTCATAACAATTATATTTTATGAAAAATACTATGAAAAAATTCTTGTTTATTGCTCTACTGATTATCTGTTTCGCACCAACCCAAAGCCACGCAGAAAGTACTACAAGTACAGAATCATCAGGCACTGAAATACAAAATACTACTTCAACGAACCCTGGTACTCAAGCTTCAAATGATACTACTTCAGTAACAAACAATCTGACCCAGGAAAATCAAACCCTGGTCACTGAAACAACAACGTCTACAACCACAACTTCAGTGACCGAGACTACTACTTCTACACTTTCTGAAACAATCTCCACGACAACAGCACAAACATCCTCATCAACAACAAGCATCAATCTCCATCTTCGATACCTTGATACCTTATTTTTTGATGGACCAGTTGTGCTCAATAGTGGAAAAATAACCGTCACTGACTCTACCAATACTCAACACGAAATCCCGGCCAACAGCGCGCTTGGTATTTTGACCAAAGCTGATGTTGATTCTGAAACCTTCACCGTTTCCAACTTAGCCTATTATGCTTCATTTAATTCATTCCTGGTCAATTGTATTACCATTCAGAATACCAGTGAACCTGCCTGCTACAATTGGCAATATGTGGTGAATGATACTTATCCTTTTGTTGGTGCTGACAGTTATTTACTGAATCAAAATGATGATGTTTATTTTTACTTTGGCAGTCAACATCGTCTGACCTTGCCAACATCAACCATACAAGCAAATCAAAGCATTACTGCCCAAGCAGAAGTGTACCAGTACAAAACAAACACCTATTCCCCACTTCTAAATGTGACGGTTGGTGCAACACAACCAGATCCTACCAATCCATGGTCTCCAAAAGTTGTCAGTTCAACAATAACCAATACTCTTGGCCAGGCAACAATTTTTTTAAGCACGACCGGAACCTATAATTTTGGCATTGCCGAAGATTATTATTTCCCCACTGTCCCACTCACCGTAGTTGAAGCAACTACTTTGACCACGACAACAAGCCCCACCCAAGTCTCTGAATCAGTTTCAACCAATACTGGGTCAGGCGGCAGTCCAAACACTCTAGACTCATTATCAACAACAGATAAAAAGATATTTGCTGTTGACAAAGCAATCGCCTTTCTCGACACTGAACAAAACAAAACAACGGGCGCAATCGGTACCGGGTCATTGTTTAGTGATTGGTCTGCCATTGCTTTGGGTAGTTATGGTCAAAATACAGCAACAAAAGATTTGCTTGCACAATACCTCAAAACTGATCCTAACCCCGGAACATCAGCAACTGATTGGGAACGTCGCGCTATGGCACTTATGGCTCTGGGAATCAATCCCTATTCCGGAACTAAAACTGATTACATTACCAATATTATGGAAACCTACACCAATAATCAATTCGGTGATGTGACATTGATCAATGATGATATTTTTGCTCTTTTTCCTTTATTAAAGGCAGGTTATACTGCTGATGACAAAGAAATAAAAAACTCAGTCCAATTTATTCTAACACGACAATTACCCAATGGTGCTTGGGAAAGTCCAGACTTAACTGCTGCAGCAATTCAGTCCCTTTCTCAAGTAACTTCATTGCCAGGAGTTCCCGAAGCACTAACAAAAGCCAAACAATATCTTAAAATTCACGTCAAATCTGATGGACGTATTGGTGATAATACGTTTTCCACGAGCTGGGGAATCCAAGCAATTTTTGCCTTAGGAGAACAAGAAAATGATTGGAAATTACCTAATGGCGCAACACCCAGTGAATACCTCGCAAATCAGCAAAATACTGATGGCGGAATGGAAACTAGTTCAGTAGCAAAAAATGATCGTATTTGGTCAACTGCGTATGCAATTCCTGCAATTCTTCACAAACCCTGGTCAAACACCTTGGTTTCATTCAACAAACCAACCACAATTCAAAATCAAACAACAACGAATAATACTTCTTCACCTTCAGCATCTTTTTCTACTCCATCAATTACAACACCAACATCAACGGTGACATCGAGTTTACCTGTGGCAATAATAACCACATCAAGTACAATTACAGAAACAACAATCCCTGTAATAAAAAATCCCGTTGCTTCAGTACCAGAAATTACTGTACCAACAATCAACTCTCCTACCTCTGTACCCAATGAACTAGGAATACCAAATACTTATCTTTCAGAATCTGAGTCTTCTCAAACAACAAATAATCAACCAAACGTAAAAACACAAAATATATCTGTTGCTGGAAATCAGGCAGCTGATACTCCTCCAGCTAACCCAATTGATCCAACGCAACCGACGTTAACAGCGCCACAAAATACAATACCTGGTTCAACCACAGCCAAATCTGTATTTGGTGGAGCTGCTGCTGTAGCCGGAACATTAGGAGTTTATCTTGCTTGGCGCTTTGTGCAGAACTTGTTATAATCAGGGTTACCTATGCGTACGACAATACTATGCTTGAGTTTGATTCTTCTCTCTGGCTGTAGTCTCAACAGCCGATCTTTGAGTTCAGTAGTCCGTGGAGAATATGTTGTCAAAGTAGTGAAAGGCCCTGAAAATGAAATCACTTATGGGGTCGAACACGAACCACTGAATAATCTAAAAACTGTCCCCCTTGGCACAATACTCGATAAAACCAATGTCAGTTTAACAACATCACTTCATGGTGAAAACGAAGTTATTACGCAATTAGCAGGAGTCATTGCAACATCAAGCAAATCCTGGAATCTTTATATTAATAATCAAAAAATAAACTATCGCCGATTAGCCGATGTTACGGTTAAACCGAGTGATTCTATTGAATGGCGCTATGAAGAAAATTAATCATGAATCAATCACGTTGTTTATTTCGATCGGCCTGGTAATCCTTGGTTCCAGCGCGCGCTTGTTGCCGCATCCGGCTAATTTCACACCACTCGCAGCCATTGCAATTTTTGGTGGGCTTTATCTTCCCAAAAAATTAGCTATACTCGTACCACTTTCCGCAATGCTTATCAGTGACACGATTATTGGTTTTTATTCTTGGAAAATAATGCTCGTCGTCTACTTGAGCTTCGCGCTTACCGGGTATGTGAGCACAAAAATTCATGATTCATTTCGCTCAATCCTTTCAGTCACGCTTGCTGGATCCATACTATTTTATCTTTCAACAAATGCCGCAGTCTGGGTGTTTGGTACCATGTACACGCATGATTTTTCTGGATTACTCGAGAGTTACACTATGGCGCTTCCGTTTTTTCGTAATAGTTTACTTGGTGATTTATTCTATACCGGAATTCTGGTTTCCTTGTATTCACTCGTCAAAATTGCGACAAAAAAATTAGTTACGGTCCAGAATTAACATATTGGATTGTACAAAGCTCTTCTTACTATTTTGTAGTACATAAAAAAATGATACAATAAAATTTAGCCATGGATTACCTATGGCTATTCCCAGAGCGGAGGTTCTTTCATGTTCGATCTGATCACTATTTTGGTTTTCTACAAGATGATCATCCAGGCCATCCATCTGACCTGTTTCCTCATCCTGGCAGGAACCGTGGTCTCCTGGTTCATGTTTTTGTCATCGATCATGAATCCCTACTCATTCGACGATGTCATGTCTAGAGTCCATGAAGAATGGACCTACAACCTGGGCAAGGTGACCCTCTCCCTCACTACTCTGTCCATTTTCATCTACGTCTACTTCGAATCCACGTAGTGGAGAAGGAGTGGCTGGGTCGCGAGGAAAAAATCGCAACTCTGGGATACAAAAAAACCAGGGCAAAACAATAGAATTTCTTTAGAAAAATTCTGCTGTTTCCCTGGTTTTTTGTTTACAAATTTTCGTACCAATTATCATAGGCAATTTCTTCACCCGAATCAGTAGTAAAAGTCTTTTTTGATTTTACTTGTGGAGAAACAGTTGTGTTACTCTCAGGAGCCACATTTCCCATTGAACCAAGAAATTCAACCGGCAAGCCAACCGGAGGCTCGGCTTGCTTCGTAAGTGCTTTGGTGACGAGCGGAGTCTTAACATGAGACATGGGAAAGTGCCAAATAGTAGCGAGTTCTTCAATATTCATGATGCACGTTGCACTTTTGGTCGACATGGATCGTTTTTTGTAGGCTTCAAACAATTTTTGTGGTTTTTCTTTTTTCTTACCTTTCGGTGCTTCAGTTTTCACAATTGAATTAGCACTGGGAATATTATATTGATTGATGGCTCCCAAAAGCGCATTAACACCGCGTCGAGGATTAAATACAGTCTTTGGAGCAATATACGCGCCACGCATTTTAACCTTAAAAGCGATTTTGTTCATTTTATTTTCCATGGTTTCAACAATCTTGTTGGTTCCTGGTGTAAGACGCACTGGTTCAGGATGTTCTTCAGCTGCTTCATCAGTACTGGCTTCACGATTAAAAATTTGATCACCGGCAAAAACTAAAAATTGCATCATTGCTTTGACTAATTTATCCGCAATAGTCTCTTTGACTTCATGAGCATCAGCAATGCCTAAAATCTCTTTTACCTTTGCAATGGCTGGTTCTTTCCATTCATTACCCACTGGTTCGACCATAATTTGAAACCACATCTGTTCGCCAGGGCCAAGACGACTAAAACTTTCCAAAAATGTACCCATAGGATCCTTCAAAACCGTGTCTTTGGAAATAGAGTGTTCAAATTCACTGTAGGTTCGAATAGGGTAAGCACTATCTTCTGCCAAACCAAAATCACTGATCCAAATATCATGAGTTTCACCGGGTAATTTTTCTGGTACGAGTTTGGTATAGTCTTCAATTTCTGTAATTTCACAATCAGGATATTGTGCATAAATTGATGCCTCAACCAAATCACGGAAAGCATATTCTGTCCATACCACAAATTGAATATAGCCTTCAATACTCACAATTTCCAAGCTAAACCACCGCTGTTTGTAACCAATGGTCAACAATTCTTTGAGGCTTGGTTTGGAGTATGCACCAGCAAGATGCGCAAACATTTGTTCTACTGCCTTTGGTGTTTGCACATTAAGAGCAGGAATATCAATTGCAAGCACTACTGGTTTCCAGTCATGGACATAATGTTCTTCGTTGAGTTCAACATAAAAATGAAAGAGTAGGGCAAGAAGCGGACGAATTAAAACAAGCCAACCTGCCAAGGCAAAAATTTGTAAAAAAATAATAAGTGGTCCTTGCAAGAGAAACGCATTAAAAGCCGCTAAAATCGCAGATTGGTCAATCGTAAAAAAACCTAAATCCATAGGGATTTAATGATGTCCTCCTCCATTGCCAAGAGTATTTAAAATCATGAGGAAAACAACGGGTATGAGGATTGCTGTCCACCACCACCCGTACATTCCCGAAAGGTAGCCTGCCGCAAAAGAAAAAATAAACATAAGCGTGCCCACCAGAGCAATCACCTTTTTAAGTTTATCTTCAGACATGGCCATAGTATTATGCGTCAAAATTCAAAATAAAAAGTAATTTTTTATAGTATACCACACGTAAACAAAAAAATCCTCCGGCAAAGCGGGGAGGATTTTTTATAACAATTAATTTAAGGGCGGCGATGATCCCATTTTTCCCAAGCTACCAAAAGCGGAGCAGCTAAAAAGACAGATGAATAGGCACTAATGATAATACCAATAATCAATGCCAAAGAAAATGTAAAAATTGAACTATCTCCAAAAATAAACAGAGCAACAAAAACCAATAAAATAGTAAAGGACGTATTGAGTGAACGCCACAACGTTTCATTTAAAGCATTATTGGCAAGGACAGCAAAATCACTGACTCTTCGGCGAAGCAAATTTTCTCGTATTCGATCAAGAACAACAATATTATCGTTCACTGAATATCCCAAAATCGTAAGAAGGGCTACAACAAATGGTATATCAACCTGGATGCCATAATAATGGCCCAAGAGCGCGAAAATTCCGACCGTAATACCAACATTATGAACCAATGAAATAATAGTTGAAACACCAAATTTCCATGACTGAACTGGTTGAGAGACTTTTCGAAAAGAGTACGCAACGTACAAAATAACCGTAACCGCGACGGCAATGATTGCCATCCATGACCGCTGTTTCAGCGTTGAACTTATTGCAGGGCCAATGGTTTCAAGTCGATCTTCGAGAACACGATTATTTTCTGATCCATGAACTGTCCGGATTTTGCTCAATATTTGTTGATGTTCATCTTCAGTAATAAACCGTAATTTAAGGGTATAACCTTGTTCACCACTTGGTTGAACCAATACTGGACCGATCGCGGGGAGTGTACTCAGTGTTGATTGTAATGACATTAATTCTGGTCGAGGACCAGTAAATTGTAGAGCCATGAGTGAACCTCCCGTAAAATCTATACTGGGTTTTAAACCAAAAACAACAAGGGCCCAAACACTCAAAAGTACAAAGAAGCCGGATAGGGTAAAAAATATGTTTCGTTTGGCAATAATATTGACCATATAAGGCGCTATCAATCTTTCTAATTAAGTTGACTGATTATTTTTTGCTCCTAAAAAAAGCCAACCACCATCATAGGTCTTGAACCAAGGAGTAATGAAACGTACCAATACTCTGGTAACCGTAATGGCAGTAAAGAGACTTACTAAGGTACCAATGATCAGGGTTAGGGCAAAACCTTTGACAAAACTGGTACCAAACCAAATTAATATAACTGAAGTAATGAGCGTAGCTGCATTACCATCACGAATTGAAGTCCATGCGCGCAAGAAACCTTCTTCAACACCTGTTTTCAGACTTTTTCCTGCTCGTAATTCTTCTTTGAGCCGTTCAAAAATAAGCACATTAGCATCAATCGCCACACCGAGTGACATAATAAAACCAGCAATACCAGCAAGCGTAATCGTCACACCAAGAAGTTTAAATATTACCAAGGTGAGTGATGTGTACAGGCAGAGCGATATAACAGAAATAAGACCAGGTAAACGATACACAGCAATCATAAACAACATAATCACCAAAAGACCTGCCAAACCTGCTTGCAAGCTCTTTTGAAGTGATTGAGCTCCAAGACTTGCTCCAATGGCTTGTTGTGAAAGTAATTCAACAGGTACGGGCAACGCGCCAGCATTTAATCGTTGCGCTAATAATTTTGCTTCTTGCAAAGTAAATCGACCAGTAATCACAGCCCGACCATCAGGAATAATGGACGTAACATTAGGAATACTAATTGATTCACTATCCAAAAATATTGCCACAGGTTTTTGTAAATTTCTTGTAGTGATATCTTTAAACAGTTTTGCTCCTTCTCCGTTGAACTGAAGTGATACTTGAACAGCTCCGGTCTGACTATCTGAAACAATTTCAGCTCGCTCAAGTTGTTTACCGGATAAACCAGTTGATTTCCATTCAGATTGTGGTGGTAAAATATCTGCTTCGGTTTTGGTACGAACCAGAACCCGAGTTAAGGTAAATTGTCGGACTGGTCGTTCATCACGTTTATAAATAACATGGAAACCAAATTGGGTTTCAACTGGGCCAATAATAGTTCCTTTTTCAGCAGTGAACGCGGCTTTTTCAAATTCAGGAACCATGTTTCCTTTACGGAAATAACCAAGATCACCACCTTTTTCTTTACTTCCCAAATCATCTGATTCTTTTTTGGCCAAATCCGCAAAATTTTTATCCGTGGCTTTTTTAATAATATCCTGTGCTTTCTCACGAGCTTGATCTTTGGTTAATTTGGTATCACATCGGGCAGCGCCAAGATAACAAACCAGAATATGACTTGCTTGAACTTCTTTATCCGTACTTTGCTCCTTACCGCGTTGTAAAATATTATATCCTTCTTGGTTTTGTACAAGCGTTTTTGTAACTTCGCCTTCTCGGTGTGTACTAGCCCAAGTATAGAGTTCTTTATACGGTTCTGCATCCCCTACCAATTCCATCGTTCCACCATTATTTTTACTTACTTGATCTTCTGAATCAGCCACCAGATCAGAAACTTTTTCTTTGTTTTTTATACTACGGTTCAAAAGATCAGTGGCACGCTTTTTTGCTGTTGCGTTATCTTCGGCTAATTTCTTTTTTTGTTCATCAGTCAATGTCTTTTGTTGATCAGTATTTTGTTCCTTAAATTCCAAGGTTGGAGTTTCACCAATCATTTTAATTGCCTGGGCAATATCTGTGACTCCGGGCAATTCAACATTAATTCGATATGCATCTGCAATTTTTGAAATCTGAACCGTGGACTCACCAACGCCCATTCCATTAACTCTGCGTTCAATAACATCACGAACACCTTCGACTGCAGAAGCATGTTTTGCTGGATCGATGGTCGATACATCAGCTTTGTAGGTTAGTTGTACTCCACCACGTAGGTCAAGACCAAGGCGATATGGCCAAACTTTAATAGTGGGAAGTCCAAAATTGGTTTTTGTATTAAACCATTGAATTCCTTTATTAATGGGTTCTGGAGCAGCAAATGCTGTGGTAATAATCAAAAGACCAAAAATACCAACAACGCCCCAACGAGCCTTGGCGCGTAAATTTTTTGTAACTGTATTTTTTTGCATATTAGAGAATAAAGATCATCCGAACACCTTCTGATTCATTCGCCACACTTCGGAAATAAAAGTGTGCGTAGTGTAACCAAAGCAGTTCAACGCGTCAAGAGTCCATGTGCACACTATATTGAAGAGCCCGCCCGGTGCAGAAACCAAGCGGGCATTCGCAGAAGAAGATCAGGGCTGGGGTGAACTCTGCTCAGAAATCCTCTCGGCGGATCGCCGAGCGAGTTCGTAGAAGATCAAGCCGATTGTCTCTCTGAGTTCATCGGGAAGACAGGGAATCGTTCGTGTTAGGAGAAAATCGCCGATCCGCTCCAGAGCCTCGGGCCCAAGGCGATCTGCGAACCTCAGCTCCTCTTCGAGGTCGTACACCTTTTTTCCTTTTGTCGCCATCCTGTTCCTCTCTTCAGCGTATGTCGATTATTCCAAATTGAATCAGTCGTGTCAACCTTTTGGATCTGACGAAATAATAAAATTTCAAAGATTATTAAGCTCCGTGACAACGTTTGAATTTCTTCCCACTGCCACATGGGCAAGCATCATTACGTCCAACTTTTTGCTGAGAATGTGTACTATTGCCCGAGGATGCTGCATGATTATGATCTTCCTCTCCATCCATAACTTTTTCAGCGCCTTTCAAGGTTAATTCATCAGTCGCCATAATGGATGGAGCAAGCTGAATACCTGCACCAATTTTGAAAAATGAATAAACAACTTCTTTTTGAATATCAGCAAGTAATTGATTAAACATGACAAAACTTTGTTTCTTATATTCAATTAATGGATCGCGCTGACCATATCCCTGAAGACCAATCCCTGCGCGCAAATAATCAATCGCCACAAGATGATCAACCCAAAACGTATCAATCGCGCGGAGCATGATTCCTTTTTCCAAATCATGGAGCGCAGTCTCGGCAAGGGTTTCATCAGGAATATTTTTTGCAATTTCTGTGGCTAATCGATGGTATTCTTCAGTGGATTTTTCTATAAGAAAGGAAACTATTTTATCACGCGCCACAACATCACTAAAATTATCATTATCACGTTTTGCAAAAGCAAAAAGTGTTTCTCGATCTTGTTCAGACAAAGGAAATACTGTTTTCATGGATTCATAAATCTCTTGAATATTCCAATCCCCTTTTGTTTCACCACTACTATGACGAAGCTGCCCTTCGGTCGAGTTCGTGTGGTATGAAACCACGGTCTCAATTTCCTGTTCTACCATTTCCGTAACCAAAGGAGTAAGTTCAGCTGGTTTTTTGAGAGCATATTCCAAAATACGTCGTCGTTTTTCATAAACCACGGTTCGTTGTTTATTGAGAACATCATCATATTCCAAAAGATGTTTCCGGATATCAAAATTATGCGCTTCAACTTTTTTCTGCGCGTTTTCGAGAAGCGAAGACAGCATATTTTGCTCAATCGGCATATCTTCCGGAACTTTGAGCCGAGTCATAACATTTTTAAGCCGGTCACCACCAAAAATACGTAACAAATCATCATCGGTCGAAACAAAAAATTGGGTCATACCCGGATCACCCTGACGAGCAGCACGACCACGTAACTGATTATCAATACGCCGTGATTCGTGTCGCTCAGTACCAAGTACAAAAAGACCACCGGCCTTTACTACGGTCTCAATATCAGTTGCTACTGCAGGAACACCACCAAGTTTTATATCAACACCACGACCAGCCATGTTCGTTGCAAGCGTTACTGCCCCTGGTCGTCCGGCCTGAGCAATAATTTCACCTTCTCGTTCATGATTCTTGGCATTCAAAACCTCATGAGGAATTCCGATTGAAGTCAAATATTCACTGAGTCGTTCATTTTTCTCAACAGAAATTGTACCTACAAGAATTGGTTGTTTTTTGATATGACATTCCTTTATTCTTTCTGCCACAGCGCGGAATTTTGCTGTTTCTGTTTTATAAATTCGATCCGGTAAATCAGTCCGTTGATCAATTTTATTCGTTGGAATCACGACGACTTCCAAATGATAAATTTTAAACAATTCTTCAGATTCGGTCGCGGCCGTTCCAGTCATACCCGACAACTTTCCATACATGCGAAATAAATTCTGGAATGTAATCGTAGCCAAGGTCTGACTTTCCCGTTGGATGGAAACACCTTCTTTTGCCTCAAGCGCCTGATGAAGGCCTTCTGAGTACCGTCGACCCGGCATTTTTCGGCCAGTAAATTCATCAATAATAATAATTTCTCCGTTGTTTTCTACCAAGTAATCTTTATTTCGTTTAAACAAAACTTCTGCTTTGAGCGCTTGTTCAATATGGTGAACCACCTTAATACCACCCTCTTCATAAATATTCGGAATGTTCAACCATGTTTCAAATTTTGTTATGCCTGATTCAGTGAGTGTGGCCGTACGCATTTTTTCATCAACATTATAATCTTCATTTTCTTTGAGCTGTCGAACCAAATCAGCAAATTGATAATATTGTTCCGTAGCTTCTTCGGCCGGTGCAGAAATAATCAGTGGGGTACGGGCTTCATCAATTAAAATCGAGTCAACTTCATCAACAATCGCGAAATGCATTTCATTCCCTGGTCGCATAACCATTTCTCCCAGACCTTGAACCATGTTGTCACGCAAGTAATCAAAACCAAATTCATTATTCGTACCATAGGTAATATCACAACGATACGCTTCTTGACGACTACTGGGTCGCAAAAATTCATCCTCAATTTTAAATGATTCAAGCGCGTTTTCTGTTTCTTTATGTTCATCATTAACCAATAATTCTTCTGGTCGAATCACGGTTGAATCATAAACATACGAAACACGCATGTTTTGAATAATACCAATGGACAATCCAAGAAAATCATAAATCTTACCCATCCACACAGCATCACGTTTTGCCAAATAATCATTTACGGTAACCACATGTACACCCTTACCTGCAAGCGCGTTCAAATACGTGGGTAATGTGGCTACCAATGTTTTTCCTTCACCGGTACGCATTTCTGCAATCATACCACGGTGCAAAACAATACCACCGATCATTTGCACATCATAATGGCGCATACCTGTTACGCGGCGACTTGCTTCGCGAACTACGGCAAAAGCTTCGGGTAATATGGTTTCCAGAGTATCACCTTTTGAAAGACGATCTTTAAATTCTATTGTTTTTGCTTTTAGTTCTTCGTCAGATAATGTCAATAAAGCAGATTCAAATCCATTGATTTGTTCCACAACGGGTTGTAATTTTTTAACCAATCGAATATTACCTTCACCAAACATTTTTTTAAGAAAATTCATACAATAAAAAAACAAAAAGCCATCAAAACTCATGGGATTATAGCACTCCTTCTATTCTCTGTCCATGGGAATATACCACTGTTATGCTTGACAAAATAGTAGAAAAATGTGACTATATGTGGCTACACGAAAGGAGTTCTATGATATACCACCGGCCGAAACAAAAACGATTGGCGCGGGTGGATCTCTCAGAACCACCCCAAAAATGTACAAACCCAGACTGTCTCGTGGAGACCATCACCTCAGCAGATACCTGCCCGATCTGTCATCATCTCTATGACCATGAGGTGGGCATCTCGCTGTGTCACTGCCACGCCTGCTACGTCAACCGATATCCAGGTCGCCCTCTGCGGTGAGAAGGAAAGGAGAGCCGCGCTGTTCACACCAGCGCCACCAAAAAAATTAAAATTCCTGGCTTCGGCAGTTGTCGAATGCCAGGGATTTTTTTATTAATCAAAATTAAACTATCTTTTTTGACCGTCCGGTAATCTGGCAGGTCAAAAAAGATAGTTTAATTTTGATTTCCGAAGTTTGAAGTTTAGTGAGCAAAATAGAAGTCAAAACTTCCATAATAAAAATTGACAAATAGGGCTAAGATATGGCACTATCCTCTTATGAGGATCAATTTTTCCGAGTGTGTCAATACTTTTGTGTAAATGGCTGTCCCGACAGGACGGTTTTTTTGTTTACATAAGGTTCAATCGGTCAGGGAATAAAATAGCCAGCTGAGGCAGTATCTGGTTCCAGCTCGGA
>JAHFIE010000064.1 GCA_023246565.1 Candidatus Magasanikiibacteriota bacterium
CGTTGGCGGATTGTTCCACGCCAACCAAATTGAGTTGGTGGTTGAGTTCTCCCGCTTGATCCGTATCGTACGGGTTCGCTTGGAGATTCATCTTCTTGTCAGGCAACAACCGCTTGAGAACCAACTTGCTGAGAATGTTCACGGCAGCGTTAAGTATTGTTGGGTCAAAACAGACTACTGCGTCTGCCTCAAACCCAGGACCACGCGCCAAGGACATACCCTTTCGCGTCGCGAACTCAGCGACCGTTCTCACTTGGGGTCTATAGCGCTCGATGAGTGACAGTACGACGGCCACGATCTTCTCTGCATCGGGGTTATTGTACGCCGGAGTGCAGATAAACGCGCCGACTGCATGGTCAAGACCCGAACGTTCGTAGGTGGTCAGGGAACGCAAGGAACCGCGTACAAGCTCCACACCCCGAAACCCGAAGCTGAGTGGGATTTCGGCCAATTTTTCCGAGACAACGACGAGCCTGAAGCGAGATAAGTACTGCTTCATCTCCTCGTACACGGATTCGACCTTTTCCCAATCAACAGGGTTTACGATGAGGTAGAGTGGTGGGCTCCAGAGGAACGTCCTGACTCGGGACTGGCCAAGTCGCGGGGCTTCCCACCACCGAATAAACGGTGGCAAGATGACCGTAAAAAAGACTCCAATCACGAGGGTCGAAATACAGAGAAACAAGACCTGAAAGGTCTTCGACAGCTCCGACGTTGGCGGGTACACGTCGAAACTGAAGGTAAAGAGGGCTGACAAAGACCAGAGGACCGCAGTCCCCCAGTCAACCATGGGCTCAAGGAGCTTGAGCCCAACCGTGCCGCCAAGAAAGGCGGCCAGAATTGCCGATACCACCGGCATAATCCGCGACCACACCATGACACACCCTCCTGGGTTATTTGTTCATATCATTTCTGCGATCGTCTATACCCGTGATAAGCAAACAGGTACTAACAAAGCAGAAACACGATGAGAAGATTATATTTTTCTTTCTTCAGTAAAATTTTTTTGAATTTTTTTTACGTTTGAAAAATCCCAGAGTACAATTGCCGTGTAAACAAGCCAAATAGCCAGACTCAAAATCCCCAGTGACTGACCAAGTTGTTTTGTTAAAATAATTTCAACAATCATAAACATAATTCCTATGGGGAGCATAAGGAAAGCAGAAGTTACATGTGCCAACATACGATCACTCAATCGTAGTGGGTCAACATCGCCATAGGAAAGAGAGAAAAAACCAAACATGGCTGCTACTCCAAAAATACTCGTAGCAAGAATAATGTCCGAGTAATAATTTGGGTTGACCATGACTAAAAAATTTCGTGTTGGTTCAACAAGAAAAATAAGAAGAATAATCACGACCATATTTTTCAGTACATTTTCTTGAACTACCCGAGCCACCGTGCCCATTTTTAATTGGGCGATGTACCAAAAATGTCGCATAATTTTAGCTGCTCGAAAAAGCCGAGCTATGCGAAATAACCTGACCAATCGAAACGTTCTGAAGAAAGAAAGATTGAGCGCAAGAAAAAAATAAGGAACAATTGCCAAAAGATCGATGATATTATAAAAATTAACAATAAATTTTTTACGTGATGGCGTGGCCCAAAGACGGATCAGATACTCAAGGGTAAACACGGTTACAATAGCCTTATCAAGATAAGCCACCAGTTGAGCGTATGGGTAAAGATATTCTGATAAAAAAAGTTCACTCAAAAATTCCAAACCAGACAGAATAATCAGAAAGATAATAAAAATTTTTACCAAACGACCCGCGTTCGTAGTTGGCGCGTCCAAAAATTGATATATTTTTTCTTTTTTGAGGGAAAAATTACCACTTGTTTGATAATTTTGCATCATAGTATTTTCACAATCTTTAGCTAATTTGACCAAAGAGTATACCACGTATTGATCATTTTGTCAATAATTCACCCCCATAGGAAGTCATTGCCTCTTAAAACTCCAAAACCCGAGGCATTGGCTCTGTTATCTCTACCTGCCACCAGGCTTTCAGTCGAGCCAAATACTCTCGAGTATACCCAACCCACCATGAATCATAATCCCGGAGATCCGCTGAAACTGGAATGGTTTGTATACCAAAATGTTCACATAAATACTGAATACGGGGTAAATGAAAACTTTGTGATACAACAATGGTTGAAGTAACCCCATACAAACGGGCTTCACGCCAACAACTTTCATACGTTCGATAGCCGTGTGGATCAATAAGAATTGCTTCTTGTGGCACTCCCCAATCAAGTAATTGTTTTTTCATGGCAGAAATTTCATCACCCCGCAAAGCGCCATCATCTCCGGTAATCATGATTTTTTGTATTTTTCCACCATGATATAATTGTGCGCCTACGTTTACTCGATCATATTGCATATCACTCATTTCAGTTTTGGTTTTCATACCACCACCAAAAACGAGCGCAATCGTTGACGTCGGTACTTGTTCTTGGGAAAACAATTTTCCAAAATGAAAAATCATAAACCAGTTGGCATATACTAAAAGAATAAACCCAATTAATCCAAGCCCGAACAGAAAACAAATAAATAATTTTAATGTTCTACCCATAGTATTACCATACGATTACGAAATGACGTTGGCAAATAATTTCTTCAAAGAAGGATGTGTAGTCATGTGAAACTGATAATCAATAATCATTTTCAGAGAAATCAATACCACTAATACCAATGGTGGATAATCAAAAAAAGCCAAAAAAATACTACCGAGTATTACCGTGACATGCATGACGATAATACGCTTATACGGCGCAAACATTTGTGTACCAATTTCAACTGATTTGTATTCTTCGTGACCAAGAAAATTTTCATAATATGAAATACCGTGGCTTATCAAAAGACTTAAGCCGGTGATAATCATTGGCCAGAACGCAGTGGTAAGTAGTACTTCACTGGATTGTCCGTTGCGGATAAGTGTGGGTAAAATTGCAACAATAAAAAAATAATGTCCGGTCATAAAGCCTGTGTAATGGAACAAAAAAAATGGAATCAAAAAAAATCGTGTTGCTTTCATCTGTGCGGGTGTTATTGGAACAGCGCCTGCTGTTCCCGAGGGATGAGTCTCATTGTTCTTATCCACCCAGATTTCTCCCTCGGCTCGCGACATTTTCAGCACATTATAGAATCCAATAACACCACTTTCTATCCAATATGACAAAAGAAGAGAAACTACATTCCATTGAAAAAAAAGAACACCGATGAGTGGTACCGCATTAGCAATAAAAAGTGCACGACTCGAACGATTTTTTAAAAAAGAAAATGGTACCATTACATTATAATTAAATTCGACTCGGGTAGTATATGATAAATAAATAATTTAGCAACAGAACTCCTAACTTAAACTAGTGACTAAACTTTATTTTAATCTAACTTCTTTTTCATCTTCTTCGTTACCAAACTGGTTTTTTCCCGAGCGCTTAATTCCCGAATCTCATCCCGCAAAATCGCGGCCAATTCAAATTCCAAATCTTGCGCCGCCTGTTTCATTTGTGTTTCTTTGTCTTTGATAATTTCTTTTATAGGCCGTGCATCACCAATGGTATCAAGATCAACCACAGAATCTTTACCTGCATATTTCCGATGTTTCTTGCCATCTGTTATCTGCTGTATGTTATCTGCTGAAATTCCAAACTCTTCCAAAATATTACGAATATTTTTCTCAATGGTCTTTGGTGTGATTCCGTGTTCTTTGTTATAAGCCAATTGTTTTTCTCGACGACGCGCAGTTTCCGCCAAAGCTCGCTCAATCGAACCAGTCATCTGATCCGCGTACAAAACAACCAGACCATTCACATTGCGCGCGGCACGGCCAATCGTTTGAATCAAACTTGTTTCGCTGCGGAGAAAACCTTCTTTGTCTGCGTCCAAAATTGCGACGAGCGACACCTCGGGAATGTCGAGTCCTTCGCGCAACAAATTTACACCGACAATCACATCAATGTCGCCACGACGTAATTTCGTAATAATATCAATACGATTGATCGTATGCACGTCACTGTGCAAATATTCCACTTTAATTTTTTTAGCAACTAAAAATTCAGTTAAATCTTCAGCCATTTTTTTGGTAAGCGTTGTAACCAACGTTCGCTCCCCTTTCGCAATGCGATCTTGAATACGTACAATAACATCATCAACTTGGGATAATCCACTGTCTTTGTTGTTATCTGTTATTTGACTCATGTTATCTGATATCTGATGTGGGTTATCTGACTTACCCGTCACCGGACGAATCAAAACTTCCGGGTCAATCAAACCCGTGGGGCGTACAATTTGTTCGGCAATATTCTGCGCATTTTTTAATTCATATTCTGCAGGTGTGGCCGAAACATAAATAACTTGCTTGATCCGTGCATCAAATTCATCATATTTGAGCGGCCGATTATCCCGCGCACTCGGCAATCGAAATCCATGTTCCACCAGCGTATCTTTGCGCGCCCGGTCGCCATTATACATGCCGCGAATTTGCGAAACCGTAACATGCGATTCGTCAATCACGGTCAAAAAATTATTATTACTGCCTGTTTCCATTTCTTTTCCACCCGCATAATTAAAATAATCCAATAAAGTAAAGGCAGGTTCATCCGCGACTCGGCCATCAAAATGCCGAGAATAATTTTCTATGCCATTACAATACCCAAGATTTTTGATCATTTCCAAATCATATTTTACCCTGCGCTTCAAACGTTCATATTCCAAAACTTTTCCTTTTTTTTCAAAATTTTTTAATTGCTCTTCAAGTTCTTGCTGAATGTTGGCGTACGCACGCTCTCGCATCACTGGGCTCGCCACATAATGTTTGGCCGGGAACAACCAAATATCTTCTTGTTTTCGGATAACTCGACGTGACACGGCTTCCACTTTTTCTATAGAAATA
>JAHFIE010000017.1 GCA_023246565.1 Candidatus Magasanikiibacteriota bacterium
TCTTGGTTGGCTCACTATTCCAGAAACTGCTGCACGAAGTGTTTTTGACCGAATTTCATTTTTTTTGTATCGACTCGCTATACCTCGTCTAACCAATGATATTGGATCAGGATTAAACAAGGGTACAAACATTGGGGACAATCAATGTTCTCCAGAAAACGCTACCATAGAACGCTTGGAAGAAGAAAATGTTGCCTTACGAGATCAGCTTAATTTTTTGCGTGATACACCGCGACATGTTGGTGCTGATGTTATTGGACGAAATATTGATCCCATGGGAACAACGATTATTATTAACCGTGGTGCAAAAGATGGTATTGCGGTCGGCAATCCAGTCATTATTGGTCGAGGATTTATGATTGGTGCTGTTGCTCGAGTCGATTCAACAACCTCTATTGTACGGCTACTCAGTGATAATCATAGTAAGGTTGGCGCTACGGTTGCTAATCGCGATAAAAGTATTGGTATTGTTGAAGGTGGTTTTGGTATTACGGTGCGTCTTAATTTTATTCCGCAAAATGAAGTTGTTCGACCTGGGGATGTGGTTATTAGTTCTGGTCTTGAAGCAACCATTCCTCGGGGATTAAGCATAGGAACTGTGGAAATTGTAGAAAAAAATCCTCAAGAACCGTTTCAAAAAGCTATTCTTAAACCATTGGCTGATTTGCATGCTCTTACCGTGGTCTCGGTTATTATTTATTAAGGACCTCGAGATTATATGATTCGTTTTTTTATTCGAGGATCGCTGTATACGTTTTTGCTCATCATCATACTGCTTGTTCAATTTATTTTTTTATTTTTTTTACCTTCGCCGTTTAATAAAATTAATGTGATAATGATAGCGCTCATGATTATGCTGCTCTCATCTGATAATGGACGCGTGGTTTGGTTTGCCGCGCTTATATACTTCTGTCTTGAATTATATGCCATTACCCCTTTTGGTATTCTTTTTGCTTCAGGAACACTATCCATGCTTTTTTTGGTTTGGATATATCGATCATTATTTACGAATCGAAGTTTGGTTGCTGCCGCTGCCTTGACTGCGGTGGGATTGTTTTTATATCGAGTTTTGTACTCAATAGGAATTTTCATGGTCAGTTCTGAATGGGACTGGAATGCAGTACTCACAACCTATGGTTTTGAATTTATAGTCTCAGTTCCGACAGGAGCACTCATTTACGCAATAATTTCCCGACTTCTCACTCAGTTAAAGATTGGTGAATTGCCACAACCATAACTATGCCTGAATTTGATCCTTTTTTATTGGATTTGGATAAAAAATCGACTCGACGTCGACCTCGTTGGTTTCATCTGCCAGGGATTTATCGTACCCGTTGGGTAGAAGAAAATTTTGATGTTGAATCTGTTGAACGAGCAGCTCGTTTTATTCCTCGTGGTACTTCTCATGTTGGTAGTAGTCTTTCTCGAGTTCGATTACGATTTTTATATTATGCAGTCATAACTGCGCTCGCAGTACTTATGACTCGACTGGTATATTTACAAATTTTTCAAGGAAATCACTATCGACAATTGGCTGAAAATAATAGTGAACGTATTATTCCTATTTCTTCGGAACGTGGATTGGTTTTTGATCGTCGTGGTCGTCAATTAACCAAAAATATTGCTAATTTTTCATTGGTTCTTATTCCTCAAGATTTGCCCCGTGAACCAGGCGCGCGCGCAGAAGTCATTGCTCGAGCAGCTGCGATTGCAGGACGCAAATCTGAAGATATTCAAACATTGATTGATGAATTTCGTGCCTATCGTCAGGATTCTTTGGTTATCAAAGGAGATTTGGATTATGATACTGCGCTGAAATTACATATTCAAAGTTCTGGTGTTCATGGTATTTTTATTGCTGAAGGTAGTAAACGTTGGTATGGTCTCAGTGATGAGACGCCCTTGCTGGGCAGTACTCTTGAAGGGAAAAATGATCAGAGAATACTTCCTTTATCCCTATCTCATATTCTTGGTTATATGGGAAAATTGGATCAGGCTGAGATTAATCGATTGTATGATAAAGGATATCTACCATCAGACACGATTGGAAAAACCGGTATTGAAAAAATATATGAATCAGTTTTACGGGGAGAATATGGTCGACGTCGAGTAGAAGTGAATGTTCAAGGCAAAGAACAATCAATATTGGCAGAATCAGCACCAAAGCTTGGGTACCATCTCAGTTTGGCAATTGATGTGGCAATGCAGCAAAAACTTGAATCAATCATGTTGAATTATTTAAAACAGACCCATACATCAAGAGCTGCGGGAATTGTTATGGATCCACGGACCGGAGAAATTTTAGCCATCGTGAGTTTACCGGGTTTTCAAAATAATGATTTTGCGGGTGGTATTGATTCAATGGTATATGATCGGTATATCAATGATCCGGATCATCCTCTGTTTAATAGGGCAATTTCTGGAGTTTATCCGTCTGGTTCTACTATTAAACCGGTCATAGCTTCGGCTGCTCTCGAAGAAGGAATTATTAACCCAAACACTTCTTTTTTAAGTGTTGGAGGTCTTCAGGTTGGGCCATGGTTTTTTCCTGATTGGAAACCCGGCGGGCATGGCACCACGAATGTGACGAAATCTTTGGCTTGGTCAGTGAATACTTTTTACTACTATATTGGCGGTGGTTATGGTTCATTTTCTGGTCTTGGAGTA
Source organism: Candidatus Magasanikiibacteriota bacterium (assembly GCA_023246565.1). Lineage (GTDB taxonomy): Bacteria > Patescibacteriota > Patescibacteriia > Magasanikbacterales > UBA922 > 2-12-FULL-41-16. Next base: position 2,668 of record JAHFIE010000017.1, read on the forward strand.
GATAAAATTACTGGATATTTACGTCGGTTTGGATTTGGTAGTTTTTTGGGTGTTGATTTGTCTGGTGAAGAATCCGGATTTGTTCCAACAAAACAATGGAAACAAGAAACAAAACATGAGCCTTGGTATATTGGGGACACGTATAATCTTTCCATTGGTCAGGGTGATTTATTGGTTACACCGTTACAAATCGCTGCTGAAACAATGGTAGTCGCGAATGGTGGAACATTGTATCGACCCCGTGTAGCAAAGGGGATAATCAACCCGGTTACTTCAGTCGAAGAACCACTACAATCTGATATTCTTCGTCAATCAATCGTAAAAGATGAAACTCTTCTCATTATTCGTCAAGGTATGCGGGAATGTGTTACGTATGGTTCTTGCCATGGTTTATCCCGTCTTCCTTTTCCAGCAGCAGGCAAAACCGGTACAGCACAATGGAACAGTGCTAAGCCAAATCATGCCTGGTTTACCTCCTTTGCTCCATTTAACAAACCGGAAATTACGGTAACAATTTTAGTGGAAGAAGGGCGCGAAGGAAGCGCTGTCGCTGCACCGATTGCGAATGAATTTTATGCCTGGTGGTGGGAGTATAGAAATACTTGACCATTAAGCCAAATTTGTTATACTTTTACTATGTCTTTTAATCTTTGTTATGACGTATGGTTGATGATATTCAATATGTAACCCAAGATAAATTAGAGGCTCTTGAAAGCGAACTCAAGGAACTTAAAACAAATACCATTCCTTTAATTGCGAAACGGATTGACGAAGCGCGCCAAATGGGTGATTTATCTGAAAATGCAGAGTACCACGCTGCTCGTGAAGAAATGGGTTGGGCACAGGGTCGTTCACGGGAAATTCAGCATATTCTTGATCATGTTTCAGTATTTAGGGGCCAGAGTTCCACAAGTAAAAATAAATCAGTTACCATTGGTTCAACTATTGTGGTGCAATCAAATGGTAAGGAAAAAGAATTTACGATTGTTGGTGCTCAAGAAGCAGATCCTATTAATGGTCTTATTTCCAATGAATCACCGCTTGGTCAAGCTTTTTTGGGCAAAGAAAAAGGTGCTTCTGTTGAAGTAAAAGTTCCTGCTGGAGTTCAGGTTTATACTGTTCTTGATATTAAGTAATCGGAAAATACTAGACTGTTAGGTGTAAAAAATCCAAACTTGCTTTTAATCTATTGTGGATCATTGACTGTTATTCTAATCATGACTGTCATTCTGGCCCTGATTTTCATCAGGGTAAACTCCAGCCAGAATCTAGTATTTATTAATGTAATTCAATTTTGGATTCTGGCTTTCGCCAGAATGACATTACCCAAGATATTGTTTTTACTTCTATGCCCCATGAAAAACCAGTACTTGATATTAATGATGAATATGCCATTCGTCTTAATAAACTCCATGATCTTGGTGCAGATGGGGAATCACTGTATCCGGCCAAAGCCGGACGAGTCCACCTTATAAAAGAAGCTTTGTCGCAAGACCTAGGAAGTGAGGTTGTCATAGCTGGCCGTATTATGACCAAGCGTGATATGGGTAAACTCACGTTTTGTCATATTCAAGATGAATCCGGCCGGATTCAGGTCGCTCTTAAAAAAGATGATCTATCTGAAGAGGAATACATAAAATTTGCTAAAAAAATTGATACTGGAGATATTGTGCGTGTTCGTGGTGAGCGATTTGTCACGCATAAAGGTGAAGAATCAGTTTTGGTCAAAGAATGGGCATTACTCTCCAAAGCTTTATTGCCATTACCAGAAAAATTTCATGGATTACAAGATATTGAAGTTCGTTATCGTCAGCGTTATCTTGATTTATTATCCAATCCAGAATCAATGCGTGTTGCCCAAGTTCGGAGTAATCTTGTTCGGGCATTACGGAATTATTTTGATCGTCTTGGGTTTTATGAAGTTGAAACACCTATTTTACAAACACTCTACGGTGGAGCGCTTGCAAAACCTTTTGTTACCTACCACAACGCTCTTGATATCCCACTGTACTTACGCGTTGCGCCGGAATTATATTTAAAGCGGCTCATGGTGGGTGGTTTTGAAAAAGTATATGAAATAGCAAAATGTTTTCGAAATGAAGGAATTGACCATAATCATAATCCTGAATTTACTCAGATTGAATTTTATTGGGCTTACGCGGATTATCATGATCTCATGAATACCATGGAAGATCTTTTACCGTATTTAATTACTTCAGTTGGTTTACCCCTTAAATTTATTACCAACGGTCAAGAAATTGATTTTACTCCACCGTACCCAAGAATCAGCATGCGTGACCTTATTCGGCAATACGCAAAGATCGATATTGAAGATTATCCGGATCAAGGTTCAATGCTTGCTGTAGCTCATAAACTTGCTGTCGAAGGAGTGAATGAAACTCTTGATCGTGGCACCTTGGTTGATGAAATTTACAAAAAATACGTTCGACCGTTTATTATCAATCCTATTTTCATGATTGACCATCCGGTAGAGCTTTCTCCTCTTGCAAAACGTCGGACTGATAACCCTCACTATGTTGAGCGTTTTCAACTACTCTGTATTGGGGGAAATGAATTATGTAATGCCTTTTCTGAGCTTAATGATCCACTTGATCAAGAAGCACGGTTTCGAGAACAAGTAGAAAATCGTGCAGCAGGCAATGAAGAAAGCATGCTCTATGATGAGGATTTTATTACTGCGTTAAAACATGGCATGCCCCCGACCGGTGGATTAGGTATGGGTATTGATCGTTTGGTCAAACTTTTGGTTGATGCGCAAAATTTAAAAGAAGTTATTTTATTTCCCACATTAAAACCCGTGGATGCGAAGACACCTGATTTTGGAAAATCCAAAAAAACCATGGTCGCGCATGCGGTTCTGCTTGATACGCCGGATATTCCCGGCTGGAGCAAATTAAACGCGGCGGCGCATTTGTCGGCGGCTCTTGGCGCGCGCGAAGGAAAAAAGTTAATTCATATGGAATCAACCAAAACGACTGACGGAGAACGAATTCCGATGAATATCCAGCATGCCATTGTAATGAAATCTGCGTCAAACCGCGCCGATTTATTGGAATTAAAACATGTCGCGGAAAAATCGGATTTGACGGTAACCTGTTTTACTGAAGAAATGCGTGATTCGAGTGATGATGAAAAAGTTAAGGCACAACAAGAGGTAAAATCAGCAAACCAAATCGGATTTTTAGGAATTCTCGTATTCGGAGAAAAAAAACATGTGGAAAAAATGACTGAGAAATTTTCTTTGTATGGTTAATATGGCCAAAACCGTCATGATTTTTGGCACATTTGATATTCTCCATAGTGGTCATTTGTCCTTGATGCGTCAGGCAAAAAAATTAGGCGAGACTTTAATTGTTGTCGTAGCGCGTGATCAACGAGTAAAAAAAATAAAAGGAAGTTTTCCAATTCATTCAGAACATGAACGCGTTGATTTTCTTTCTGAAATTACATTGGTTGACCGAGTAATCCTTGGTGGCGCGCGTGATGTGTACCAGGTTATTAAAAAAATAAAACCTGGTATCATCGCGCTTGGGTACGACCAAAAAATTTTTGTTGATGATTTGCAATCTACGTTGGATAGATTTTCCTTATCTACCAAAATTGTCCGCTTGAAACCCTATAAATCAAAGACACGCAAATCAGATATCATTAAAAAACATCTGTTGAAAACAGTATGAATCGAGAGCTTCTTATCGCTACGACGAACAAAGGAAAACTTCGTGAAATTGAAGCTTTTTTAGAAACCATGCCGTTTACGTTTTTATCATTATCTGACCTTAAGGAAACTGTTCAAGCACCAAAAGAAGTAGGGGGGACTCTTTGGGAAAATGCTCTTCTTAAGGCTCGGCACTATGCCGAAAAAACCGGTTATTTAACGTTGGCAGATGATACGGGTATTTTTATTGATACTTTGGGAGGTTGGCCAGGAATAATGAGTGCGCGTGTTTCAGGCACGAGTGAAGGCCGTGTGGCTGTAATTGGAGAGAAAGTTAAGACTTTAGCACAAGACCAAAGACAAGCAAGTTTTAAAGCAAGTTTGGCTTTGGTTGACCCCTTATCAAAAGTAGATTTTTTGGCTCATGGAGAAGCACGTGGTGAAATGTTGGATGAACCAGGTGGAAACGGCTCAGGATTTGGTTTTGATTATGATGTCCTGTTTTATAGCCCAGAAGTGAAAAAAGTTTTTTCCGAACTAACGATCAATGAAAAAAATGCCGTGTCACACCGCGGTAAAGCCCTCATCCGGATCAAACATCATTTGCAAAATACGTATGTCGCCAAACACATTGTCGTTCCGTTTGCCTTGATTGTAAAAGATGAAAAAGTTTTAATGAACTTGCGCAATGATCCGCATCGCCCCGAATATCACAACAAATGGGAATTTCCGGGCGGAAAAGTTGAATTTGGTGAGACTATGCACGAGAACATGATTCGCGAAGTCAAGGAAGAAGTTGGTTATGATGTAGAAATTATCAAAATGCTGCAACATATTGCCGTAGAAAGCCAGATCCACAAAACATACGCGTATCAAATTTTTTTAGTCCCTTATGTTTGTAACATTATTGGCGGAAAAGGGAAATTTTCTGATGGTGAAGTTTTGGAAACGCAGTGGTTTGAACCAGATGATGTATTAAACCATGAACTAATAGGGGAGAATGCAAAGATGTATGAGGAATTATTGCCTGAGCTAAAGGAAGTTATTGCATTACAAAAAAATTAAAATTTATTTGGTACATAATTTTATGCTCGACATTACGTTTATTCGCGACAATATCGAAATCATTAAAGAGAATTGCAAACATCGAAACGTCACCATTGATATCGACCGTCTGATTCAGGTTGATGAATTGCGTCGGACGAAAATTTCTGAAGTTGAGGAATTGCGGGCCATACGTAAAGCAGGATCAAAAGGAAAGCCAACATCGGAAGAAATTGAACGAATGCGCACCCTAGGGGACGAAATAAAACAGAAAGAAATTGAACTCGCTGAGATTGAAACTGAATATACAGAGTTGATGATGCGCATGCCGAATCTAACACATCCAACAACTCCACTTGGTGGAGAAGGCGATTTTAAGGTTTTAGAAGAAAAATCAGTACCGGAATTTTCTTTTACACCAAAGGATCATGAAGAATTACTGATGAACCTGGATTTACTTGATTTTGAACGTGGTACCAAAGTTGCAGGAGCAAAATTTTATTTTGTAAAAAATGATTTAGTGCGTCTCAATCAAGCTCTCATCAATTATGGTATTGACGTGGTTACTGCTCATGGTTATGAACTTTTGGAAACTCCGGACATGGCCAAGAATGAAATTCTAGAGGGGATTGGTTTCAATCCCCGCGGCACAGAAACACAAATTTATTCAATTGAAAATACCAATTTAAGTTTGATTGGTACAGCGGAAATCACCCTTGGTGGGTATCATAAAGATGAAATTTTGGATTTAAACAAGGGACCAAAAAAATACATTGCATTGTCACATTGTTTTCGTACCGAAGCTGGTGCCTATGGTCGGGAAAGTAAGGGATTATATCGCGTACATCAATTTACAAAATTGGAAATGTTTGTCTATTGCAAACCAGAAGATAGCGAAACCTTGCATCAAGAATTATTAGCGATTGAAAAAGAAATCTGTGACGATCTCGAATTGTCGTATCGCGTGATAGATATTGCGAGCGGAGATTTAGGTGGTCCGGCTTACCGCAAATTTGATATTGAAGCCTGGATGGCCATGAAAGGTGGTGACAAAAAATCAGGTGAATTTGGCGAAATCACCAGTACCAGTAATTGCACAGATTATCAAGCTCGTCGTTTAAATATTCGTTATCGTACCAAAACAGGGGATACTCATTTTGTCCACACTCTCAATGGCACGGCCGTGGTCTCAAGTCGTTTTCCTATAGCGATTGTAGAACAACACCAGCAAGCTGATGGCACTATTCGTATTCCTAAAGTTTTAAAAAAATATCTTGGCAAGGAAATAATTAGTTAGCATGTATGGATGACCATTTTTCGCAAAAGCCACTCCTTATTATTCTTCCTGGTTGGGGTGGAACACGTGAAACATGGGCAGAGTTTGTTCTTTTGTCAGAGGTTTATTACGAAGTTGTGGTTATTGAATTGCCATGCTTTGGTAATGAACCATGCCCATCTCAAGTCTGGGGAGTGGAGGAATATGCGGATTTTGTGAAATTGAAAATTGTAGATCTTACATCTAACCTGCAAAAAATACAAAAAGTAATTATTCTTGGTCATTCATTTGGTGGTCAGGTAGCTGCCTGTCTTGTTAGCACGAATCCTACTATCTGTGATAAGCTTATTTTGAGTGGTCCGGCTATTTTTCGCCGTCGTTCTTCACTAAAGCAGATTATTGTTTGGCCCATTGCTAAACTAGGAAAGTTGGTTATGGAATTTCCTGGTTTGCGTCAATATGGTACACCAATAAAAAAAATATTTTATAGACTCCTTGATTCACCTGATTATCTTGAAACAAGTGGTATAAAGCGGGCTATTTTTAAAAAAATTACCAAACAAAACGTAGTTCATTATGTATCTCGAATTACGATTCCAACACTTGTAGTCGCTGGTAAGCAGGATACTTTTGTCTCATATCGTTTGAGTAAACGTGTTGCCAATATCCTTCCACAAGGAAATTTTGCTTTAATTGAGAATGGTGGTCATGGATTACATCAAAATAATAAAGATCAGATGCTCACCATTATCCAAAGGTTTATCAAACAATGATAATCAACATGACACTATTTACTCCCTTTAACATTGTTATTTTTGGTCTTTGGTTTTTGAGCGCGTTAGCAGACTACAGTGAGTTTTGTTATCTTTGGCAATTAAAGGAATACCGTCTTGACCGGATGCGTGATTTTTTTTCTACGAAACAAGGTCAAAATTTTTGGCTTGGTTACCCTCTTCTTATCCGTTCATTCGTGGCATTTATTATCTTTTTTTGGCCAATGAATGAGATCCCAATGCTTAAGGGGATTATATTATTGGGTTTTACCATTGATCTTCTCTACAATTTGATTCGATTTATTCGTCATCAAATTCGTCATCCTCGGTTTACGGCAAAAGCATTGCTTCTCATAGGAATAGCACTTGCATTCAATTTTATTCTGCCGCTCTTAACCAGAGATTGGTCACTCGTAATTCTCCTTTTTATTACTCGGTTTTTTATTTTTGGTGCGATGGTGATTATTGTAAATTATGTAACTGATCGGATTAAGGAATGGTATATTTACCAAGCCACGCAAAAAATAAAAAATATTCCTCAGTTGACCGTTATTGGTATAACCGGAAGTTATGGAAAATCTTCGGTTAAAGAATACGTTAGTCAGATAGTAGGAGAAAAATACAAAATTATTCAGACTCCGGGGAACACAAATACTGATATTGGCATTGCTCAATTTATTCTACGGACTGATTTTACCGGAGCACAGATTTTTGTGGTTGAAATGGGTGCGTACCGAATTGGTGAAATTAAAAAAATATGCACTATTGTGCGTCCGCGCATTGGGATTTTAACCGCGATTATAGAACAGCATCTTTCATTATTTGGTTCAATTGAAAATATTCAAACAGCAAAGTATGAATTACTTCGTTCCATTCCAGAGAATGGATTTATACTTACCAACGCTGATAATTTTTATTGCACACAATTTTTGTCTGAATTGCCTTGTAAAAACATTGAAACGTTTGGAGAAGAAGCAGAACATGCACCCAATTTTTATATCCTTGAAGTAACGACTCATAACTCTGGTATAAGCTGGAAGAATGAGTATCAAGGTCAATTAAATTCATGGGAAGCACCACTTTTGGGAGCACATCAAGCAAGCAATTGCGCTCCAGCAATTATGGTGGGAAAGTATCTTGGATTGACCAATGAAGAAATTAACCACAGTTGCCTTCATTTGCGTGGTGGATCACACGCCCTTACTACGTATAAATATGGTAAAGCTTTTGTCATTGATGACAGTTATAATTCCAATCCCCGTGGTTTTCGAGCCGCATTGGAGATTTTATCCTCGTATCCATCAGCACTGCGACGTATCGTAATTACTCGAGGTATGCTCGAACTTGGTGATCGTAGCGAGGAGGTTCACACTCGTCTTAGTGAAGAAATCGCTTTTTACGCTGATGAATTACTGGTAATTACCCCAGATTTTACTGAGTATTTTGAGACAGGGGTACGGTCACTACATAATAAATATCGCCTGGATATTAAACCACTCTACGATCCCCGTGAATTATTACATTATATAAAAGAACTCTGTAATCAAGAGGTGGTTATTCTTCTAGAAAGTAAAATTCCATCAATTGTTTATCAAGAAATTCATGGTATTTGATATGTTAAAGTATATTTTTACAGGTTTTTCTCCAAATACAACATTCCATGATGTTTCTCTTGCCTTTGGTTTGTTGCTACGTCCATGGCAATGGAGAACAGGACCGGCTGTGAAACGAATAGAAACTTGGTTCTGCGAGTATTTTTCTGTGCCCCATGCAATTGCTTTTGATAGTGGTCGAACCGCGCTTGAATATTCATTACGAGCTCTCAATGTTGGAAAAGGGGATGAGGTTTTAGTTCAAGCTTTCACGTGCGTTGTTGTCATCAACGCAATTCGTTTTGTAGGAGCAACTCCTGTATATGTCGATATCCAATCTGACTATACTATGAATCCTCATGATGCTGAAAAAAAAATTACTGAAAAAACTCGTTGCATGATTATTCAACATACATTTGGCCAAAGTGCTGATCTAGAATTATTACTCAATATAGCAAAAAATAAATCGCTTAGTATCATAGAAGATTGCGCACATGCCCTTGGTGGAATGTACCATAATAAACTTTTGGGAACCTTTGGTGATGTTGCTATGTTTAGTTTTGGATCAGATAAAGTAATTTCAGGGGTGAGAGGCGGCTTAGCAATTACTCAAAATAATGATGTGGGAGCTGCGCTGCGGTCGTATCAAAATATCTTACCAAAAACCAATCGCTGGAAAATTGTTCAACATCTCCTTCATCCGATTTGGTTTTATTGTGGCCGAGCCACCTATCATCTCGGCATTGGAAAATTTGCATTATTTTTATCAAAGTTTTTTGCTTTAGCAAATCGAATACTCTACCCACCAGAGAAAGAAGGGGATAGAGTACCTTGGTATCCAAGTCAATTATCGAATGCATTGGCCAGTCTTGCGTTTGAACAATTACCGTATCTCGATGATTGGAATAAAGAGCGTATGAATCACGCCCGTTATTATGCTGAAAATTTACTTGATAAAAAAAATATTATTGCTTTTGGTTCAGAGAATACCTGGTTACGATTTCCTGTTGAGATTTTTGAACGAGATCAGGTCATGAAACGTAGTAAATCTTTTGGTATTATTCTTGGAGATTGGTATACCACGGTTGTTGCTCCAGCTGATAGCAATCTCAAAAAAGCTCTTTATGAGTCAGGGACGTGTCCACGTGCAGAAATGGTGTGCCAACGAATTATTAATTTACCGACTGATCCTTATTTGCGAAAAGAAGATCTTGATAGAGTAATCGCGTCACTATGTATATAATTGATCAAAATGTACAAAATCAGGAATGGGATGATTTTGTTAAACAACAAACCTATACACTTTTTGTTCAATCACCCAATTATGGCAGATTTTACGACACAATAGGGGAACAGTTTTGGATTTGGGGAATACGAAATGAAATGGGTCAGCTCCTTGGAGGTTCATTGATTTTGAGTGTTCATGCAAAACGAGGGAATTTTCTTTATCTTCCCTATGGTCCGCTGTTAGCCTCTTCATGTAATGATGAAGATAGATCAAATGCTCTCTCTGATTTTTTCTCTCAATTAAAAAAATTTACTCATGATGCTGGGTATCATTTTATTCGCAGTAGTCCTTTTTTGGCCAATACAGCGGAATGGCAAGATATATTTAGTACTATTGGTTTTCGGTCTGCTCCCATGCATATACTTGCTGAGCACACCTGGCTTCTTAATCTATCTTCTAGAGAAGAAGAATTATTACGAGGAATGGATAAGAACCATCGAAATCTCATTCGGCGATGTGAAAAAGAAGGTGTTCGTGTAGTCATGGATACCACCCAGGAAGCACTGAATGATTTTAATACTCTGCATGATATTACTGCTGGGCGACATAATTTCCACAGATTTTCTCAGGAGTATATTCAAAAAGAATTTGAAGCGTTTGCGCAGCAGCAAGAGTCAGTAATTTTTCGAGCGTATTTACCTGACGGTAGGCTCGATTCAGCGGGAATTTTTATGTTTTTTGGTACCATGTCAGCATATCGTCATGGAGCATCTCTTGCAGCTAACAAGCATATCCCCACATCGTATATACTTCAGTGGGAGGCAATTAAAGAAGCAAGGCGCCGTGGATGCCGCTGGCATAATTTTTGGGGTGTTGCTCCGGATAATGCTGGTCCAAACCACCCCTTTAAAGGGATAACCCATTTTAAAAAAGGTTTTGGTGGTCAGGGTTTATCCTTAGTGTCCTGCCTTGATTTACCGGTGTCTTACCGATATTGGTTAAATTGGTTTATTGAAAAGGCTCGTAGTATTCGACGCGGTTTTAATAAATAATTCTGTGAAAGATTATTCATTTTCAGGTATTCGTTCAAATCCTTATGTTGAACGGTCAGTAAATCGTCGATTCTTGGTACTTATTTCCCTTATTATTTTTTGTGTATTGGGAACGATTGGACTTCTTCTTATTCATCCTATTTTCTCACTTCGTTTTATTACCGTGAATGGTGCGGTACGTACGCATCAAAAAGAAATAGGGGATACGGTGATGGGAATTCTTGATCATCGAAGATTTTTCGTATTACCAGGTAATAATTTTTTTATTGCAAATTTAGATGATGCGGAGCAGGTAATTCTATCTCGCTTTCCCGTAGCAGGAGTAACTGTTCATAAAAAATTTCCCGGATCCTTGGTTATTGATTTGGAAGAAAAAAAAGCAGTGGTTGTTTATGATAATGGTCATTGGTATCAAGCTTTTGATAGTGAGGGGGGGCTGGTTGCTCGTATCCTTCGTATTGATCCTCCTCTTGGTTTAATTTTACCAAGTACCAGTAGTACAACATCAACATCATCATTAGCTCGTAGTACCCAAGCTCTCCATATTCCTCAGCAAGATACATTACCGAAAGAATGGCAAAATATACCCATGGTAGTCCATGAGGAATATACAGAGGCAGCTACATCAAGTTTGAATAGTGATGTAATCTCCGGAGCTCTTGCTTGGTACAGTTTTATTGAACAAACCTTACAGATCAAAGTTGCCTATATTCGTTTACTGAATGGACCTGGTTATCAAGCAGAAATTAAGACAAAAGAAGGCTTTTTTATTTTTGTCAATTTAACAGCTGATCGGGAAGGGCAGTATGCAGCCATTGTGGCACTATTACGCCAAAATCCAGTGACAAGTCGTAAATCATGGCAATATATTGAAGCTCGTTATCCAGGAAAAATTTATTGGAAATAAAGATATATTTTTAATTGAGTGGACTACGTATATTAGCCGTGTATTTAATGGTGTATAGAGTAGGGGGGGTTATGTTTATTCGGCTAATCCTCTTTCTATACTGTGTCGCACAATGATTCTTATGCGACACAACCTAGAGTAGAAAATAAACCAAAAGAAAGATTACTAGTAAATTCACTTGTTTGTCTTAGTTAGTATAATTATAAAGGATCAAAACATTATTTTCCCTATTGTTCAGTAGTACTATTATTTATTCCAAATAATTCCATTCATTTTATTTTGAGTTTTTATTCAGCGTCTTGTTGCATTTTCAATAAAATTGTGCGACGCCACAGATTCATTTAAAATTCTTTCTTTGTTACTTGGATCAGGTATCATGTATTCTTTTGTGCTTTTTCTCCAATAATCAAGCATGTGCTTGACTGAGTGTTCACCAATAGCAAATCTACCTTGCTGCGGATTCCAGATTTTGTAAGCATTCAATGCAAGTACTTTATTTTTATGTTCTTCAGGTGAAAGAAATATGGTAAGAGCAGGATATTCTTTGTCACCAAAATAATAACGTTCGTCAATTCCTGGAAATTCTTTAAGAGCTTCTTCAATTGCTTTATGATCAATATTTTGGTAAATCGTTTCATCATGGGCAGAAGCAACAACCAGATAGATACCATTGCCGATTTTATGATATATTCTTTGAATAATTTCTCTAGCAAGCTCTTTGGTCATTGATCCATCAATATAGATTGGATGATTGCTACCCATAATTCCTCCGGGGTTTGCAAACAAAATGTTATTAGCCGGTACACCAAGGTTTTGCATGGATTCAAAGTATTCACGATTTCGAGCAGCAGAAAAATGTTGTTTATCAAGGGGTTTATATCCCTCAATAATAGGATTAAGAATTCTTTTTTTAATAATTGAGACTGCAAGATTACCATTTCTGTCTCTTCCACTCAAAATATATCGTACTGCTGAACCTGATCCATCAGTCGTAACAATAGTGTAAACAGGATGTCCCCTCTTGATCAATCGATTGAGGGTGCCAGCCAAAAACATTTCATCATCCTGATGAGGTAGGATTACGACAACTGGTTTTTGTTCATGATTTTTAGGAAGATTTAGGACTTGGTAATAGGGTAAATGTTCTGGAATTGATAGTATAAAAAAAACTGATAATGTAAATAAAAATAAGCTTATAATGAGCCCATACATACTCCATTTTTTTTGAATAATCATGTTATCCAAAATTTTAGACAGGTTTGTCTGTTACAACTAAATTTTTATAGAACTTAAAATAAGTTTCTCGTAATAATTTTGCGTCAGTTAATGCGTTATGTTCTTGGTAATTTTCTTTCTCTATTCCTAATTGTTTAAAAAAATCATGCTTTCCCATACTGTTTGGTGAATAACCCAGACCAAAAAGAATCGAAGCAAAATCAATAGGGATCCAGTAGGCAGGATGTTCTTTGGGTGAACCGAATAATTCGTACCAGTATATGGCATCAAATTGATTTACATAAGCAACCAGATAAGGTTCGGTGTCCCCAATAAAAGTGCGAATTTCCTTACAGGCTTCTTCTTTGGGTATCTTCTTTTGGCTTAAATAAGGTAAAACTTTTTCTTGAACCCATGGGTGAATCGGTCCGGTTTGTTCAAGTTCCAAATAGAGTTCTTCCCCCGTGTATTTTATAAGACCAATGGATAATAACTCCCCTATCTTGGGATTAAGATCACTGAATTCTGTGTCAAGAAAAATAATATTCTCTGAATAGGGTTTCATTGATTTTATATTTTTTAAAAGTCTAGGGCTAGAATCCCTTTGATTCAATATTTAATATATAAAGTTTAACAAAGTTTGGCTTGGTTGACAAATTTTTATGTATCTGTCTAACTAGAGGTGGAGTAAGGTCAATCCTGCGAAAATCCCTTCGTACGCCATCAGGGGGCTCCTTCTACGGCCAATTCTAAGCCAAGAGCCAAACGGCCATAGGCCTTGGTCAGAGTTGGTTTGTCGTCCCCTCCGGTGGATTCTCCTCAGTTTTCAAAAGGTAGGCCTTACTCCACTTACCTCTTCGGTATCCCCTCTTTGATCTTGTGATTAAGAGGGTTTTATTTTCTATTGATTAGTGTATAACCCCAAGTGATATTAGTGGTCCATGAAGAATACTTCTGTGTGCTGTTTCAGCTTTTAAAGAACTTGCGCTTTGAACAATGTGCTTTCCAAACTTAGTTGTTAACGTATCCACGGCATGGTATATATTTTTTAGTGTATCCAGTTTCATTGGTGATTCAAAAAAATTAGTTTGGACTGTAGTTTGTTCATTAAGTTGTGACAATACTACACCAGTGGAACGATATTTATTTTTAGCTTTATAGAGCTGAGTGAATAAAGGTTTGCTAGCAGCAATAATATCTGGTGGGTAGGCTGACGCCCTTGGCAAATCAGTTTCAAGAGCTTGGATTACAAATGATTCTGATTTTAGAAAAATAGAAACACGGTGAGCCATTAGTTTATACTGTCGTGCTTTGGAACAAGCGTTTTCTATATTACGAATAAGTTCAGCATAGATTTTTGATTCTTCATGTCTTCCTTGTTTAAACGTACTGGTTTTTGAAATAGAAGCAAACGTAGTTTTTTCTTCATTGATGACGGAATAAACATTGATTCCGTTTAATTCTTGCCAAATATCTTGATGTGGTTTGGTAAAAAATTCTTGAATATAATTCAGTGGTCGAATAGCAAAATCATAGGCAGAAAAAATTCCCAAACGACGCATATAATCAGCAGTATTTGGTCCAATACCCCAAATAGTATTAACCAAAAAATCACGTAAATATTCTGGTAAATCTTTTTTACTAATTACCACAAGACCGTTTGGCTTGTTGCAGGTTGAAGCTAATTTGGCAAGTACTTTGGTGGGTGCAAGACCAATTGAAACGGTAATATTTAATTCTTTTTTGATTGTTTGTTTGATTTTTTCAGCAATATTCTGGTAACCAGATTCTTTTTTATTGCCCAAACCAGTAATATCCATAAAACCTTCGTCTATACTGTACTCTTCCACTTTATCAGTAAAACGTCTTAAGATAGCAAAAAAACGTTTTGAGAAGAGACTGTATGCTTCATAATCACCGGACAAAAGAATGGCTTCAGGACATATTTTTTTAATTTCTTGGTTGGTCATTCCGCGTCGTACACCTCGTTGTTTTGCCTCATAACTGAGCGCAGTCGCAATACCGCGGTCAGCACCAACCACAACAGGTTTATTTTTATAGCTTGGATTCATGGCTTGTTCGCAACTTGCGAAAAAAGCGTCTGCATCGACATGAATGATTGCTCTATGAAATTGAGTATTCATACTATATACATTGCGAATAAGGAATGAGAAGTCTTGATAAATCTGGTTATTATCTGTTATTTTTTATTATTGATCCAATTTTTCTATTAAATATATTTCCGTATTACACTTGATACCACACCCGCGATCTGAAGTTGTTCTTGAGGATGAATATCTGGATACTGACGATTTGCCGGACGAAGGATAACTTGTTCACCGCGTCTAATATAGTATTTCATGGTCCAATCATGATCAACCTCGGCTACCACAATATCACCGGTTTTTGGAGAACGCGTACGATCCACAATCACCATATCCCCTTCCATGATACCAGCTTCGATCATTGAGTCACCGGAAACCGTTAATAAGTAACTACCCTGAGGATGTTCAATGAGCCAACGATCAAGACTGACTGTATTTGCATGTGCATCTTCTTCGGCTGTTGTAGGGAATCCTGCTTGAACCGTACCGAGCATTTTGAGTCCATAGAGTTTATCTGTTGGCATGAGTTTTCCGGTACTGTTTTTTTTGATAATACCTTC
>JAHFIE010000018.1 GCA_023246565.1 Candidatus Magasanikiibacteriota bacterium
AGATGGACAGCAATAGCAAAAGAAATATAGAGCCATACCCAAAATTGTACTGAATAAAAATTTTCTTGAGAAAAAATTGACTGACCAATGAGTCGAACATCAGTCAAAAAAGTTTTGGGTGTTTCTAAACTAAGATTACGGACCGTGGGAAGAACAACTTCACTATGAGGAAGTACAAAACGAAACAGCAGAACTAGGGCAAGACTTCCCCAAATCAAGGGAGCGGCGCCAATAAAAAAATTACCAATTTTTTGATAGATACTTCGTGGATTATACGTATGTTCAACACTACCAAGTGCTCCAGTTCGCTCGTTTGGTTGATAGAGTGAAACTGATTGAACTCGGTGACGAAAAATTTTACAAAAAAGATAGTGTCCGAGCTCATGAACTGGTGTGCCAATAAGTGCAGTCCATAATATACCGCGCCAGCCAATACTATAATAATAAATTTTTTGTGTTAATGTTTGTATCCGAGCCAAAATAAAACCAATAACAAAGAAAAAACCAAGAATAGCAGATAATTGATATCCTGTTGTGATGATAATTTTGACAATAGCATCCATAGTTAGTATATAGGTTAATTCAGTATAACAAAAAATCCTCTAGTTTACACCAGAGGATTTTTTATTTATTTTTCTTCAACGCTGACAAACGTTGCTGTTTTAAGGTTGCCGTCAAAACGTCGACGTTTCTTTTGTTTAAAGCTGACAATGCCTGGAGCAATAGCGAACAAAGTATCATCACTGCCTTTTTTTACATTTTTTCCAGGATGGATCGCAGTACCACGTTGTCGAACAATAATTGCACCGGATTTAACCAGTTGCCCGTCACCGACTTTCACCCCCAAATATTGTGGTTGTGAATCTCGGCCGAGCCGGGTAGAACCACCCGCTTTTTTATGTGCCATACAAGAGTATAAAGAAGATTTCCCCCCTGCTACCACAGAGAGTACTCATAAAGAGTAAAACACGTACATAGTACCACGCAACATACACCTTGTCAAGCCAATGGTACGTCAGGTATACTTATGCATTATGGCAATAACCATGTATCCACTGAGACTTTTTATTCGCAAAAGGATTATCTTTATTCCTTTTTTATTTTCTTTTATTCTCGTTGCTGCTGCAACAGTATGGTTAACACTCGGTGTGATGAAAGGAGCAGAACAGTATGTTTTACACTACACCATTCTTTTTGGAGTCGATCAAGTTGGTAATTTTTTTGGATTCTATATTTTACCTGCGTTTGGTATCGGAATACTGACCCTTAATTTTTTGGTGAGTTGGGCACTGTACGCCTATGACACATTTTTGTCCGCCCTTATTATGGTAGGAACGCTTTTTATTCAATTCGCAGTATTTGGTTTTGCGGCTATTTTGGTTTTTCTGAATACCTAATTGTATGCTAAAAACGAGACCATCCGTGGATTATACCATGCTAGGATATCTCGTTGTTCTTTTGGTATTTGGATTCCTTATTCTCAGTTCTGCCAGTGCTGTTGAAGGTCTTCGTATTTTCAAAGATCAATATTTTTTTATCAAGCGTCAAGTATTATTTGGATTATTGCCAGGTCTAGCACTTGGTTATGTCATGTTACGGGTTCGTTACACATTTTGGCAAGAGAAAGCAGCGTTAATGATGGCATTGTGTTTAGGATTATTAATTGTTGTTCTTATTCCGGGCATTGGCTCAACGTTTGAAAAAGGCGCACGGAGTTGGTTTTCATGGGCAGGTTTTTCTTTTCAACCCGGTGAATTCGTAAAATTAGGACTCATCATTTTTTTTTCCGCGTATCTTATCAAATATCGACAAAAATTAACCAATTGGCAGGAGGGGTTTATCCCCAGTCTTATTGTGGGCTTTACTCCTGTTTTACTGCTTCTTTTGCAACCTGATGTTGGTACTGCTTCAATTATTTTTGCAATTGCTCTCGCACTACTTTTTTATGCTGGCGCAAAGGTACGTCATCTTGGGGTTCTTCTTCTCATTGGACTCGTTGCTTTTGGCGCCATGGTTGCTCTGGCTCCATATCGTGTGCATCGGGTTATGACATTTCTTCATCCCGAACTTGATCCACAGGGGATAGGATACCAAATAAACCAAGCATATTTGGGGATTGGTTCAGGTGGGTGGTTTGGCTTGGGTTTGGGACATTCTCGACAAAAATTTGACTATTTACCCGAAGTCCAGGCAGACAGTATCTTTGCTGTATTAGCTGAAGAAATGGGCTTTGTTATCACTGCTCTTTTTGTAGTAGTATTAGTTCTCGCTATAGCCCGAATGTACGCTATTGCTCGATCAGCAGGGAATGAGTATGGCATGCTCGTGTCAGCCGGCATTGCATCTTGGTTAGCCATTCAATCATTTCTTAATATTGGTGCTATTGTTGGACTCTTGCCGCTCACGGGAGTACCTTTGCCTTTTGTAAGCCATGGTGGTTCATCACTTATGTCAATGCTTGCGGCAAGTGGATTATTGTTAAATATTAGTCGTGGTAATCGCGTTACCTAATACTTGTTGAAACGTATAGAAAATTATGCAACCGATTAAAATAGTTTATTCCGGTGGTGGAACATTAGGACCGGTTACGCCGCTTCTTGCACTACATGATATTCTTCAACAAGAATTTGGCACAGATTACCAAGGTCTTTGGGTTGGTACCAAAGAGGGGATAGAACGTGAGCTCGTACTATCATCAGGACTCCAATTTTATTCAATTTCAGCAGGTAAGTTTCGTCGTTATCTTTCTGCCTGGAATTTTCTCGATCCGCTTCGGGCTCTTATTGGTTTTTTTCAATCTTTATTTTTTCTGCTTCGTCATCGTCCAAATCTTTGTGTATCAGCAGGAGGTTTTGTATCGGTTCCTCTGCATTGGGCAGCATGGTTTCTGGGAATACCAACATGGATACATCAACAGGACGTGCATATTGGTCTCGCCAATATACTCATGAAGCCTGTGGCCCAAAAAATTACCACCGTACTCCAGGCACAAACAGCATTATTTCCCTCAAAAAAAACTATATGGCTCGGTAACCCGGTTCGTCCGAGTATTTTTTTTGGAAATAAAGAAAAAGCCCAAGAACTTTTTCATCTCAATCCAAATCTTCCAACCATATTTGCTCTCGGAGGGGGGACTGGTTCAGCCCGAATAAACCAATTAATTATTGAAATGTTACCCCACATCTGTGATGTCGCTCAGGTAATCCATTTGTCAGGCAAAGATCGTCCACAAGAATCAGTAACGAGAGCACAGGAATTATTTCCAGAACAGTATCAGGTGCACCAATTTTTTACTCATGAAATGAAGCACGCACTTGCTGCTGCTGATGTGGTACTCTGTCGTGGTGGTTTTGGTTCTCTTTCAGAAACAGCTGCGCTTAAAAAAGCAGTCATTGTTATTCCAAAACCTGGCCATCAAGAGGAAAATGTTGAATATTTTTCAAAAAATAAAGCTTTAATTAATCTTAATGAAGAAATTATTGACGGTATTTTTTTAGCAAATACTATCAAACAACTTCTTAGTGATACAGAAGAAAGAATAAGACTTGGTGAACAATTATTTTCCTTATTACCACCCGCAGAACCAGGACGAATTATTATGCTGGTTCAGGAATTAATTTCTGAGAGTTCAAAAAATCAAAATTAGTGCTCGTCTATATTTTCCCCGAGCACAAGACATGCTATACTAAATGCCGTATGCCTAATTTTCAATTAACGCGCGTTGGAGCTCCAGCACCCAATAATGATGATATCTGTCTTTTTGGTCAGACGTTTTTTCGTAATCAACTTCGTCGTTTTGGTATTAAAACTGATGATCGACGCCGTCACATGTATGTTGTGGGAAAAACAGGCATGGGCAAGACAACCGTCATGGAAAATATGGTGTTAAATGATATTTATAAAGGCCATGGTGTGGGCATTGTTGACCCCCATGGTGATTTTGCAGAAAAAATTCTTGACTATATTCCGGCTGAACGTATCAATGATGTTGTTTATTTTAATCCTGCTGATGTTGATTTTCCGATTGGTTTTAATGTTCTTGAAGTTAAAAATGAACAGCAAAAACATCTTATTGCTGCCGGGCTCATGGGTATTTTTAAGAAAATCTGGCCTGATGTTTGGAGCTCGCGTATGGAATACATTCTCAACAATACCATTCTCGCCCTCCTTGATTACCCCGGGTCAACATTATTGGGAATTAATCGTTTGTTGTCAGATAAAGATTTTCGAAAAAAGGTTGTTCGCCAATTGACTGACCCGGTTATTAAATCTTTTTGGCAAAATGAATTTGCCAGTTACAATGATCGGTATGCGCAAGAAGCTGTCGCACCAATTCAAAATAAAATTGGTCAATTTCTTTCTGCGTCAGTTATTCGTAACATGGTCGCACAAGTGACCTCTACGATTCACATTCGTGAGATTATGGATTCACAGAAAATTTTTGTGATGAATCTTTCGAAAGGAAGAATTGGTGAAGACAATAGCCGTCTTCTCGGTGGTATGCTCATTACCAAGATTCAACTTGCAGCCATGGAACGCGTTGATACTCCCGAAGCTGATCGGAAGGATTTCTTTTTGTATGTTGATGAATTTCAAAATTTTGCCACACCAAGTTTTGCCAATATCTTATCTGAAGCTCGTAAGTATCGTCTCAGCCTTATTATGGCGCACCAATATGTGGCACAGCTTGATGAGATTGTCGCGGACGCAGTATTTGGAAATGTGGGTTCTATTGTGGCCTTTCGTGTTGGTGGTTCTGACGCCGAAGTTTTGGCAAAAGAATTTTCACCGATTTTTTTGGAAGAAGACATTGTTAATCTCGCCAAGTACCACATACTGCTGAAATTGATGATTGATGGGGTAGCATCGCAACCATTTAGTGCTATGACCATGCCACCTATTGGTTCACCAACAGGGGCAGCCGAAAAAGTAATTCGTGTTTCTCGTGAACGTTATGCCAAATCCCGTGCTTCAATTGAGGATAAAATTATTCGTTGGAGTGGTATGGGGCCAGTTACTGATGATAGTGATGAAGAAGGATTGGATACTGATGGAGATGTGGACACAACCATGGAAAAAAAACCAGAAAAATCTTTTTCTCTTAAAGATTTAGCACCACGACCGGCACCAGTTGTACCTGCACCAAAGCCAATGACATCACCCATTGTTCGCCCGCCTTCAGAAAACTCAATACATCGACCTTTACCCGTTGTTACCATTAAAAAAGATGAACTAGTAGTAAAAACTTCTCCATCGATTCTATCTTCTTTACGACCACAAAGTGATCAATCAACACAGGGTTCAGTTCAGGATGGAGAAAGAAAGAAACGACGCCGAAGACGTAAACGAAGAGGTGGTTCTGGGGGTGAGGGAGTTTCAAATAACCAAAGCAATCAAGCTCAAAAAAATTCAGCTCATTCAGTAAATCAAGAGGTACCAACACGCCTTGATTTGGGTGTATCTCCATCAACTACTTCTGTTTCTTCTCAAGAGCCAAAGAAAATACAAGCACCTGTAACCCCGAATATCGCTTCGTCACCAACAGCACCTCCAACACCACCTCCTGTTATTAAGCCAAAGACACTAGATCCGGATCAGGTCATTGAATTTTAGAATTGTACTATGCGCGATCGCATTTTTTTATTTGCACGGTCTCATTGGCAAATTCTTAGCATTCTCGCCCTGGCAACAGGTCTTATTTTTTTTCGTCTCAACCATGTTGATATTATTGGTGATGATGGTCATTATAGTTTTCGTGGAATCGGTTTGGCAGATTTTTTAATGTCTGCGCCCCAGCCAACGCCAATGCAATGGTATGAAAATATGCCTTGGTGGTCATTTTTATCGTTTCATGATCATCCCTTGTTATTATTTTTAGTACAAAAAATCTTTTTTATTTTTTCGCATGGACAATTCAACGCAGTATTACCTTATACCTTATTTTCATTGGCAACGATTGCCACAACCTATGCTTGGGTAATGAAAAGATATAATAAAGAAGTGGCTATACTCGCTGCACTTCTTCTTACCGTAAGCTCAGACTTTATTACGCTTGCTCGTCGGCCGCTTATGGAAGCCGGGGTTATTTTTTTTATTGTTCTATCCATCTACACCTTTATTCTTTTTCTTGACGATAAACGAAATTGGTGGAAATTAGGCATTGCATTGGGATTACTTCTTGAAGTTAAATTTACGACACTGTTTATTTTTCCAGCTTTCCTAAGTTTTATTCTCCTCAATAAAAATGTACGAGGTAATAAAGATATTGGGAAGTATCTAAAAAAAATTACGATTATTGTTTTTCTTATTGCACTTCCGGTTATTATCTACAATGCTAAAATGTATTATGATCGGGGTCATTTTTCTTATCAATTTGCGCGATTGTTTCATCAAAATAGTCCCTGGCAAGCTGGTGGTGTCAATCTGAGTAATCCTTTTGAGACTGCAGGTCATTTGATCATACAATTTGGTCATTGGTTCTCTTTCCCTTTTTTGATTATCACGACTGTTTCACTGATATACCTTATCAAAAGAAAAAAAGATACAACACTGCTTATTTGTTTATTATTTTGGCTGTTTCTTGAAGACATTATTATTGGCGCGAAAGATCTTTATCCGATTATTTTTCCTGTGATTATTGCAATGGGAATGCATGAAGTATATTCAGAATATAAGAATTCTGTTTATCGGAAGGTATGTATCGTGGGAGGAATTGTATTTTTTTCCTATTTAATGGTCTATACCGTAAACAGTAATCATGTATTGAAAAGTACTGGTCCAGTAGGGTGGCTTCGTTCTTCATCTGAACCGCGGAATTATGGATTATCGCAGTTGGATGCTTATCTCGATGCTCTTGTACCCATGGCACAAAAAAAAGGTGAAATTGATACTATTGATGTATTTCCCGAAGTTAAAATAAAGGCTCCAACTTTAGAAAGATTTTTTATCCGCAATCGCACCTTACTCGATGATCAAATAAAAAATGTTATTCTGTATGATAACAACGTCAATTGGTTTCCCCGAATATGGATATTTGGTCGACGATTGTTCTATGACAATGTTTCTATTGTCTCAACAAAAAATTTACCACTCATGGTGCAGACTTTTGGTTATACGCCTCGTATTTCTTATTTTATTAAAGCTACTCCACATACCTACCTGGATAGTGCCAAATATCAGATTGATACAGCAACCACGATCGAGAATGAACTTATAAGACTCGGAGAAAAACCAATAAAAATTATTTATCGCGATGATGGCTTGGAAGCTTTTCGAATTTATAAAATTAAAAATGCAATGGATTTCCAGGTTGAATAATAATATTCTCAGAATTTATAAAACAAAAAACCAGAGAGAAATCTTAATCCTTTTTGAGAAAAGGGCTAAGATTTTGTCTCTCTGGTTCTTGTCGTAGCTGCGAGGTTGAGTGGGGGGTGTACTGGTTCAGGGAGCGTGGCGAAGGATGATGGGTTTATCACCCCAGAAGCCGAGACCGGGTTCGACTTGCCAGTTCTCCTTGAAGAACCAATCAGGACGGAAGAACTTGATGCAGCGGGTAATACCCGAGTCAGGAGTCCAGCCGTGTCCTGTGACGAGCCGTTTCCCTTCGAGGAGGTCAGGGAGCTCAGTCCAGTGCTGAACGAGGGTCTTCCATTCTTCGTCAGAACGGATCAACCGCCCGTTGTCAGCAATATCCATGATCACACTCGGGGTGGTTTCATCCACCACACGGATTCCTTCAATCCTGAGACCACGGATCTCGAACTCAATCACTTTTTCAATCAACAATTTCGTTTGCAGCATGGTGCTGCTTCCTTTCCCGGGCAATTCCCGGATACCATCTGATGACAGCAACCCATGTCACTCCCATCATTGCGTTATCCAAGAACTGCAGAGTATAGCATAAAAAACAGCAATTGTCAAGAGAAACTGAGGTAATTGACACAGAAATTGCTTTCTTATATGCTAAATTAAGCCAAAATATAAAATTTATATGAAATATGATGAGCTCATCTGGGAAGTTATAGGAGTTGACTACAACTCTCCATTTTTTAGAAATAATCTTTGGACGCATTCTTTTTTTGTTCAAGCAGAACTATTTGGTGCACCTCGTGCTGTGCTTGGTATTATCTGTCGGAACAACAACATTGAATATATTACTGATCGAGCAAGCTGGAAAACATTTCATGAAACACTCCGTGCAAGAGTTGAATCCAATCCGCAGACATTGTATGACTTGCTGTCCCAAACAGAGGAACACTGCCGTACTATGAACCATTGGACAGAAAAGAATATTTTTACTGTCGATCTTACGAATCTATCAAACGATGAACTTACAAAGCTTTTGACTGAATGTATACCCCAACAGGAAAAAGCATACGCGCTTGGTACGGCCCTGGTCCTCCTTGATTTTGATTCTTTTTCTTTTATTGAAGGGAATTTAAAAGATTACCTTCAAAAGAATGTCGGTCAAGAAAACTATGCTGAATATTTTAGTACCTTTACTGCGCCACCTCATTTTTCATTTGCGCAGGAACAAGAACTCGAGCTTCTTAAAGTAATGGAACAATATAATTCTGTTTCTGGTTGGAAGGAGGGTGTACTGAATGGAACCGTATCAGAAATTAAAAGCAATTATCCCGACTTTTATTCTGATCTTGAAAAGCATACACAAAAATATTGTTGGGTATACTATGTTTATATGGGTCCTGCTTTTAACCTTGATCAGTTTTTGGATTTTATTCGTGATTATCTTCGTAAACATATCAACCCATCTGAAAAGATTGCCGAGATATATACTAATGCCGCAAAAATCAAGCAAAAGAAAATAGAGTACCTTGGTGTACTTAAACCAACCGAATTTGATCGAGCTATTTTGGAACTGGCTGGTTTAATTGTGTGGTCAAAACCCCGACGAAAGGATTACCAGAGTAAATCATATTACCACATAGAAAAATTATTACGTGAGATTGCTCGACGTTTGACACTAACTCTGGATCAGGCACGATCTGCACCCTACGATATTTTAATTAATGGTTTATCAGGGTATGAAATTGATGTACACACAATGAATGATATAAAGTCCTTTCATGTATGTATTCCTAGCGATGATGGTAAAGTCATTACCCTTGTAGGTAATGAAGCTCAAAAATTTAGTGAAAGCATACAAAGAAAAAATAATTCTCAAAATTATGAAAATATTCGAGAATTACAAGGAACGATTGCCTGTCCTGGCATAGTCACTGGCACGGTTAAAATCGTCAATACTCCAACCGATATGACAAAGATGGAGTATGGTGATATCCTCATTTCCACCGCGACAACACCGAGTATTGTGGCTGCCATGAAGAAAGCTTCCGCAATCGTAACTGACGAAGGCGGTCTAACGTGTCATGCATCAATTGTCTCACGTGAACTTAATATCCCGTGTGTTGTGGGAACAAAATGCGCGACAAAAGTATTTAAAGATGGTGATACGGTTGAAGTAAATACTGAAAAGGGAATAATTAAAAAAGTTTCATAATACTATGCTTGACCAATTTTATCAAAAAGATCCTTGGTTGCTTGGCGAAGATATTCCCAATGCGGATTTATTTTTTTCCAATGTTTGGTTAAAGACCTTTGTTACCACATCAGGTATAACTACAGGCCGGGCATATCAAAGAATCCTCTGTCGTTACGAAGGCTATCATTTGTGGTTTTATTTTGGTGAAAAAGATGGAAATGATGTTGGTGAACACATTGCCCAACGCATTATTGATGAACCAGGATATGCGCGTTTGGTAAACGAAAATATTATTTGCACAGCTGATGTATTACGCGAGTTTTGCGAAACAATTCCTCAAGAAAATTTAGGATCATTGACTGACGAGGAATTGTGGAATATCTATGAAACGCACCAAACATTGCATAGTGAATATTATACATGGTGTTGGATTCCTGTTGCTGCTGATATGTTTCATAACAATGTAACCAAGCGACTGAAGGAATATCTGCGCAGAAAAGATATACCTGAACAAGATATTAATAAAACCCTTATCATACTCACCCAACCAATAGAAAAATCTCTTATTTTTATTGAGCAAGAGGAATTATTAAAAATTGCCATCAGCTTCAATGACGATAATGAAGCTCATCATATATTGGAAACAGTATCTGTGGCAGAGGTTTATGATCAACTACCAAAAATCTTTCAGGATCGAATTCAAGCACATCATGCAAAATATTATTATACAAAACATCTTTGGGTTAGTGGTGAATATACCATTGAAGATTATATTCTGCAGCTTAAGGAAATCTTTGCAACGGGAATTTCTCCAAAAGAGATTTTACAGAAGCAGTATGCTGAATTTGAACGTACTCGAATTGAGCGAGAAAAAGCCCTCGAGCTATATAATGTTCAAGGTCAATGGAAAGAAGTATGCAAGGCTTTTGGTGATTTCATGATAACAAAAATTTATCGTCGGTACGCACAGCTTCTGGCAGTTCACCACATGTCAGCAATTTTAAAAGAAATTGCGAAGAGAAAATTTTTAACAGAAAAACAAGTACGATTCGCTCTTCCCCATGAAATGAAGAAAATACTCCTTGAAAATAAAGAAATGGGTAATGTACTCCAAAAACGTACACGTCGTTGTGTGTGGTACAGTGATAGGGATAATGATGTTATATGGGTGGACAATGATGCAGACAAAATATTTTCTGAATTTGAAAAACAAGAGAATGCCGAGGGTATCACTGAACTCTGTGGTGAAACAGGTTGTGTTGGCTATGCAAAGGGACAAGTAAAAATTATTATTCGAGCAGAGGACATGAATAAGATGAATCAGGGTGATATTCTGGTTTCTATAGCCACTGATCCAGACATTGTCCCAGCTATGAAAAAAGCAGCTGCGATTATAACTGAACAAGGCGGAATAACGTCTCATGCGGCAATTGTATCTCGTGAACTCGGCATTCCCTGTGTTATTGGCACGAAAATCGCTACCAAAGTACTGAAAGATGGGGATATAGTCGAGGTTGACGCGTACCAAGGTATTGTTACCCTTCATAATAAATAAGACACTTTTATGCAAAAACAATACGAACGACATCGTCGGGAATACACACTTGTTGGTATCTCAGCGGTTATTGATGCTATGGTTGGTAAAGTACTCTCTAATGTCTATGATGGTTCATTTGAAGAAATGATATCTGTTGTACAAAATGACGTGTATTGGCATTTTCAGGTTGATGGTGATCGCGAACGAGTAAGTAAATTATTTTTGGAAAAAGTAAATCGAGGGGAAATTAATTTTTCTTCTGAATATGAATTATTTGATAAGCAAGTGAGTGAATTTGAAGAAAAAGTTTTATTTTTACCAAAGGAAAATTATTCATTACAAACGTATCAAGATTTTTTTCATTATTATCAACTACTCATACCCATTGCCTATACAGGAATGGATTCTGCTGATTTTGTTTCGATATTGAGACCAGAGCTACAACAACCATACCTTGATTGGGCTACACAGATTCGATTGCGTGGTGAAGTTATTTATAAGAATGGTGAAATGAAATTTATTCCAGAGTACACTGAATGGCTAGCCAGTGCTAAACTAACTCGATATTCTGCTGAAGAACTTCGGTATCTAACGTGCCATGAGCTTTTGGGTTATTGTCAGTCGGGAATTGCACTACCAGAACCAGTCACGCTTCGTGCAAGAATTCAAAATCTTTTTTATCGTCAAGGTCCAGGTGATGAACAAGAATTACTCAACGGTGATGCTGCAGTTAAAAAGATTTCTGAACTTCACCTACTGGATTCACCAGAAGACACCATAACAGAACTGTCTGTACTTAAGGGTGTAACTGCATTCCCTGGGATTGTACAAGGTCGTGTTCGCATTATTCGAACACGAAATGACATGAATAGTTTTCTTGATAATGAAATTATTGTGTCAGGAATGACTGATCCGAGTTATTTGCCCATCATGAAACGTGCTTCAGCATTTGTAACCAATGAGGGCGGAGTGCTCTGTCATGCTGCGATCGTTGCTCGAGAACTAAAGAAACCTTGTATTATTGCTACTAAGTTTGCAACCCATACTCTCAAGGATGGTGACCTAGTAGAAGTTAATGCAGATTTGGCGACAGTAACAAAATTATAAACAAAAAACGACCCGACAGTACAAGACCATGGGTCGTTTTCCTTCCTCATTATTCCTGAAAAGAAATACTTAGGGAGGGGGGAGACACAGACGTTGCGGCCCGTCTGTGCTCCGGTGGGTAAGAGGCATCCTGCCATCAGGCTCTTTGGGGTGTGAGAATTTTAAGGGGAGATTTTGCCGCAGAGGCGAGACCAGGCAACGTGCCCTGGTTGTAATTAAATGAAGAACATTTCATCACTTCATTACAACCGAGCACTATGACATCTGGACTGCTTTTTATTATAACAAATAACACGAATGTTTGTTTGATATAACAACAAAGATTACCATAATTCCTTGCTTTTGTCAAGGATTCATGATAAACTTATCATGAATTTGGCTTATATTAGCTTATTTTATTCCTATGGCTTTTCTACTTTTTTTTAAAGATATCAACAAGGAGAGTGTTGCTGAAGCAGGTGGCAAAGGAGCGTCGCTCGGAGAAATGACGAATGCTTCAATTTCAGTACCGCCAGGATTTGTAGTTTTAGCAAGCGCGTTTGATCGTTTTATAGAAGAATCACGGCTTAAAGAAGAAATTACTGCTCGGCTTGCCAGTGTTAATCCAAATGATATGGCGAGTGTTGAACGAGCCAGTCGTATGCTTCGTGATGTTATACAGAGCACGCCCATGCCGGAAGACCTAACTAAGGAAATTGTCACAGCATATACGCAATTGGATGCAGAATATGTTGCAGTACGATCCAGTGCAACAGCTGAGGACTCATCAAGTGCTAGTTGGGCAGGAGAATTGGAGACCTATTTAAATACTACGCATGAAAATCTAATCGAACGAGTGCGACAATGCTGGTCATCACTATTTACGCCCCGTGCAATTTTCTATCGTCATGAAAAAGGATTGATTGATGCTCATGTATCCGTAGCTGTCGTTGTGCAAACCATGGTTCAATCTGAAATTTCAGGTATAGCTTTTACTGTCCATCCCGTAACTGAAGACCGTAATCAAATGATTATTGAAGCAGCTTACGGGCTCGGTGAAGCCATTGTTGGTGGCTTGGTAACGCCGGACAGTTATGTTGTTAATAAAAAAGAAATGAGTTTAATTGATGTGAGTATTGGAGAACAAACACGAAAACTGACTCGAGCAAAATTAAAGGATCAGGTACCAGCCATCCAAAATCAAGCAACGAACATGAGCGAAGAGGCGAGTGGTTCGAATGAATGGATTAATCTTGGTTCAGAGGGTAGTAAACAAAAATTAACCGGTCAACAAATTATTACTCTAGCAGCATTGTGTAAAAAAATTGAAGACCATTATGGTTTTCCCTGTGATATTGAATGGGCTTATGCCAATAACCAGTTCTATATTACGCAAAGTCGACCGATTACAACGCTCAAATAGAATATGTATACCAGTCAGGAACAAGAAATTATAGATCATGCGAAAGAAAAAGTTGGAAAACTTTTTGAGGATTATCCAGTTCTTTCTCATGGATTTAAACATGCCGATGCAGTAGCTGTTTGGAGTAAAAAAATTGCTGTCAAAGAAAAAGCACGAAGTATCTTTTTGTGTGAGCTTTCCGGTTATGTGCATGATATCGGTCGCGCTGCTGAATTTTATGACATTGGTTTGGCAAAAAAACAAGCCAAGAGTACGCATCATGAACTATCATATCAAGTATTACAGACATGGTTTCAATCGGATAAAATTCTTCAAAAAATACCAAAAAAACAACAAAAAGAACTTCTTTACGCTGTACGGTATCATTGGAATGATCAAGCAAATCATTTTGATACTGCTTGGATCCTGCGTGACGCAGATAAACTTGATTTGTTTGGTAAGCAAGGATTACAACGCCACCAAGAATATTATGCTTATGATATTGATGGATTAAATCGTAGTTTACGTTTTGCCTTTGCTTCGTATTATTGGGTTGCAACCAAAACAGCACGCCAGATAATTAAAAAACAAAAACTCATGGAACCCATTGAAATTTTTTATAAAAAATTTTTGAATAAACAAATTAAATCATCCTGATACCTTATTCTTGACAAGTACCAAATGTATAATTATACTCATGGCGTCGAGCCTTCCATTCTTGGTGACGACGGTGGCCCAGCCAGTTTGGGAGATCTCAATGTCCCTTAGGTTTGTTGGTTTGTGGACGGTGCCTGTACGCCGCCCGCATCCCTTTCATGTCTAGACATCCCCAATTAAAGGGACGAGATCAACCCCAGACAACCCACCGTCGCCACCCACCTTCACCACATAGTTGTGGTTTTTTAAATTAATTTGATTTCATGCAAAAGCAAAAAAATAAAACTAAAGTTCTTGTTTGTCTTTCCGGTGGTGTTGACTCAGCTGTTGCTGCTGCGTTGTTGGTAAACTCTGGCTATGATGTGACCGGAGCTTTTATGGTAAATTATGATGAATCATCGAGTTTTGGCAAAGAAAATAAAACTAGGGAACAAAATTGTTGGATCAATGATTATCGGGACGCAGTACGTGTCGCGGCACATCTTAGTATCCCACTGATACGTTTGAATTTTACGGATGAATACCGAAATAATGTTCTTAAATACTTATTCCATGAATATCGCCTTGGTCGAACTCCGAATCCTGATGTACTGTGTAATAAATACGTAAAGTTTGATGCTTGGCTTCATTGGGCTTTATCTCGTGGTTTTGATTATCTTGCTACAGGTCATTACGCCATGCTAAATAAGAACGCAAAAGATATACAGCTCGTCTCAGCACAAGATGAAAAAAAGGATCAGACGTATTTTCTTCATCAGCTGAATCAAGAGCAACTTAAACATGCCCTCTTTCCTATTGGCCAGTATACAAAACCAATGGTAAGAAGAATGGCCAAAAAATATGGATTACCCAATGCTGAAAAGGAAGAAAGTATGGGGATTTGTTTTATCGGCGAAGTTCCCATGAAAGAATTTTTACAAAAAAAAATTAAAAATAAGCCTGGGCCAATCATTTTGACCACGGGGGAACGTGTGGGAACGCACGATGGCTTAGCTTTTTATACGATTGGCCAACGGCACTTTCTAAACGTTGATCATCAAAGTAAGAAAAAAATTTCATTAGATTCAAAAATTATTAAGATCAACGAGAATTCTGCTTTAAATTCAATCATCAATAATTCTTTATACGTGGTACAAAAAAATAGTAAAAAAAATACTTTGGTCGTTGGACCAAAAAATGATCAGAACTTGCTTAAAAAGACGATTATTACCCGAGATTTTCACTGGATAAGTGGACAAACTCCACAATTTCCCGTACACTGTAAAGTACGATTCCGTCATCAGCAAAAGCTACAAGACTGTGTGGTGCGTAATGAAAAATCAGTAGTTATCTCATGCTCCAAACCACAGTGGGGTGTGACACCAGGACAATTTGCAGTTCTCTATGATGGGAAAACCTGTCTCGGAGGAGGAACAATTGCATAATTTAGCTGTGATATATCTATGACAATAAAAAATACTAGTGCTCTTCGTATTGGTTTTGCTTGTATCATTGCTGTACTCTACGATGTACTATTTTATAACCATGATTGGGGAATAAATCTTCCGTTATTTATTATACTCATTATCCTTGGTCTTGCGGTCATGAGTTCGTTCACCAAAGAAACACGCAATGAATGGGCTTGGTTATTGGCAATTCCAACCATAGTACTTTCGCTCTCAACAGGCCTCTATTCCAATGAAATGAGTACGTTTGCTTCTCCACTGCTGGCAATTTTGGGTTTGCTCGTAACCAGTATGGTACTCACTATCCAGACCAATGATTTACCGCTCTATCTCAATCAATTGGCTTTGCCCCGACATCTGGATAGTATTATTGGGAATTGGAAAAATATTTACCAGGATCTTTTTACCGGAAATGGGGGACAGGGGAAACGAATTCTCTGGGGTTTTGTAATAGCTTTTCCGCTTTTGATTATTTTTGCCTCACTTCTTTCAGAAGCTGACCTTATTTTTGCTCAATGGCTTGAAGATTTAAATATTTGGGAAGGAATTTGGCGTATATTTAGAACAGTCATTCTAACACTTCTTATCGGTGGATTTTTTTATTTGTTGGGTTCAGATAAAAATAGTCTTGTTGAAAAAACAAGTCGAGTTATTAAAATGAATCCAACCACCGTTGGTGTTGTTCTTATTCTTTTAAATGCTCTGTTTGTACTCTTTGTTTACATTCAAATTAAATACCTCTTTGGTGGTGCTTCCTATGTTTTGGCAAACAACATTACCCTTGCCGAATATGCTCGTAATGGTTTTTTTGATTTGGTTAAGGTCGTTGGTGTAGCCGCAGTTCTTATTATCCTCGTACAACGATCATTCTCACATCATGGTTCACATACATTCGTCAACGGGATGCAAGTCCTTTTTATTGGCCAAATAGGTATTGTGGCAGCAAGTGCTTTGCGGAGAATGTCGTTATATCAAGAAGCCTATGGTTTCACAACATTACGATTGTATGTTGAGTGGTTTATTTACGTGCTGATTGCTGCTCTTATATTTTCCGGAATAGCATTACTTTTCAAAATAAAATTTCGTTATTTTTTTCAATCGTTAGTATTTGCTGCTTTTATTACCGTCGCTGTCGTATCACTCATCAATGTCGACTATACCATTGCTCGAGAGAATATTGGACGCTTTCTTCATGAAAAAAAAGATCTTGATACAGATTATTTATCCCAACTATCACGCGATGCCACACCAGCGTATTCTGAGCTTGTTAAACTTGAAAATTTTGAAAAACTTACGATTACACAGAAATTAGCACTTGATACGGTTTGGGACGCATATAGTAAGAAAAATGCCAGTTCAACGTTTTTTTCCCATACCTGGTCAGAAAAAACAAGCCGTGATTTCCTGGTTACTATTCCTCCAGATGTGCGCTCAAGTATACAGCGGGCAAAAGAAAAGGATGAACGGTATGAAAAACAATTTATTGAAATTAAGAAGAATGTGGTATATCAAAACCACTGCCTTACTGGTTCACATGCCAATCCAGAGGGCAGCATTACTGGTAGTGTAGGGATTCTTTGTACGTACCTCATGGACAATGAAAAAGAAATTCTTCAAGCCCAATTAATTACGTATATGAAAGAAGGAACCACAAACACCAAACCTAATAGTAAACATTGGCTTTATGCTGTTGTGCATTCGGTTAAATCAACCAGCCAGACAACAGCCCTATATTCACGCGAATTACCAGAATTTGACGACACGGTTCTTAATTTTGAAAGAAAATATATTATAAATCCAAATGAGTATATATTGCGTAACAATGGTGATGTTATTGGATCTGACTATGACGAACGAAATTGGTATGTTTATAGCTTAATCAATAATAACGGCTATCAATTAGCTGATAAAAAATTGTATTAGTATGCTTGGGTTTCACGAAATTCGTTCACGATACTTGGAATATTTTCAAAAACAAAACCACACCATAGTACCCTCATCGTCGCTTTTGCCAGAAAATGACCCAACAACACTCTTCACTGGTTCAGGTATGCAGCCCATGGTCCCTTTTTTATTGGGACAGCAACACCCTCTTGGTACACGAATTGTTGACTCACAAAAATGTTTTCGTTCCCAAGATATAGAAGAGGTTGGTGACAATCGTCACACAACGTTTTTTGAAATGTT
>JAHFIE010000019.1:0-7583 GCA_023246565.1 Candidatus Magasanikiibacteriota bacterium
TGCGCTTTTTTAAAATCACTGGGGAAGCGTCGAATATTATTCATGGTTTGAATAATTCTTGCTTTTTCATAGATTTCTTCAAACGCGTCATAAAATTTATCTTCCAGAATATCGTATGCAGCTTCAATATCACCGACTCCGACTTTGGCTACTGCTTCATCACGCGCTTGTTTAAGTGTGGTAACGCTTGTTTCCAACTCCTGATACACTGACATGACACTAATTCCTTTGCTTTCCAATTTTTCACTCTGGGTTTTATATTTTTTCAAATCACGATTCAGTGTGGCCAATTGTTTGTCAATTTGTTTCAACATTTTTGGCCAGCGGGCCAATTGTTCCAACATTTTTCGACCTTCATGAAGATCACTGATCTCACTCGGGAGATCTTCCCATTCAGTCGCTTCCAATTCATCAGCAGTTTTGGCAGATTTTACCGCGGCAATGGTTGATTTTATTTTTGCTAAAGAGTCAGAAAAATTTGCTGGAATCTTGACTCCTTTTTTTGTTAAACTTTCAACTTGCCGATCAAATTGTTTTATGGTTGATTCCATGTTCTTTATCTGTCGTTGGGCATTTTGAACCATTTGTTTATCCCGTCGTGCCTGATCTTCGGCTTCTCGAGCTTCATTATCTGAATCTGAATCCATACCCATACCATTGGATTGGTCAGGACCAAATGATTTTTTATTATTTCCAAAATTATTATTCATACCCTGGTCTCCGCCAAACCGCTGCTGATCATTACGTTGTTGATCATTCTGACCGAAATTCATTGAATTTTTTTGATTCATGTCAGGGAAATTCATTTGATTGCCTGGATTATCAAACTGTTTTCCTTTTTTGTTACCCATTTCATTACCAGGGGCGTCACCTTGTGGTTGGTTATTATTAAATTCAGGACGACCAAGGTTATTCATCATGTCCTTTTGCTCACCTGGTTGATTATTTTGCTCTTTCATTGGCTGGCCACCATCTGGTCCAGACGGTTGATTATTGTGCTGAGGAATTTGTGGAGACACTGATGGAGTCGACTGACCAGAAGGAGATTGTTCTGTTTTTTCTTCAGCAACTACTGTGGAACTAAAAATAACCATCATAACAAGTGCTAGAACTGAAAAAGACAGAAGATGATGATGAGAATGCATAGACAGGATAAAAAACGTTAAATTGTAGTTATTTCTTTTTCTTTTTCTTCTCCAATCACTTTGATTTTTTCATTATAATCTTTGACCATTTTTTCTAATGTGTCTTGCAAAGTAAATTTTTCATCTTCAGTTATTTCACCATCTTTTTCTCCTTGATCAATTGCAGATCGGATATCTTCACGAATTTTACGAAAGGAAATTTTTGCTGCCTCTAATTTTTGATGCAATACTTTAATTAATTCAGCGCGACGTTCACTTGTGAGTGAAGGAAGGGGTAAACGAATAACTTTTCCATCATTGACCGGGCTAATACCGAGTGATGAATTACGAATACCAATTTCAACAGCCTGGGTAAGTGATTTATCCCATGGTTCAATAACCAATGTTTTTGCGTCTGATACTGAAATTGAAGCCACTGCTTTTAGCGGTTGGCGGGATCCGTAGGCTTCCACCGTAATATCCTCAACTAAGGCTGGTGTAGCTCGACCAGTGCGGAGACTTGATATATCTTTTTTTAAAAAATCAAGAGCTGCGTCAAATTCTAATTTGTTTGTTTGAACGATATTCATATGCTTTATGTATTTTATTGTGGTGGTAAGGAAAAACCTAAATACAACGACGATGGATTTGTCGGATGAACCCGCATAACAACCGGAATCTGTCCGGAAGGTAATTTTCGTGTCACCCATGTTTTACCGCCATCAATCGTACGATAAAACGTAGATTTAACACCAATCGTACTGGTGTAATACATTTCTTTGTCATTTTTTGGATTCACGGCAAAACCATAAATCGCTGTACTCCCTGGTGGAGTAATCATGGAAACCGCGTCCCAATCTTCGCCACCATTTTTGGAAAACAATACTCCATACTTGGAAATCCAATAAACTTGTCCTCCCTGTGTTGGATAAGTATATATTCTTCGATATTGTAAACCACCAGGATATGATTGTAATTTATCTTTGAGATTTACCCATGTGGCACCAGCATCCTTTGATCGATATAAACCAGCTTCTTTCGTAGCCAAATAAATTAAACCAACCTGATTATAATCAAAAACCATGCGTTCAATTGACGTATTAAAATTATAAGCAATTTGCCAACTGTTTCCCCCATCTAAACTTTTCAGTAAAATTCCTGGGTTTTCGAGTGCGTAAAGTTCATGCGGTGAAAATGGATTAATGGCTAACCATCGAATCGAACGACTCGTAACTCCTTCGCGATAAACTTCATTCCAAGAACGGATACAATCAGTTGTTTTAAAAATTTGTCTGCCATTGGTGGCATAGATTGTGCAATTATCCTTGGGATGAATTGCAATACTATAAACAAATCCAGAATTAAATGGTGGCACACTTTGCCGCCAACTTGCGCCTTCATCATAACTATAGAGCAATCCCTGATCACGAGAAAGCCAGTACAAAGCTTTTGGATCATTTTGATCTTCCCATAACGTAAAAACTGAAACTCCAGATAAACTTTTTACACCCTGAGCCGTAGGTAATAAAGAAATGGTCTTCCAACTTTCACCTTGGTCAGTTGATAAAAAAAATCCAGCCGGGCCAGATGTGGTTGGTTTTTGTTTTGAATTTCCAAACGAAACACAACCAGCTCCCAAAAGTACAAACGAAAGAGCTATACATCCAAACCGGGTAAAAATTCCAAACATAGAATAATAAAGATCATGAAACTATTTCTTTCAACAATATTCCGTGAGATCTTGGTAACACTATTACCTACCAGTATACCAATTCAACAAAACTATCGCAACTAAGGAAGTGTCAAGAGTACGGATTCAATCACCAAACGAGGATGAACATTACGCCGTAAGTCAAAGAGTGCCTCAATAATTTTTTCCTGTACCATGAGCCAGATTCTTGGAGGACATGATTGGGTGTTCGATAATTGATTCCACAGCATACTCCGTAAGATTCCTTGCCAAAAAACCAATCGATCAATAAGAAAATCAGGGCCAAGACTTGTTTCTTTAGCATCTTCAAACCAATGTTCAACATGGGCAAGTTTGTCAGCAAATGAAAGACCCCATAACCCCAAAAATTCTTTTTTTGCAGATAAAAAGGTTTCATAATCTTCTGGATTTTGTAACCAGGTAAAAGCAAGACCTGGCAATCCCTGGGCTTCGGTGACCAAAGTGACGAATGATTCTTCTGATTTCTCTTCTTTTGGAAAATCAAAATCTTTTAAACCAGCAAGCAATTCCGTAGTATTGACAGGAGGGCAAGGGATTATTTGCGCTCGTGAACGAATGGTCGGAAGCAAGGTTGCTTCATTGTTGTAGAGTAAAAAAAAGATAGTTCGTAGTGGTGGTTCTTCAAGCATTTTAAGGAGCGCATTACTTGCTTCAGTATTCAAACGCTCTGCTTCTTCTATAATAATAATTTTATAACCTTTATCATATAAAGGACTTTGACTCGCAAAATGAACTGCGTCACGAATATCAGACACAGACAAATCTCGTCGCATACGATCTGTTTTCTCATCATGGAGTCTTTGCACCATTAAAAAATCAGGATGCTGGGCTAAACGATGTTCTTCAACCTTAAGAATTTTACTCGCGACGAAACATGCCAAGGTAGTTTTACCCACATGTCGTGGTCCAACAAGAATATAGGCATGATTATGATTTTCTTGTTCAAGTACTCGTTCAAAAAAGGTTTGTTGTTTTTGGTGACCAATCATACATCAAACAAGTGATTCAAAAACATGCAAGGTCTCACGAGCTGCTTTTTCCCAAGAAAACTCTCGTACTCTTTGTAAACCACGTCCAATTATACGCTTCCGTTGTTCTTCATCATTGACTAATGTTATCATGTTTTGTGCCCACGCATCTACAGCATAAGAATCAAGATAGAGAGCTGCATCTCCTCCAACTTCGGGTAAACTCCCGGTATTGGACGCAAGCACGGGAACACCAGCCGCGAATGCTTCAAGAATCGGTAAACCAAAACCTTCGTACAAACTTGGGAAAACAAAAAGTTTTGCCCCAAACATAAGATGCACAAGATCTTTATCTGCGAGCCATGGAACATGATGAATAAAATTTCTATGCGGACTTTTTTTCATTGCTTGTTCGACTTCTGGATAACCAAATCCAGGAGGACCAACAAGGACTAGATCAGCAGTAAGGCCTTGATTTCTAGCAAGAGAATAGGCTTCTAGTAATCTTTTGGTATTTTTTTTCTCTTCAAGACGTCCCACATATACAATATATTCTTTTTCTTTTAATCCAAGAGAAATTCCTAAAGTAGAGTCTGTAAATTTTCCATTCTCTGTTCTTTCAAAAAATAATGGATTGACCCCGTGGTGGATTATGTGAATCTTATCCTGGTTAACACCTGATCCAAGATGCAACAAATCTTCTTTTACTGATTCACTCGGAACAATAAGAGCTGGTAAATTCCGAAGAGCGTATTTTGCTGATGCTATGGTATACCAACGCTCAAAACGATTGTAGGACTGCGGAAAATGAAGGGCAGCTACATCGTGCACGGTCATGATGGTCTTAATGGGATGAAGGAGAGGTGGAACATGGGCCGGAATAAATAAAATATCGGGCGGATGTTGAACCATTTCTTTACTCAATCTGATCTGGGTCCAAAAACGCTTTCCTTGCCAATCGAGTATCTTTTGTGTCCAATTACTCGGCAGTACAGCAAGTTGGTTTGATAATGGTCTATCTGAATATAAAATCACGTCCCATGATTCAGGAATCATCTTTTTTAATTCCTGGATAATAAACCAAGCATAGGATTCAACACCGGTTTTTTGCTCGTGATTCGCGCGTGAAGCATCAATACCGAGAATCATATTAATATTTGTTCAATAATCCGCTAATTTTAATATCAATGCCAAAATTCTGAACCAAAACATCTTTTAAGGTAAGACTTTTGGCAACTGATTCTAAACCCTTTCCACCCACAGCAGAAATTGATTCTGTACCACCAATAATTTTTGGCGCTAGGTAAAAAATAATTTTATCCATTAATTGAAGATTTTGGAGAGCGGCATCGTGGAGTGCGCCATGGACACCGGCTCCACCCTCAACATATACACTACGGATATTTTGGGTCGTGAGGTACTCAAAAAGTTTTCTTAAATTTACTTCTTTTTTGCCAAAGGATTTATAGATAACACCAGCTTTTTCATAAGCGAGACACCGAACGGCTGATGCGGCATCGCTGCAGGCGACCAATACATTTTTGTCACGAAAAATTTGTTTTTTTACGTCAGATGATAATTTTCCATCAATAATTACGCGAAGCAATTTTTTATTTTTAAATTTTCCATGCGGAGCCAATTCTGGATTATCGGCCGCAACGGTGCCAGCTCCAACAAGTACGGCGTCACACAAACTTCGTTCTAAACGCGCATCAACGCGCGCTTTTGAGCCAGTAATCCATTGAGAATCGCCCATGCGGGTAGCAATTTTTCCATCCAAAGTTACGGCGACTTTCATGATTATATAGGGCAAACCTGTAGTCATGGATTTAATAAATGGCTGATTAAGCATTCTAATTTCCTGTGCCAACGTGGATTTTGCGGGCAACATTTCAACGCTACAACTAGCCATTTTTAATCGACGTATTCCCCCACCATTCACTTTGGGATTAGGATCCTTCATGCCAATGAATACTTTTTTTATTCCAGCTTCAATTATTGCGTCCGTACACGGCCCGGTTCTGCCAGTGATACAACATGGCTCAAGCGTAACATACAGATCAGCTCCCTCTGATTTTTTTCCGGCATGCTTGATTGCTTCAATTTCTGCGTGATTTTTCCCGGGCGCTTGTGTATGACCAACACTGATAATTGTGCCATCCCTAACAATCACTGCACCGACTGCGGGATTCGGCGAGACAAATCCCATTGCTTTTTTGGCTTCGATAATCGCCAAGCGAAAATAATCCTCAGTTTTCATATCTCTTTAAGCAAATGCCCCATCTTACTTTTTTTGACTGACAAATATCTATTATCAACACCATTCGGAGCAATTTCCAAAGGAATACGTTCAACAACAACAATTCCATCTACTTCAAGCTGTTTAATTTTATCCGGATTATTGGTCATTAACTTGACATGATCAATCCCCAGTCCTTTCAAAAGCGCGACTGCGGTTGTATAGGTACGAGCATCAGGAGGAAAACCAAGTTTTTCATTGGCTTCTACCGTATCAAGTCCTTGTCGTTGTAATTCATGAGCCTTAATTTTATTGGTCAAACCAATATCCCGGCCTTCTTGGCGTAAATATAATAAAACACCACGACCCATTTCATTTATTTTTTGTAAAGCAGCGATTAATTGCGGGCCGCAATCACAAAGCAATGAATGAAAAACTTCGCCCGTCAAACATTCACTCTGAATGCGAACCAAAACCGCCTCACCATCATGAAAACTTCCTTGCGATAAACTAACATGTTCTCGAGCCTGTTCATCCTGATAAACACGAATAACAAATTCACCATATTCTGTGATAATGCGTGATTCAGCGCTGGGATTTAGTAATCGTGAAGAAGTTTTCATACAATGATGTACAGGAATTGAAAGTCTTACCAAGAGACCTTATAATGATTCAGTGTCATTTTGTTCACGATTGGAAGTTATCCCGATAAAAATCGGGATCGGGGTAAACTCCAGTCCGGATCCGTATTGAACAATGTCATTCTGGCGAAAGCCAGAATCTAGTATTTATTTAATCCAATTCTGGATTCTGGCTTTCGCCAGAATGACAAACGCTCCTAATATTTATCGAGTCGCCAATATACTCCGCTTATAATTTTCCAAATTTTCAAGCGCAATCCCAGTGCCTTTGGCCACACACAGCAATGGTTCATCAGCCACATAACACGGAACACCGGTCGCGTCCGCAATAAGTGCATCAAGGTTCCGCAAAAGACTAGAACCACCAGACATAACAATCCCCTTGTCAATAACATCAGCCGACAATTCTGGTGGAGTATTGTGAAGCACTTCTTTCACGGCTTCAACTAATCCTTCCAAATCATGTTGCAGGGCTTCTGTCGTATCATCTGAACTTAAGGTTACGGTTCGCGGTAATCCCATAATCATATCACGTCCTTTTACTTCCATGGTGAGTGGTTTATCCATAAACATGGCCGAACCTATATTGATTTTGACAAATTCAGCAGTGCGCTCGCCAATAGCAAGACCATATTTACGTCGAACATACTCAGTGATTGATTGGTCAAATCTGGTTCCACCAATCCGTACTGAACCACAAGAAACAATACCACCCAATGATATGACCGCGATTTCAGCAGTACCACCACCAATGTCAACAATCATGTGACCTGACGGTGAACCAATAGGAATATCAGCGCCAATAGCAGCAACAATTGGTTCTTTAATAATGTACGCGGCGCGAGCTCCTGCAGCCATGGCCGCGTCAATCACTGCACG
>JAHFIE010000019.1:7593-17211 GCA_023246565.1 Candidatus Magasanikiibacteriota bacterium
ACTGCGATCATAACTTCTGGACGAAATAAACGTATACCACCCAAAGCTTTATTGATAAAATATCGCAACATAGCTTCGGTAGTACTGTAACTCGCGATAACACCATCTTTTAATGGTCGTTCAGCAATAATCGTATCGGGCGTACGACCAATCATTTCTTTTGCTTCCACTCCCACGGCCAAAACTTTTCGATCTTCACGAGAAATCGCCACGACTGAAGGTTCATTAATAACAATACCTTTTTTGGGAATATACACCAGAACATTGGTCGTACCAAGATCGATTGCGACTTTTTTAATCCACATAAAACTTTAAAATCCAACGTAAAAAAAACGATCAGAACGCAAATCCGTACTATACTGATATCGAGAATCACCCCAGCTCTTTTCATCTTCTGCTGGCTGCGCCGTCCTTATAGTAGTATCAAAATTAAGGTCGAGCGTCAATCGGTTCGCTCCTGTTCCCAATTGCTTCGGAATCGTTAATGAATACTGTTTTTGATCAATAGCTCTCGTTACGGTCAAAGGCAAACGATAGGTAAATGACAGACTTTTACTTGTACCGGGCTCAAGGGAAATAAATGTTCCAAACCATTCTCGTTCCAACTCTTCACCACGATCAATAGTTCCTGATTCTTTACTTCTATCCCATTTCATTGAACCTTGAACTGATATAAGTTCAGATCCTTTCGGTACATACACGCGCGCATAAGTACGATACCGTGATGTTCGCCAATCAAATCTTCCTTCATGGTAATAGGTCATTGTGGTTGTGGCCATAAACGAACCGGCGTGATCTGGTTTCATTTCATAGGAAAGTACTCTTCGCATGGCGTGATCCGTTTTAAGGGCGGCCAAATTCGCATCAACCCATAAAAGATAATCTGTTGATGTCGCTGTTGTCATTGAACCAAGCCAACCGAGTTCAGAAAAGGTCGGGGACAAATCAGGGTTTACTGCATAGGCCATAAGATGTTTTTCTTGCGCGAGACGCTCAATTAATTCTGCGTAATCAGGCGCATGGGTTAGTACCTGACTTCCCAAACGAACCATAATTTCGTGAAATAATTCTCCAAGAATTTCTTTTCGTTCTGAAAATGCCAAACCTTTTTTTTCATAACCATATTCAACCTCATATTCTAATTTTTCTATGACTGTATCACGAGTAAACTCAATTCCTCGAACCGTTATTGGTCCAGTTTTTTCTAATAGTTCTTCCAAAACATGGGTTGTTACTCCAACAACTGCGTCAATAGCACTCGCTGCCACACCATGCTCGGCTTGGTAAAGTGCTAAAGATTGTCGACTACTTTCTTGAAAATCAGGTGACCAATTACTGTCCCGAAAATACCAGCGATCGACTTTCAAATGATTAGAGAGAACAGAGGGCGGAGGGGGAAGAGCTGCTTTATCTGACTCTCGGTCAATAATTTCTGTTCCTTCAACTTTTACAATAGTAGGACGACCTTCGTTAAATTTGACGACTGCGTACGAACCAATAAAACCACCACCTGGTCTCAGTTCAGTATTATTCAAAAATAATAAAAGGTAGGTTCGTGGCGCTGCAAGACCAAGTAGTGTCGGTGCGGCAGAAATTAAATTTTTTTGATCTTTTCCAACATGTCGAACCAGTTGTTGTTGAACAAGCGGGACTGACAATAGTGCTGCAGGATTACTTGCAATAACAAAAAAATAAAGAGTAATAACAAAACTAACAATCAAAACAAAAACGGCAATAATACTACCAATCCACAACGAACGTCTTTGTTTAGGTAAAAACATATATTCTTTTGGGATAATCAGACACCATCACTGTTTATCTTACGTTTTTTGAGTGAAACATTGAATCCTAAATATTTTCCAAACATGAGGTGAGTAACTGCGTCAAGTGCTGGAATAGCACTCACTAAAATCATAGAAAAAGGCAACAAAATCCATTGCCCCAACATAATAAGATATCGATGCGTTGGATGAGATTTTGGACGTTTCGGTAACAAAGGAAAACTAAGAAGTGCTGATAACAACATCCCTATCATGGCAATCGTCATAAGTACTTCCAAAATATGCGGCGCATTAAAATAAAACGCAGTCTGACGAATTGATTCAGGCGCAACATACATGGGTAGACGACCAAGAATGGTGATGAGTAGGGCGACCGAACACCATGACCACTTTCCTTCCCATTCAATAAATACCCATTTTAATTTAATCCACCAAGGAATAGCATTACCCTTTTTTCTAAACTCCCACAATAAAAATGGTACATGTTCAACGCCCCATGCCCACCGTCTTTGCTGACGATATAAATTTTTTATACTTTTCCACCACGTATCATCACGAACCGTATCCATGGAAACCGGAATATACAATGGCGTAACACGATAATCACCATTATAGGCGAGTAGACACTGATAAAAAATTCTCGAGTCTTCGCTTACGATTCGTTTATCATGATATCCAGCGTCAACAATCGCGCGCCAACTCATGGAATGTGATGAAAACGTGACCAGTCCAT
Organism: Candidatus Magasanikiibacteriota bacterium; assembly: GCA_023246565.1. Taxonomy (GTDB): domain Bacteria; phylum Patescibacteriota; class Patescibacteriia; order Magasanikbacterales; family UBA922; genus 2-12-FULL-41-16. The sequence continues at coordinate 10,108 of JAHFIE010000019.1, forward strand.
CTTGTCGCGCAAGCGTGGTAAACATCCAAAAGGTAGTTCCAAAGGCCATGAGACGAAGCACGGCCGGTGAATCCCAAATGTTATTATTGTAGAGAGCAATCGGCTGATACGACGAACGTGTTGGGTTGGGATTCGTGCAATACACATAGGTTAAATACGCAAAATATTGTGAATGAACCACAGTATCAATATCAAACATGGTGGCGATAACCGTGTCATAATTCCAACCTTTGGCATCAATATATTTTTTTAGTTCTTGTTCAGAATAATGAAGATTTGATCCTTTGCCCGGGATCTCATCGGGTAGATTCATGGGATGGACGGTACCGACAATATCAAAAAAATTATCACTGAATTCAGATCGGACATTATTCAAAATGGATTCATAATGAGCCCTTGTCTTTTCTTCTCCAGCAATGACAATAACAAACTGTTTTGAATCATACACACTGGCAACAATACTTTTCAGCGAAGTTTTAACAACATCCCATTCTTCATTATATAACGTTAAAAATACAACATGATAGTACTCGTTGACGTTTACAATATCTTTGGCTAAATATTTTTTCCAATCAACTTTTTTTACGTGGGAATATCGTTGCCAAGCAATGATTAAGTATAATGAAAAATTGAGTACTTTTAGTACCCAATAAATATCAAAAACAATAACAAAATAAATCATCCACAACGGCCGTACAAAGGACAACGTAACGCAGACAATCAAGGTTAACCAAACCGTGACACCAGGAAGAATTTCGTACAGCCGGTAACGAGCATAATCAGTAAACATATCTGCGTCCAGTTTACCGAAAAAATCGTAGTTTGTCCACGGTTTAGATTTTTCTCACGATCCCCTGCTCTGCGTCGACTTCAACAACATCCCCTGTTTGTAAAATTTTTGTTGCTCGTTCAGTACCAATCAAGCATGGTTTTTTAAGTTCACGGGCTACAATAGCCGCATGACTCAAAATTCCTCCAGAATCAGTCACGATTGCCCCGGCCTTTTTCATGAGTAGCAAAAATTCCGGACGGGTCATACCCGTAACTAAAATATCTCCCTCATTAAATTCCATACTATCTCTTGGATCATAAACTATTCTAACCACACCCCGTGCTATTCCCCGATAGGCAATCGTTCCTTTTAGACTCTTGGTATCTTGTTGTTGACCAAGGGCTGATTCAATCCTACGTACTTCTTCTCCAGTAATAATTTTATAGTCACCATCTTCGTTGGTATAGAGCGCGGTTCCTTGCCAACGTTTTTCCAAAACTTCACGGCCAGGAAACTGTCCGGAGACAAAATATTTTTCCATTTCTTCTTTATCCGCGCACAAAACTAAGTGAGGGGGTAGAGCAACTTTATGAGCAATGATTGATGCAAAGCTGATTAAAAATTCTTCTGTTCGACGAAATACTGGCTCAGCATAGACTCGTGCTTCTTCAAATTGAAGCAAATACTTTTCCAATAACTCCGAATCCAAATAATCAACCACGTATTTTACATTAACATGGGGAATATAATATTCGATGTGCATGTTCCAAAATTCCTGATACCTTACAAAATCAATATCTTTACCCTCATAGGCATCAATAAATGTGAGATATCTATCAACTTCATTTTTTAAAACATTACAAATTTCTGATACCCGTGTTGGATTATCCTTTACTTCTTGTGCAAGACTCATACCAAATGAACGACGTCGCTCTTCATGTGCGTATGCCCCACTCAATCCTTCACGAACAATAATAATAACTTCATCCAAAAAAACTCTACCATTGACTTTAAGTGTATGTGGATACATCTGTGCCCAATAAGAACAACACAAAAGACTCCACTTTCCAGACCAAATTTTTAACCAAACATGATTTGATAGATCTTCAATGCGCATAATGAATAATTATATTTTTCTGACAATACCTTTTTCAGCGTCCACCTCAACCATTCCACCACCAGCAAAAATACTCATAGCTTTTTTAACCCCAACCAAACAGGGAATGCCTAATTCGCGAGAAACTATGGCTGCATGAGAAGTAATACCGCCTTGTTCAGCAATAATCGCAGCTGCTTGTTTCATGAGTGGAACAAAATCCGGCGTTGTTTGATTCGTAATTAAAATATCCCCTTTTTGAAATTGCCCGAACTGGTCACTCCCTAAAATAACACGGGCAACACCACGAACTTTACCTGGTGATGCTACGGTACCAACAGCTTCGATTATAGTCGAATCATCAGGAAAAAAATCAGATAAATCAAGATGCGTTAATTCATCGCGACTAAAAATCGCCATACCATCCCGATCAACCAAAATCAAACAACCGGCCTGACGTTCACGAGCAATGGGCTCGTATTTTTTTGGATTCTTGATGCAATCTTCCAATTCATAAAACATGATATATCGAATCAATTCCGGATCAAAATTCAACCGAGCTGCTAAAATATCAAGGGCTGAAAAAATAAAATGATTTAAACGCAACACGGCTTGTTTGCGACAATCTTGAATAAAAATACATTCATCTGAAAATTTTAAAAAAGCACGCAAAAGGTCTGAAGCGTTCATGTCATCGAGCCACATCTTTTTCTTCGTGATAATTTCTGCTAAACGAGTTTGTTCTTTGGTATATTCAGCGTGTGGGTCTGCAATAGACTTAACTTCAATCAAAATTTCAGCGACTGTCTTGGGCGTAGCCCGCAAATAATTATTCTCAACCCAATAATAATCGTGATGAATAGAGCTCAACATTTCCGTAATATCTTTCCCTTGCTCCAGAGCCAACGCCGCCTCTACAATACGTACGTGATATTGATTCACAAATGTTCGATGTGTAGCTTCACGCAGCAGAACTACTTCATCTTCAGTAATAGGACGGCCTAAATATTTTTGGGCATATTCAGCAAACCAATGATCTCCAGCCGATGATAATAAACAATCAACGGTGTAGCCATGAGCCTGTTTTGCACCTGCCTCGATCAACGTATGCAAACAAGTGATTATTTCCTCATTCGGCAATGAATCAAACGAAATTTTTTCTTGACTTCTGGCCACGAGGTCAAATTCAGCAAATCCATCATAATAACTTTTGCACCAAACTTCACCAAAAGAACTATCTTGTTCCAAACGATAAAATAAATCCTGTCGTGCGACTTTCATTTCTGCCACACTCCACCCCCAATCAAATTCACGATCTTGGGTAAAATTTTGAAAAATATGCCCATGACCCATGGCCACGGGTGAATTTTGATTGCATTTTAAAACCGCAAAATACGATTGTACAAAAATAGGACCCAAAACCGCGCCAAAATGTTTGCTAAAATATTCGTCATGCACATGCGTAGCGAAATAATTCAGGAGGCGTTCGCGGTCTGCTAGAGTGTTGAACATATAACTATTTTAGATAATACTATTCACAACCTCTTTGGGAGGATAGTGTAAACCTATATTTTTTTCACGATTCCCATCTCCGCATCCACCTCCACACGGTCACCGGTATGCAAAATCTGCGTTGCAGTCACAGTGCCGATTACACTCGGAATTTTTAATTCGCGACTGATAAGCGCAGCATGCGACAGGATGCCGCCTTCATCGGTAACAATAGCACGGACATGAGATAAGTATGGTACCATTTCTGGAAATGTGCAACGAGTTACCAAAATATCCGCGCCAATTATTTGAGGAAAGTCTGCTCGATCAGTCACGACCAAAACTTTGCCTTGGACTTTGCCGCGATAAGCCGACGTACCGCACAATTCTTGCTTGTTCATTTTGGTAAATGACAGTGCATCGGTCAAGGCCAATGCCTCATTGCCCTCAGCACTCAAATCTTCTTCGCTATTCGTCAAATATGCATACGCTGTTTTTCTTTTAGACACCAAAATTCGGTAATCAAAATCATCAACCAATGCTCGTTCAACTTCGTGAGGATAGATATACAAAACATCTTGTGCTTCTTCAAAACCAATCCGCCGTGCAATTTCCCCAAACATTCCAACCACGTACCATGATGATTGAATTATAGCTTCGGTTCGCCACGTGCGAAAAAAAATAGCCTCATTCGTAGTTTCCAACAATAATCTGCCATAGGCATCTGGAACTCTTTCCATGAGAGCATTCCAAGACTGATTTCTGACGCGTATATTTTCATCAAGGCGCGCTAATTCTGCTTTTGGCTCAACCGTTCTCAGTAATTCTTTTTTTATTTCTTCCTCACTATTAAATTCAAAAAAGAATCCTTTATTTTTTAGAAAAGCAAAATTTTCCAAATGAGTTTGCATAGTAACTCCGCTGAGCAACGATCGTTGCGCCAAAATCGCATTACTTTCTTTTTGTGGCGTCATGATACTATTTTCATAGGTGCTCCACTCATTGCCAAAATTATTTTTTACATATTCTATTGAACTGCTGGACAACTGCGATTCAATGGAAAGCGGAATAAAAATAGTCGGACCATATTCCAACAATGATTGCGTATACTCACGATATGCTGACAATAGCCTTGAAGAATCTGCGATGGACCAATCTTCATGGTAATAGACGCGCCAATGTTCTCTATCCTGTTTATTTTTCTCCTGAAATTTTTGTATCATGTTTAAAATCCAGTTTGGATTATTTTGAAACATACCCCAAACTTTTTTTCCGTAATCTTCCAACTGGCGGGCATCGGTCAAAACCCAATCTAAAACCGTACCCGTTGTCTCGATACCATACGGAAAATCCAACATCCGGTAATCAGCCGCGCCCCGGTAAAAAATATACGTAAAAAATGGCGACCGAGTGCGTTGGTGCCATACGTGCCATTTTGTTGTTTCCAGAATTTCTCTAATGCCCATATTTAAATCTTCCTCACCATCCCCTGTTCTCCATCAACTTCTACAAAGTCTCCGTCATGTAATATCTTTGTCGCTATTTTTGTTCCAATAATACATGGTTTTCCCATTTCGCGAGATACAATTGCTGCATGACATGACAAACCACCTTCGTCCGTTACGATTGCCGTAGCTTTTTTCATAATTACAACAAAGTCTGGTGTTGTCATGCTGGTTACCAATACTTCACCAGATTTAAATTGAGAAAAATCTTTTTGGGATCGAATGATACGGACAAAACCTTGAGCAGAACCATGACAAGCAACAGTACCTTCAATATAATCCTGACCAAGAGGTAACTCTTCAAAGCATGGCCGATATTTTTCTACTCCACTACCAGATAGAATAAACTTTTTCCCGTTCAATAAACCAAACATAATACCAGACTGACGTCGACGCACTTCATGTTTACTGACAACAAGTTTTTGATTCTTTAATGACTCTACAATTTCGTTCGGTGTTAAAAAATAAAATTCTTTTGGTAATAGTTTCAAATCATAAGCTAAAGCGCGACCCAATGAATCAAAGCTATACCAAATTTGCTGACACAATTCCTTGACCCGATTGCGTAAAAAAATTCCAACTTGTAAACCAACAAAGTAATCATTATTACTTTTTATTCTACTATGTAAGACCGGTGGAGTGCGCGTTTCCTTAATTAAGGCACGTGCATCAACTTCGGTATACGTACCATACTCATTATATACTGTCTTAATCCAAGCAAAACGAGCAATGTGTTGTGCTAATATTTTTTTGTCCAATGTCTTTGTATTTTTTTGTTGTTCCGCTAAAGTAGTCAATTCTCGATGGAAGTTCTCAATATCAAGTGGAGCATAAGAATGAACCTGATTCAAAAGTTCTGGATGACTTTTTTGCAAGGCATCTTCGCAAAAATTAGTAAGAGGGACTGCGAATGCATAAAATTTTTGAATATCAATAAGAATTTGATGATATTTTTTAAAACAAATAATTTTTTTGCTTGTGTTAATGTGCGGCCAATCACACTCAAGTTCCTGTAAAATTTTTTTTGCCCGTAAGGCGACCCTTTTAATGATACCTACTTGATGAACAGGCCAACGTGGATTTTCTTTAAAAGCTTTAGTAAACAGACGCCAATTTTTTTTGTTTATCGTATCATCATAGTACACTGAATTATTGAGCCAAATTAAATTTTTATAAAAAATCTTAATTGATGGCGTAATGTGAATTGGAGCTTCCTGAGCCTCAATATGGATCATTTTTGGTTGAAAAAATCCAGGACGCTCCACTCGCTTTTCCCAGGTGATTGCTGATAGCTTTTTTGATAACAAATCGTTCATAATTATCCTAATTTACGCCAATATGAAGCTATTGACAAGTGAATAGCCACTCGATATAGTACTAATGAAGCATGCAATAATAGCTTATAACGCGCCGTGATGTTCCCTCGGATGCTCCGAGGCTTAAGTTATGGAGTAACACGTTATGAGACGCTGCTTCAAAATAATGCACTCAACTTTTGTTGGGTGTTTTATTTTCGAAATAATTCTATTCCTGGTTCAGCCAAAATACTTTCAATGATTTCAAAACATTCCACACCAAAAGGTTTGTTATTTAAAAATCTTGCGATTGCACCTACAATCCAATCGACAATCTGGATATTGGTTTCCACCATAGAATTCTCAATTCTAACTTCCGCATTACTACCCATGTTGAGTCCAAGATTTGTAGAAAAAATATGTTCAATAAGTGAATGTTTAAATTGTGATACAGAAATTCCTCTCAAATTTCTTTGGTCACAAATTATAGAGATACTACAATTAAAAGGAACGTAACGGTCCAATAAATTAGTAATCGTGTATAAATATAAGAAGCCGCTCTCCAATTTTTCCTTACGCCAAAATTCATGAGGAATATTCTCAATTTTAAAATAAACATAGCGTACTTTTATTCCCAATTTAGCAATAAAATGAAGCGTTTGAAGACGTAACGGATAGGATATACTAGAATCAGAAAATTTTATTTCTGACTGGAAGCGTAAACGTTTGGGAAATTTGCTCTTACACCAGGCTCGAAAATGTTTTCTTGTCTTACGAGGTTCAGTTACTTCAAAACAAGCCATTACAAAATACCTTTCATGTGTTGTCTTTACGAATTGCCCGCTTTCGTCAATAAAAATATATAACATAGCCCCCCTTAAAAAAATAAAATTTTCTTATTAATTACAATACCATACTCATATTCTCCTCACCATCCCCTGTTCA
>JAHFIE010000065.1 GCA_023246565.1 Candidatus Magasanikiibacteriota bacterium
GTTAAATTTAAATCTGTATTGGCTGGACGCAATAAAAAATTATGCCCGACGGTCACACTGCCCGTGCCTGGCAAAAGTCCCAACCAATTCGAGAGCAAGATAAAAAAGAAAATCGAGCCGACGAGCGGTAAAAACCGTCTTGTCTTGACTCGATCTCCAGTTACTTGATCAAAATAACCAAGTAAAATTTCCAAAAAATATTCGAGAGTGTTTTGTAATGTACCCGGACGTAAGGAAACCTTACGCGAAATCACGAAACCAATAACTATAAAAACAAAGAGAGCTAACCAGACATTAACCATGGTATTGGTAATCACGATTCCCCCAATATGAAATAGGGTGTCTGGCGCAAGCGTTGGAATGTGAATTTCGGACATACATCATTAGTCAGATAGCAAATACCAGATAGCAGATAACAAAATACTTTTTTTACCGATGTTATTTGCTATTTGTTATTTGCTATTTGTTATCTGTTTCTGTTATTTGATCCTTGTTATCTGTTTTTTTATTTTCCATTTCTTGAAACTCTTTTCCGTAGCTTTTTGCCTTTTTATAAATCATTCTTCCAGAAATACCAGCAGCAAGTATAAATGCCAAAATTGTGTACCGAGGATTGGTATGATACTTTCCGTCAAGCCATTGTCCCCCCATAACCAAAAGGATCACCGGTACTGCGATCGTGGCACCAAAATCGCTTGCAATCCGTAGGCCGAGCATGGCGTAACGACGATCTTTTTCTGAACTAAATAAGGGCATAGACAATTGAGGAAGCGACCATAGGATAGCTTATTTTAAGAATACCGTCAATATTTTTCTGGGATAATTCAAGCAGTGATAACCGAAGATGTTTTTTTTAAATGACGATGTGACTCCCAAAAGGTAATACCTACCAAAAGACAAGTGACAACGGTCGGAATCCACTCTGGAATATGTGCGCCAAGAGCTTCAGCAGTCATAAAGGCGCCCAAAAATCCAATAGAGGTCATAGCACCATTCTTGAGCCACCGATAGTTACCCACTTTATCTACCCCCTTTATGGTTAATTCCCGTACTACCAATGCACCAATCCCATTACCGATCAAAATCAAAAGAATGTTCGTGGTAAAAGCAAAGGCACCAAAAATACCATCAATACTAAAGGATAAATCAAGTACTTCCAGATAGGCTAATTTTGCCAAATCACTCACATTTCCCTGCTCCAATTTCTTTTCTCCTTTTTCTGCAGTTTCACGAAAACCATAGAGGATAAAAAATACTGCGTTTCCCGTTGCTGCGGCGATCATGGCAAGTGGACGATCTCGGGTATAATATAAAACCGCTACGAGTAATAAAGCCGCGACCGCAAAAAACCATACTCCATGATGTTCTTTGACCCATTTATCTGGCACAAAATACGGATCCTTTTTTTCTAAAAAAAGCCAATGAAAGTACAATAAAAGTAAGAACATGCCACCTCCTGTGAGTAAAATATATGAACTGGACTCAATCGCGCTAGCAGCAGTTTCACTACTTCCAAAGGTTGCAGATACTGCAGCAATAAATCCCAAACCCGGTGTAGCAAGCCATACAATAAGAAACGGCAAAATTCCACGCGCTACAAACACGGCGAAAAACATACCCCAAATCAAAAACCATTTCCTGGCTTTCGCGCTCATGGTTTTGAGCATGTGAGCGTTCACGATCGCATTATCAATACTACTAACAACTTCGAAAACAATAAGTCCAATGATAATAACAATACTGATCAACATAGAAAATAGTAATAAAAACTAGGTTATACCTTACGAGAGATGAATCGATTCCCGTTAAACCATCGATAATAACCCCACTTTACCACTTCCGTTGTTATGAAGTAAAGTGCAGCAATTATAAATATAACAAAATAATGTTCTTTTGTTGGGGCGATAAATTGAAAAACGCTACGGCTCATAGGCATGAGAGGAATCGTGATGGTCACGATTATTGCAATAATACTGAGTGCAAGAATAGTCGATGAGGGGCGTCTGGCCTGCCAACTCCAGCCACGGGTACGGATAGAAAACAAAAAGATAAGCTCAGTAATAATGCTCCCCATAAACCAGTTGGTCTGAAGAGAAGATGCACCTCCTCCTTTAAAATACGCAAAGAAAATAAAATCAAATAATGAACTCACCAAACCCAAGACTGTGGCAATAAGAGCAATTTCTTTAATATCATATTGTTTTGGTTTTTTAAGTTCACGAGGATCAACGCGGTCAGTAGCAATCGCGATCATGGGAAAATCAGATAACAAATTTAAAAGGAGGATTTGCAGCGGCAACATGGGTAAAAAATCAATCAAAAGTGAAGCAACAGCTACTGCGTAAAAATTTCCTAAATTCGACGCGAGGGTAGATTTAATATAGGTTACGGTATTCACAAAAACAATTCTTCCTTCGCGAATACCATCAATAATCACACCCAAGCTTTTTTTCAAAAGAACAACATCAGCTGCGTCACGCGCCACGTCCGAGGCTTCGGCTACGACCAAACCCACTTCAGCAATTTTTAGCGCGGGCGCGTCATTAATTCCCTCGCCCAAAAATCCAACATGATGCTTGGATTGTAATAATTTAATAATCTGATATTTTTCTGTGGGATTCACCCGTGCAAAAACCATATGACGCTCAACAGCCAATGATTGCTCATCGGGCGGCAAAGCAAAGAGCTTCGTACCGGTAATAACATCATCAATGGTTTCAATCAATCCAACGTCTTTACCAATTGCTCCAGCAACCTCTGGCCCATCACCGGTCAAAATTTTCACCGTTATACCAAGTTGTTTTGCTTCAGAAATTGCCGCATGACTGGTTGGCTTTAATGGGTCAACAAATGAAATTAATCCAATACACGTTAAATCATGCTCAGCCGCGCGTAAATCTTCACGATCTGTTTTTTTTGCCTGGCGCAGAGCTACGGTAATAACTCGACGCCCTTGTTCTCCTTCAGCCTTAAGCCAAGCTGCAACACCAGGGTCATCCGGTGATATATTTGTACAAAGTTCAGCAACCTCTTCAAATGCTCCACGAGTAATTATTTGAAAGGTATTATTATTTTTTACGAAAACAAGATTTCGACGTCGTACAGGATCAAACGGAATTTCGGTTACCATCTCGCTATGAGAAAGTTGCGTTCGATCATGCTCAGTAATCACCCGTGCAAGAGCACAATCAAAAGCATTGTTTGGTTCTTTATCTTTACTATACAAAAAAGGAGAAGCTTGAGCTGCAACCAATATAACATCATGTTTTGTTGCTGCATCAAGAGGAAAAACTTCAGCAACACTTAATTCATTCTCGGTAATGGTTCCTGTCTTATCCGTACATAAAATATCAATACCACCTAAATCTTCAATCGCGGATAATCGCTTCACCACAACTTTTTTCTTTGCTAATCGTAAGGCGCCTCGTGATAACGAAAATGTAGTTACTACGGGTAAAGCTTCGGGAATAACACTAATAGCAAGAGCAATCGAAAATATGAGTAATTCAGCAAGTCGATGTCCTGTAGCTGGCTTAAGGAGAAGATTTGCGAGAAAGACAAGGGCTAACGTACCAAAAATTAAACGTAAAATAAACGTACTCAGACGACGAATCCCTTTTTCAAAGCCACTTTCCCGAACAGTTCCTGCAGCCAAATGAGCAATACTCCCTATAAAACTATCCTTTCCAATGGCAATGACGATTGCTTCAGCACGACCTTCAATAATGGTAGTGCCAGAAAATAGTATGTTTCGTGCTTCATAAACATCAATAGGTTTTGTTGAAGCAGGATCAATTTCTTTACTGACAGAGACTGACTCACCGGTTAAAATTGACTCATTAACATTCAACCCATCGGCTTGTATCAAACGAGCATCAGCCGGAACAATATCGCCGGTTTCGAGAAGTATGAGGTCACCGGGTACTAATTCTCGACTCGGTAACATTACCTCTTTACCATCTCGATGAACCCGAGCACGCGCCACTACATACGTACTGAGAAGTGCCAACATTTTTTCTGATTTAAATTCTTGAAAAAAACCGAGCGATACATTAATGAGAATAAAAATAATCACCATGATCGCGTCAAGATATTCTCCAAAAAAAATTGAAAGTGGCACAATCACCAACAAAATATAAATAAATGGTGATTTAAATTGACGTAGTAAAACATGGTACCACCGTTTCATTTCAGCGCCGAATTCATTATAGCCATATACCCCTCGCCGTTTTTCAACTTCAGGGGAAGATAAACCACTATCTGTTGTTTGCAAAGTATTTTCAATTTCCTTTTGACTCAATTGATCAAATTCTTGCCACGATGGGAGTATCATAGAAGATCAAAAAGAAAAAATAAGGTTCCTGATAAACACAAAAAACCACCCAAAGGGACAAGATTATATTTTTTTGCAGGAAACATAAAAACTCGAATAAATGAGACAAAAGCCGCAAGGCCATAACCAGCAGCAACAACAATAACCACATGACTCCACCCAAAGACAAAACCCAAAAAAGCTCCTACCCATAGATCACCACCTCCAATCCACTGACCGCGGGACAAAACATATTGCCATAAAAAAAAGCCAAGGGTAATACATGCTCCGAGCACTGCAGAGACGATTGATGGTGAATGATTTTTGTCCACAAAAAATAATAAACTAATAGCAGCAGTGCCAC
>JAHFIE010000020.1 GCA_023246565.1 Candidatus Magasanikiibacteriota bacterium
TGCAAGCTGATTCCACGGTGAATTATGCTGTAGCAAAAGAAGGCGAAGTTTTTACGAGTGCGAAAGATCGTGCCAGTAAAAATTTATGGAATACGTATCAGTATCCCAAACTTCCACCAGGGCCTATTAGTAATCCAGGCATTGATTCAATTATGGCTGCGATTTATCCAGAAAAAAATGATTATTGGTATTTTTTGACCACGCTTGATACCGGGGAAGTGAAATACGCGCGTACATTGGCAGAGCATAATGATAATGTGAGAAAATTTTTGAAAAAGTAAAATAAAAATTGGATATTGGGAAGTTCACGGTTGAGTTGTCAGATAAGCTGTTTTTTGATAGTCTAGAGATGTAAAATAAAGAATAAATGTATGATTTGGGACTACAACAAAAAACAAGTACAAAAACAAGCACAGGCCGACAAACTGTGGCGTTTGGAGCGGTTTATCAACTATGGCACACCCAAGATGAAGCTCAATCGCGCTGAGTTGAAAAAAGTATTACCTGAACTCCGAATTTCCGAAGATCGTCGTGCGTTTTTAAAATTATTGGTATGGAAGGAAAAAACATTTTAACGCCAGAACGCGTACGCGTATTGGAACTGGTGGCCAAAGAGCCGCGTCTTGCAAATTTTTATTTAAGCGGCGGTACCGCGTTATCGGCTTTTTATTTTCAACATCGAGATTCTGAAGATTTGGATTTTTTTTGTTTTGAAACAATCAATGTGTCTCTCATTCATGAATTCATGGACATGGTGAAAAAAGATTTGGGCGCAAAAACAATGCGCTATGACAAAGTTTTTTATCGTAATTTATTTTTTCTTACCCTTGCGGACAAAACCGAATTTAAATTGGAATTCACGAAGTACCCGTTTAAACATTTGGGAAAAATTAGCAAAAAATTTGGAGTACCGATTGATAGTTTGCGTGATATTGCCGCCAACAAATTTATGGCTCTCATTGAACGTTTTGACCCTAAAGATTTTGTTGATATGTATTTTTTGCTTGAGCGTTATTCCTTATCTGCGATTCGCCGCGATGCTGAGAAAAAATTTGGTAGCAAAATTGGTGATATGGGTGTTGGTAGTGAATTTGCCAAAGTGCGAAGAATCGAAGCCCTGCCGCGCATGCTAAAACCCCTCACTATTGGGAAAGTAAAAGTTTTTTTTGCAAACGAGGCACGAAAGTTGGGAACAAGTTTTTTGCTGTAAAATTTAAATCAAAAAACCAGAGAGAAATCTCAATACTTTTTTCTAAAAGTACTTAGATTTTGCTCTCTGGTTTTTGTGTTCTTCGGCAGGGGATCGGAGCTGCTTGCGCGTTCCTCAACGACCCCTCTGACGGTGCTGGAATTTTCAGCTAATAGCGATGATGGCAAAGAACGCCAATACTGTCATCACTATCCCCCAGAAGAGGTTGAACAGAGCAAAGGAGTCGTGTGGATCCTCGTAGCATTGAGAGATTGAGCAAACTCCACTTATCCAGATCAAGAGGGCTATCAAGTAGCTCCCCACGTTGTGAGAGTTCAGGATCGACAGTATACCGACCACGATTGTAGGACCAATGATAAAGTATTTCAGCACGGATTCGCTCCTTCTTGAGCATCATCTGGTGGTAGCGGCGCCTTGCCACTCCCATCATTGCGATATCCAAGAACGGGTGAGTATAGCAAAGAGAGAGAGAGACGTCAAGGCTGTTTATTTTACAATATACAGTAGATAGTGTATACTATACTACATACTATGTTTTCTATTACTACTCAAAAAATTCTTGAATTTATCAAGAAAAACGAAGGGATCAGCCCCAAGGACATCGTGGCCCATCTTGGCCTTAATGCCTCGGGTATTTTTCGACACCTTAAAAAAATGGAAAAGGATGAACTATTATATAAGGTAGGCAAACCGCCCAAGGTGCGGTATTATTCTTACACGCATACTATGGATACAGAATCAAAATTATTGTCGAACGCCATTAATTGGGCGGTTTCAGGCGATGCGCGTCTGGCCAGTCCTGACCAACTCTGTGAAACTCGGGACATTTTTCAGGCTCGATCAAACCGATTGTTGAACGATTTAAAAAGAATAGTCAAAAATGAAAATTTAGTGTATCTCATTGTCGCTGCCATTGGTGAGATTGGTAATAATTCTTTTGATCACAACATTGGTCGTTGGCGCGACGTTACGGGCATATTTTTTGGTTTAGACGAAAAAACGCGAACAATAGTCATCGCAGACCGCGGGCAGGGTGTGCAGGCTACGCTTAAGCAAGTGCGACCGAAAATTCAAAGTGATGCCGAGGCTTTGAATGTAGCGTTTTTGGAAACGGTGTCCGGACGAGATCCGGAACAACGGGGCAATGGCCTTAAATTCGTTAAAAAAGTAGTTGAAGAAAATCAATTATATTTAAAATTATATACTGGTAAGGCAGTAGCTGAAATTACTAAGCCTGAAATGAAAATAACTGAATCTGATGCCAGTATTCCCGGTACGTTAACTTACCTAATTTTTTAATTATGCGCCTTGAACTAAAAAAATTTGGCACTGTTCTTACTTCTCGTCCATCCGGCAAAGAAGCCTATCTTGCGGCGAAAGCTTATAGTCTACCAAAAGACCGGACTGAAAAAATAGAAGTGGATTTTGACGGAGTGGAAGTTCTAGCCCCATCGTGGGCTGATGAGTTTATTACGCCATTATTAGTTGATTTTGCCGGTAAAGTAACCCTGCTCTCGAGTTCAAACGCTTCGGTAAAAGCCACGTTGGAAATTATTTTAAAAAAATAACCCGGCTCTGCCGGACAAAAAACCAGAGAGAAATCTCAATACTTTTTTCGAAAAGTACTTAGATTTTGCTCTCTGGTTTTTGTGTTCTTCGGCAGGGGATCGGAGCTGCTTGCGCGCTCGACGATTCTTTGTCAGCTTGGGCGGGTTTTTCAGGTCGAGGCGAGGAAGATGGCGGTTCCAACCGCCAGTACCCCGAGCAGAAGGTGTCTGAACCCCTTGTCGTAGTACTGGGGCTCCACGACTTCAGGGGCTTCGTTGTACCCGAAGATCAGATACACCACCCCCACCAGTCCCTGGGTGGAGACGATGAACCACTTCCAGTATTGGAACATGTAGTCGGGCTTCGCGATCGACATCCCGCTGATGACCGCGAGCGCCAGCAGGTACCAATAAAAAATCGCCTTGTGCACGGTTGACTCCTTCTCAAACACCATCTGACGGCAGTGACCCATTGCCACTTCCACCATTGCGTTATTCAAGAATGGGTGAGTGTAGCAAAGAGAGAGGGGGATTACAAGGGGCTGATTGTGGACAAATTTCAATGAAATAACCCAAACAATTATGGTTGTTGATCGTGGACAGGGCATCTACGTTATGATTAAATGGGGTAGACTAGGAGTGCACTAGGTAATTTTTTTTCCGAATATGCTCACCTCTGACTTTGACTACAACCTCCCGTCCGAACGCATTGCACAGACTCCGGCCAACCCACGAGATTCTTCGCGGTTGATGGTGATAGATCGTACCAGCAAAAAATTTGAACATAAAATTTTTTCCGACATTATTGATTATCTACAATCCGGTGATGTATTGGTTTGGAATAATTCTAAAGTTTTTAAAGCTCGATTGTCCGGTCAGTTGATGTCTGAAAAAGGTGAACCATTACGCGATCACCGCAAACCAATAGAAATCTTTTTGGTTCGGGAAATGGAAAATTCTGGCGTGTGGAAAGTTTTGGCAAAACCAGGTCGACATGTAAAACCAGGCACACGGGTACAATTCGCATCGGATTTTTGGTGTGATGTAATGGTAAAAGAGACTGAAGGTACAATTTTAGTCCAGTTTCCTGACCCGGTCAATGTGGTTATGCAAAAAGCTAACCAATACGGCAGTGTACCATTGCCGCCGTATGTAAAAGATGAACGACATGAACTGGAAGCCTATCAAACCGTGTACGCGCGTCACGAAGGGTCAGTTGCTGCGCCAACAGCCGGATTTCATTTTACGTCGGATTTGATAAAAAAAATAAAGGACAAAGGTGTTGAGTTGGCTGAAGTTACGTTGCATGTGGGTTTAGGTACTTTTTTGCCGGTGAAAAGCGAACGCGTTGAAGATCACACCATGCACAGCGAAGTTGTGGAAATTCCATTAGAAACTGCGGAAGCGATTAATCGCGCCAAACAGGAAGGTCGGCGCGTGATTGCGGTTGGAACAACGACCGTACGAACCCTCGAGGGCGTTGCGCAGTTAGCCGCAAAATTTTCTGGTCAAGAAACCAAAGAAAAAATTTGGCTTGAACCATACCGCGGCGATCTTACTATTTTTATTACTCCTGGATTTGAATTTAAAATCGTGAATGCGCTCATAACGAATTTTCATTTACCTAAATCAACGCTCCTTATGTTGGTTGCTGCTTTTGCAGGGGATCAAAAATTTATCTTGGATTGTTACCGAGAAGCGGTTACAGAAAATTATCGTTTTTATAGCTTTGGGGACGCTATGTTTTTAGATTGACAAAAGTTTGCTCGCATGGTTATATACTAATACTTGTATCTCTCTAATTAATTGATTGTATGAATAAGAAATTAGCTCTATATAGCGGAATTTTAATTATCGTCGCACTAGGTGTGCTGGTTAGTTCTCCCACGAAAGCAGTGGTAGTGGAAAATAGAGGCTCAAATATAGTCTCGGTTTATTCTTGTCAGCAAGTCGGTCGCGATATTAAAATCCGACGGGCTTCACGTGACAGTGAGTACGTTCTTACAAGTTCTTGTCGTGATGCTGGGCATGGTATGCGTGATTATGTTTTGACTTGTACATCAAATAAACAATATCGTGTTGCATGGAGAAATTGCGCGGGCACAACCACATCAACAACACCATCCAATCCAAGTACGATCCCTGTCGACCGGGTAGCCCCCACGGTAACCATTACAGCAACGCCAGTTACATCAACACTTTCCGCAACTGGATATTATACGTATGAAGTACATGTTTCTGCGGACGATGCCACCAGTAATATTCGAGCAGTATTGATTCGTGTTCAAAATCTCAACAATAGTACTGTCCAAAGTTGGTGGGTAAATAATATTAGTTCTTCATCACGTACTGATCTTGGTGCAAAATCACTATCTCAGACATACCGAAAAATGAGTCTTAAAACAGGAATAAGTTATCGAGTTTCCGCGACTGCTTATGATACTGCTGGCAATGAAGCAACAAGTCCTGTGGTTTCACTCTATGTCCCGTATACTGATGTAACCAAACCAACCGTTACTGGGCAGGTATTGACTAAAACCGTACGATTGAATGGTAAATTAGTTGTTACCCCACGGTTAGTATCGAGAGCGGCTGATAATAGTGGACGACTCAAGAGCGTTGTATTGTATTACACGACTACAGATTGGGATGGAGAGTATCGAGTTTTGAAAACGTGCGACACCGTACTTTCTCCAAACCAATGTACCTACGATTTTACCAATGCTGCTCATGGTTATTTTTACGCGACAGCAACAGATGAAGCAGGTAATACAAACCAATCAACAAAAATAAGATTTTAAAATCCTTTTAAATCCTCTGCTCAATCTGGCAGAGGATTTTTTTATTTGTTACAATGACCGGATATGAAAATAGGTATCGACGCCCGCATGCTTGGCCCTGAGCAGGGCGGATTAGGTCGTTATGTTGAACAATTAATCTATCATCTTAGTCTGATTGATCACGATAATGAATACGTGTTATTTTTGACACGGTCAAATATCGATAAAGTAGTTCTCGCGTCCGAACAGTTTCAGTATACAAAAGTTTTGGCCGACATACCTTGGTATGGTTGGCGTGAACAAATTTTGTTTCCAAAACTTATTCGCAAGTATCAACTCACCATGATGCATTTTCCTCATTGGAATGTACCGATTTTTTATTGCCAACCCTTTGTCGTAACCATTCATGATCTTTTATTATTGCGCTATCCTACTCGTTCAGCGAGCACGCTCGGCCTTCTTACCTATTGGTTTAAACATTTGGCCTATCGTTTAGTGCTTCGTCATGCTGTGCGTACTGCTCGTCATATTTTCACTACCAGTGAATTTACAAAAAATGATGTCCACACTACCCTTGGTGTGCCACAGAAAAAAATGACCGTAACGTATCAAGCGCCTTCTTCAATCAGTAACAAAAAATTTTTCTCTGCTGAACATAATGATACAAAAACCAAAATTGAGAAAATAGACATCAGGAAACATTACCCTGGCATAACAAAACCTTATATTTTGTATGTTGGCGTGGCGTACCCTCACAAAAATTTAGAACGATTGTTAATGGCTTGGCAAATCGTTCAGACCAAGACTAATCATGCGTATCAATTGGTTTTGGCTGGGAAGAAAAACTATTTTTATAACCGAATAAACCAGATCATACAAAAACAGGGGATTACGGATGTTGTACTAACTGATTTTGTGCCGGATGAGGATCTCCATTTATTCTATGAAAATGCGAAACTCTATGTTTTTCCAAGTCTATATGAAGGATTTGGTTTACCACCTTTGGAAGCTTGGACCTATAACGTTCCTGTCGTTGCTTCTCAAGCTACTTGTTTACCGGAAATTTTGGGCGAAGGAGTTTTGTATTTTGATCCCAAATCCGTTCACCAAATGGCAGATGTTATAACACAAGGTCTGGAAGATAATGGAATTCGGTCATTACTTCGTGAGAACGCTCGGCTTGAATTACCGCGGTATTCTTGGAAAACATTAGCACAAAATACATTGGTCATGTATAAAAAAGCAGTAGTTGAATAGCCCTCACCTGGTTTCTTTTTTATTGTTTCAATAATTACTTTCGTGAGAACTGAAGAAGTGGTATACTTTGTGTATTCAAGTTACCATTTTCTTGGCACGAAACCATGCCTCGCAGCGCCCGTAAAATAGTTGCCAAACAATCCCTAGGAAAACCTCGGTGTTGTTCTGTTTGTCAGAAATTGGGTCATTCAAAATTGACGTGCCCGATTGTGGAACCAGAGAAATCACATCACCATGTTTCCATTACCGTATCAAAAAAATCACGGTCTTCGGCTCATGTTATTACCCTTGCTTCAGACAAGCCGAAAAAGTCGTCTTCGGAAACTATGCCTATTTTTTCCGAGAAATGGTTACGACCAGCTGAGCGCACTGTTGTTAATTTTGCAGAAATGGTGCGAGAAGCTAATCTGGCATTAGATACCACTAATCAAAAAGTTGAAGGTGACGATGAAGAAGATGATGACCTGGATACACTTGTCATTGAATCGCGAAAGAATACTACGCGTGTACCATGTAAAGAAAAATTTCAAGAACTAGGAAATCAGTGTAAAAAATATTTTGAGAACAGAATTATTGTTCTGCGACAGCAGTATCGTCCCCGTGTTTTTTCTGGTTCTTTAATAGTTCTTGCTTTTCTTATTGCTGTGCCGTATCCAGCTAGTTCGTATTATCAGACATTGCGTGAAGACACCTCATATTTGGTTGAACAGAGTGTGAATGGTTTTTTAGCGCTTCAGTCATCAACGGCCGCGGTTCTTGCCACCAATATTAATCAAGCACAATCAGATTTAAATACTGCATTACATTCTTTTAGTCAGGCTGAAGCTATTTTGGAAAAAGAGCACCGTGCCCTGGTTTATGTTGCCAGCACGCTCCCGTTTATTGGTAAAAAAGTAAAAAGTCGGGGGCATGTTTTGACTGCTGGCCAGGAAGTTGCCCTTGGTAATGCCTATTTGGTTAAAGGAATGCATGAAACCGCAAGTAGCACTGATCGAGACATGCTTGATCGTATTGGAATTCTTAAAGTTCATCTACGCGGCGCGTTACCACATTATGAAACCGCGCTTACTGAACTTTCTTCAGTTGATCAGACCACATTACCGGTTGAGTATCAAGCCTCATTTCGTGATTTTAAAATTCTTTTTGGATCTTTAGTTGGTGATTTGAAAAAATTTACTTCAGTCATGACTGGTCTTGAAACCATGCTCGGAACCGACACGCCACGACGTTATTTGGTGGTGTTTCAAAATCATCATGAATTACGCGCAACCGGGGGATTTATTGGAAGTTTCGCGCTTGTTGATGTGCAGCGGGGTAAAGTTACGCATGTGGAGGTTCCTCCTGGAGGAAGTTATGATGTACAAGGTCAATTGGATACGTATCTTAAACCACCACTCCCTTTGCAAATCGCGAACGCGCGATGGGAATTTCAAGATGCTAATTGGTTCCCGGATTTTCCTGTTTCAGCGCAAAAAATTGCTTGGTTTTATGAACACAGTAGAGGATCAACGGTTGATGGAGTTATTGCTGTCAATGCTTCAGTTCTTGAGCGAGTACTCAAAGTGCTTGGTCCTTTAAACAATGAAGAATTTAATGTATTACTTACTGCTGCTGATGCTTTGGAAAAAATTCAAACCGAAGTTGAAACTGGTGCAGGCAAGGCCAAGAATCAACCAAAATTAGTGATCGCGTCCGTTCTTGATCAGCTTCTTGCGAGTGTACAAACCGTTAAACCAGAACAATTGTTTATTTTGGTTCGAGAATTAAATACTGCCCTTTCTGAAAAAGAAATTCAAGTGTATGTGGACCATGCTCCAACGGAAAAAAAATTCACTGAATTTGGTTGGACCGGTGAAATTATTACGACTGCCTCCAATCAAGATTATCTGTTTGTCGTGAATACAAACGTTGGAGGTGCGAAGAGCGACGCGCGTATTCGTGATGGTATTGAACACCAGGCAGTGATTCAGCCTGATGGAACAGTTCTTGATACGGTTATTGTTCGCCGCAATCATTCGGGTATAGCTGGACAAGCACTGTATGGAAAACCAAACAGTAGTTATCTGAGAGTTTATGTTCCCGAAGGTTCTGAATTAGTGAATGCTGGTGGATTTGTGTATCCAACCGAAGAATCATTCAAAGTACCGGAAAAATGGTATACAACCGATAGCCTACTCGCTGCGGTTGAAAAAGACCAAAGTATTCATGTCGAGAGCGGAACACGAATTACCACAGAATTTGGAAAGACTGCATTTGGAAATTGGATTACCACAAATCCAGGTGATGAAACCGAGGTTTGGTTTACCTATCGTTTGCCGTTTACCGTCGCGCAAACTTTGGAACACAAAAAAATATTTGGTGAGAGTATTGTTGCTAAAACGTTTGTTCCTGTGGCTTCACCTGCTTCGCGATATTCTCTGTATGTTCAAAAACAATCCGGTACCAACACTCAATTTTCAACACAGATTATTTATCCTGATGGTTGGGATCCGGTTTGGGTTAATCGTGAAGATGTGGAATTGGGAACAAATGGACTTCGGTATCAATCACAGCTTAAAAATGATGCGTTGTTGGGTATGGTAATGCGTCAGTCAACCGATATTAGTCGATCAAACGTTAATCCATACTAGGCTATGACAAAGAAAAAATTCAGCACCAAAAAAATTTCACCGGAAAGTCGTGAGCGAGCAAAAATAGAAACGAATCTTCGTCATATTTATGAAAATCCTGACGGCAGTTTGCCTGACATGAAGACGTTTGAACGTGATGGTGGACATAATTTTTTTAGAATGGTACCTCGGGTATTATTTTTTGTTGGCTGTGTGGCTTTTGGTGTGGTACTCTGGCAAGGTTTTATTGGACCTCGGTGGCAATTTTCCAATGACAACCTCACGATCACCCTTGATGGACCAGCAACAGCTGCACCAGGGAGCGAAGTATTGTACACAGTCCGTTATCGTAATCCAGAAAGTACCCCTCTTGCAAGTGCTGGATTGGAAATGCACTACCCCAAAGGTTTTGTTTTTGCTTCTTCGAGTCAACCGGAATTAACTTCAGTGGGTAGTCGTTATAATATTGGATCTATTCCAGCACATAGTACTGGTCAACTTACGATCACTGGATCAATCAATCAGGATTATAATGCCACGGCAAGCATGTCAGTTATTTTGTCCTACAAACCAAGTAATTTTAATGCTCTTTTTGAAAAAGTTGCCACGCTTACAACGGTTTTATCAGAGCCAGTACTCGATGTTGTTGTAACTGCCCCATCATCAACCACTCCTCTTGCTTCTATGCCAATGACACTTACGATTCATCCTCGCAAGCCATTCGCTAAACCTATTTCTGTAGCATTTGATATACCAACTCATTTTACTGTGGTAAGTACAAATCCAAAACCAGATCAGCCAGGAACTAGTCGTTGGACATTCCCCAATTTGATTGATACAAGAACGATTACTATCCAAGGACAATTTTCTGCTGAAGCAACTGATCCAGGAATGTTTACAGCCCGAATTATTGGTGGTCAATCAGGGAACAATAGTTTTTCTTATGCGCTCGCGAACACAAGTTCAACCGTGAATATTACGCGTTCGCCCTTGGCCATAACCATGCTGGTGAATGGTAAAAAATCCGGAACATCGTTGGCTCCGGGTAGTGTTATGAATATGAGTATAAAGGTTCAAAATACCAGTGATACTCCTATTGATCATGGCGTAGTCACTTTGGTTTTGGTGGCACCGAGCTATGAGCGAAAAAGTATTCTTCAATGGTCAGACCTTACGGATAGTTCAAATGGTGAGGTTCGTGGCGAACAGGTAGATGACACACAGCGACGAGGTCTAATAACCTGGACTGAAAAAGAACATCCAGCGTTGGCTTCTGTCGCTTCTGGTCAATCAATTACGTTTGATGTCGCGCTCCCGATTAAAGATGGTCAAGAAACTAGTTTGGTTAATTTTACATCAAATACGATCACGGCGTTTGCCACGTTGAACGCGTCGAGTTTATCAAACACGGTACAGACCGATACTATGGCCTTTCCTATTCACTCAGACTTGGATTTGACGACCAATGTTGAATCATTGAACGGACAGAAAAAAATTACGTGGATTATTACGAATAGTTTTCATGATTTGAAAGATGTACTTATTGAAACTGATTTATATGGTGATTTTGCCTGGGATGAAAATGCTTTGTCAGTACCAGTTGGGCGAGTACGGTTTGAACCAGCGAATAAAAAATTAATCTGGACCATTGATCAACTACCGACGAATTTGGATTCTTCTGCATTGCAGTTTAGTCTGCGTTTTAATAAAAATAACCCGACGCAAACCGAGTTATCTTCAATCATTCGAGTGACCGCTACTGATACTGAAACGAACGATGGCATTACTATTTCTCGTGGTCCCATGAAAATGGACTAGTGTAGTGTTTCTCGTGCGCCCGGCAGGAATCGAACCTACATCTTCAGTTCCGAAGACTGACATTCTATCCGTTGAACTACGGGCGCTTTTTCGGGTACAGAATCGTTGCATTTTCCATTATACTGCAAAGACTTGTCCGGTGGGTCGGCTGGGGATCGAACCCAGGACCGTTAGCTTAAGAGGCTACTGCTCTACCAGCTGAGCTACCGACCCGTACGTTTATGTTCCATGGTTATCCAATAGGATCTTGTTGCGTACGCGTTATGATCGCTACCTTGGGTCCTTTCCAGCCTTTAATCCGTAACGCTGCCTCTGCTGCTTCGGTTTGAGCTTCTTGTTTACTCGTACCACCACCTTCACCAATTTTTTCTTTACCCAAGTACACGCCAACAATAAATTGTTTTTCATGATCAGGACCATCTTCTTTAAGCACCTTGTATGTTGGTGTTACCCCAACAATTTCTTGAGCACCTTCTTGAAAACGAGATTTTGGATCCATCCATAAACCTAATTCCAAAACTGTGGGGAGTTTAGAAATTACCCAACGAGTAATAAATTGTTTTGCCATATCCCATCCTTGGTCTACATAAATCGCACCAATAACTGCTTCAAGAGCATTGGCCAAAATATATCCTCGGGCTTTCGTATTTGCATCTTTGGCTTCGCCATGACTTAAAAAAAGATAGGGCTCAAGACCAATTTCTTCGGCAACCTCAGCACACATGTTTGCATTTACTAATGCGGCTCGCCAGTTCGTTAGTTCACCTTCAGGATTAAGATAATTTTCAAATAAAAATTCAGTTACGACCAATTCCAAAACTGCGTCACCCAAAAATTCGAGCCGTTCGTTGTGCGAAAGAGGAAAGGTACGATTTTCATTCAAAAAAGATCGATGGACCAATGATTGCACCAAATAATCAGGGTGGAGAAATTTGATACCAATTCTTTCTTCGAGCGCGCTGAAATTTTTTTCAGTATAAGCAGGAATAGGCATACAGGAGAGATTCAGAAACAGAGGATCAAAAAATAAATAAATTTATGGAGTGGTATTGGGATGTTCTTCTTCTTTTGGCATGTCATTATACATGGCACCGAGAATTCCATTCACAAATTTTCCTGATGATGGACCACCATACGTCTTGGCTAATTCAATTGCTTCGTTGATTGCTACTTTTGGGGGAATACCTTGATTCCATTTGAGTTCGAAAACACCCAGACGAAGGATGTTGCGATCAACAATAGACATTTCATCAATGGGCCAATTTGGTGCATAGGTTTGCACCAAGGTGTCAATTTCCGGAAGATGGTCGAGAAGACCAGTGATGGTTTCAGTAATATATTCTTTGGTGTCTTCAACACCAATACCGAATTCGGTCATCACTTGATCGATGATCGCAGGCATAGCTGCTGTGGGTTGATCTTTAAAATCCCACTGGTACAAGGTCTGCATGATCATGGATCGAGCGATGTGCCGTTTGGACATACACTAAGTTTTTTTCTTGCTTCTGCGAACAAGCCGATCCGCGCGTTTTGTTGCGGTTTTTGAAACCGTACGACCGCGGTAAGAACCGGCTTTGGTTGCGCGGTGAGGAAGATGAGGATTGCCATCAGCATCAAAACTCACGGTTATTGGTTTGAGAGCAAAATGTGAGGCGCGATCGCGCTTGGAACGATTGGTACGTTTTTTTGAGGGAAGACCCATACAAAAGAATTAAACATAATAACCCCTTTGGGGATTGCGTTTAGTATAGAGGAAAGTTTAGGATAAATCAAGGGCTGGGCTTCCAAAGGCTCGGAGAAGGCAGGGGATTACTCGTTTTAGTCATAATTTTGGCTAGCCTGGTAACTCTTTATCTGATATTATGAAAGTCTATGGAATTAGGAGAAGTCAACAATCAATCTAGCTGGGAAGCAATGTTCTCTGAGTCACCCCATGCTCATTTTTTGCAATCTTGGGATTGGGGAGAATTTCAAAGCCAAGTCGGGAATACGGTAAAGCGATATCTGGTTGGACCAACGAAAATTCCTGTTCAAGTTATTGTACATGTGCTTCCGTTTGGTTTATCGTATTGGTACATTCCGTATACCATTATTGGGTTTGACCAGTTGTCACCGTTAATAAACGAAGCAAAGAAACAGAAAGCTGTTTTTATTCGATTGGAATTGATTGAGCCTCGTGGTGAGCAATTACCAACAGGTGCGGTATCGGTTCCACCACGGCAGCCAATGACTACATTGATTATTGATGTGACTCAACCGCTTGCAAAAATTCAAGCTGATTTTCATCAAAAGACTCGGTATAATATTGGTCTTGCTGAACGCAAAGGAGTTCATATTGTCTGGGAGAAAAAACCAGATATTTTTGTAACATTGATGCAGGAGACTACCACCAGAGATCGATTCAAAGCACATCCCAATAACTATTATGTTCGACTCATAGAAAATCCATTGACCGAACAAGGAATTGCCTATGTTGGTGATGAGCCGGTTGCGAGTGGGATTTTTATTCACTATCGTCAATCATACACGTACACGCATGGTGCTTCTACAACTAAGCACCGTGAATATATGGCACCGTATGCATTACAATGGACAGCTATAAAACGGGCGCAGGAATTGCGTGCACATTATTATGATTTTTGGGGGATTGCGCCACAGGCAACTGAATCAATTGTTGGAAATACAACCAAAACAATTGAGACAATAGAACAGTTTCATAAAGTAACGTGGAAAAAAAGTCATCCCTGGGCCGGAGTTACTCGTTTTAAGGCTGGTTTTGGTGGTGAGGTTCGGTCGGTCGGTTCGTCGTTTGAAATTCCAGTGAGAAATAATTTTTACTCCTTGATAAAAGGAATAAAAAAAATTTTGTCATTTCGTATATAAGTTTTGTGTAAGAAATTTGAGTGTTCTTTATGTTTTATCTTAAATAGTTCTCTGTCATCCTAATCACACTGTCATTCTGGCGAAAGCCAGAATCCAGTATTTATTGAATCCAACACTGGATTCTGGCTTTCGCCAGAATGACAAGAAATCACTAATAAAATGTCTATAAATAATAATGTTCACAATCTTACCGTTTATGGAAATAATTCCCATTGAAAAAATTGATATTCATGATATTGTTGATCGTTTGAACAAGGGCGAAACAATACTGTATCCGACAGAAACCTGTTATGGTCTGGGTTGTGATGCATATAACCAAGAATCTGTTACAAAAATTTTTAAGATTAAGGAACGGGATCCCAATAAACCAGTACTCATGTTGGTTCATGATGTAGCTAGTATCAAACCATATCTTGATTGGACATCAACAATGGAAAATTTGGCGCAGCAGTATTGGCCAGGACCTTTGACCCTTGTTGTGCGATTAAAAAATAATAATCATATGTTCGCTCCAGGAGTTGTGGGGGAAAATCAAACAATCGCGTTTCGGGTTACGAGCCATGCTTTTGCCCGCTCTCTCTGTGTTGGTTTGGGGAAGCCACTTGTTTCAACATCAGCGAATATTGCAGCCATGGGTGAATCATATGATCCACAGGGTATGATCGTCATGTTTCGGGATCATGAACCACAACCCGGTATACTTATTGATGCTGGAGTTTTGCCAAAAACCCAGCCATCAACCATTGTTCGTGTTGATGGAGATGTGGTGACGGTGCTTCGACAAGGGGGGATTCGTGTTGATTAGTTTGCTGTTTGTTTGAGTCTTATTTGCCCCGCAAAAAAAGAGGGTTCAAATACTCTCTAATTCTAGTGGAGTTTTTTTGTGTAATAAACATTACAACTTTGCTACAGTAAAAAAATACTGGCATCTAAATATTGTAAAAAAAATACATACCCGTTATACTTTATGAAAGTAATCGAATAATCGATTTTTTAATACCAAAAATATGGAAGGTGAAGGATCTTGCAAAATTTGTGGAGGTAGCCATCCGACCGGAGAATGCAAAGAAGAAGGTGAAATAAGCCCAACAAATGATTTTGATAGCCTACTAGATAGAATGTTATATTTAAAGGAAAATCCCCCGTTACAAACATCAAAAAAAGAAGCTGAAGTTGAAAATTTTATCCAGTCAGTACCAGAAAAAAAGATAGATTTTTTAGTACGATTACATCAAATCGATCCTTCAAGGGTTTCTATAGATGATATTCAAAAAACACTTGTTGAAATACCAAGCGCGGATTCTTTAACTTCAACTAATGCAATTCTCAACTTAATGAGAAGCCAGATAAATTTCAAGATAACACAAGGAGAATATGAGGCCGCTAGTACGATGCTTTCAAAATTAATAGAAAAACTTCCAGAACAAAATGGACTGACAGTTCCAATATATATAGTCTGCTTATTAAGAGAAGAAACTCCTGAAACGGTCAAAAATCATTTTAGAAGACTTACGATCGAAAGTGGGATGCCTCTAGGACAACTTGAAAAGCTGGAACAAAAACAACTCAGGATAAATAAAAAACCAAAACCTGAAAGAATTGGCTTAGTTTGCCATATTTTTAAATCTGCCATAGGTAAGGTCGTGAAGTCTCATTCAGTGGAGGTAGAAAATGAACTAACAACATTTGGAAAAAAATACGTACCTGAATATGCATTCGAATCTGATCGTGATATAAAACCTCACCAAACACCTAAATTATTAGGAACACCTGAAAATGCTTTAAAAATTTTTAAAAGCGGGGATAAAGTTAGAGCTTACAAATTGGTAGAAGATGCTCTGGCCGATAATCCAAGAAATGAAAATCTACTCCGTATACAGCTTGCTATGGCTTTAAAAGACAGGAAGAAAGTTTTAGCAATGTCTATATTAGGAATTCTAAAAGAGATTACACCAGATGTGCGTTACCTGGCTGCTATGGAAACAAAAATTACTCAATTATCCGATGATACACAGCCGCAAAAAGAAAGAAAACTTGGCGTACGAGCTGCAGAAAAACATCTTCGTGTAGCTACAGTAAATGAAACCGTACAAAAAACAAGGGAAGCAAAGAAAAAAACAAATGAAAAACTAGAAGCAACAAGAGCCGAACTAGATCAATTATTAAGAGCAAATAGATTTGTAGAAGCTAGAAAATTCATTGGATCTCTATTAAGAGAAGGGGTTGGAGACTACTACATTTTAAATATAGCTTTTGAGTTTGTTATTAAAGATAGACAACCTGAGCCTGCATATGAACTACTTTCACGATTGCGTCCTTTAATACCTGATATAGACTTTAATCGAAGGCGAAGGATAATTGCCACTATAGAAAGAAGTCAACATAGAAGTATAGGATCGAGCAGAGCTCTTAAAGAGATTGGCTCCCTCGATCCGGTCGATCGTCTTGCGCGAGCTGCTATTGGTCCAGGTAGAGATGAATGGTACGAAAGAAATCCACCAGAACCCAATGCCGTTACCCATAAAGCTGCTGTCAAACCTGAAGATCCTCCCAAGGGGGTGCACGCGAAAGAAGAAGGCCAAAAAGAAATCAGTCCGGACAGAGCAACAAAGAGGTTACGCGATCTTTTTGCCAAGGAAAAAGATAAAAAAGATATGTTCTATAGTTGGTACAGATTTCAACAGGCATTCATGAATTTGGGTGACTATATTGAATCAACTGACTTCGGGAAAAGGTTGAGTAATAAATATGCAGAAAAAAATCGCATAAATGAAAAGTCTAGTGTAAACTTTCAAAGTTTTTTTGAAATTCTCAAAGATGAGGGGGTACTCTATACTATAGGTGAGCACATAACAGGGGTACTTGGAGAAGTATGGTATGTTAATGAATCACTATACTACCAAATCAAAGAAAATCTAGCAGAAGAAATACGTGATATTCGTAGTCATCCAGCTGACCAAAAAAGGACTCTGG
>JAHFIE010000021.1 GCA_023246565.1 Candidatus Magasanikiibacteriota bacterium
AAACTTCACTCGTCAAATCTTCTGCTTCTTCCTTACTAGCTACCTTAAAATAAATAAATCGATAGATGCGCTCCACATAATAGTCATACAGAATTCCATATGCCTCAGCATCACGATTCTTCGTGACACGATAAATCAATTTTTTTTCAGGTAATTTTTTGTCTAGGAGCATATATGTAGACGGTGAGAATAAAAAAGTGTTACACCTCGGAACACTTAATACCACCGCAATATAGGTAAGAGTATAACAAAAAAGCCAGGTTTGGGCAATCTACTATGTCTAGGATATATTTTGATTGAATAGCCTAAGATGCAGTAATTAACCAAGTTTTGTTTATAATCATCGTAATGACTTCTTGTCATTCTGGCGAAAGCCAGAATCCAGCGTTGAATTAGACGCTCCAATAAACAAATACTGGATTCTGGCTTTCGCCAGAATGACAAATACCGAACAATGCAAAATATATTTAAAGCTCAAATTTTGTATATATTATTGTATACAAAATAATATAAATGTATAAACTATTGTATACTTATTTTTGATCCAATCAATTTTATCTAACAAAAAAATATTTAAGCTCTCTGCTTGACAAAATAAGCAAAATTTGTTAATGTTAATCTATACAAAAATAGACTTCTATGGAACAAAAACAAAATCCGTTTCCCACAGATACAGTACAGAATCCTATTGAGAGTACACTACAGCTCCCAAAGGAAATTATTCGTGTCTCTATTTCCGAGGCAGCTAGGTTATTTGGTGTTAATCCCCAAACAATTCGGCGAGCGATCAAGGATCAAGAGGTTACCTATGTAGTAGTTGCTGGACGCTATAAAATTAACTTTGAAAGTCTTATAAAATGGTCACAGCGAAAAACCACGGTTAAAAATAAATCCAACCAACGCGGAATTGGCCAATATGTGGATAAGTGGAAAATCCACAATACACTTTATTCTCCAAGCACAAAATCAATTAAAAAAGACGAAGAAGTAAAATTATAATTTAAAGTTTTTCTAAAAAACGCCATGGGCGTTTTTTTTATTGGATGGATCATTGGTTAATGGTATACTTTTCTCGTATGAAATTTGTTAAGAATCACCTTACCAAACACCACCTACTTCATGCTCCACATCGTTGGTTTTTAGCATTCCTTATTTCCCCCATTCATGTTCTTGAAATCCATTATCAAAAACAATACCACCTTCAATTCGCTCATGCTCGTAAATTATTTTTATTTGATTTTGTTCTTATCATTAGTATTGTAGCATTAGCGATTACCACAGCTTTTTGGTATTGGTATGATCCCACAATTCTTGAGCATATTGATCTTTCAATTAATGCTTCAGAGCATCCAGATACTACTCCTGAACAAGATAAACTACGAATTCGTAGTGGGGAGCATCTTTATTATTCGATCCATATTACAAATCGCAGTGACAAAGAACTTATTGAGCCAACGCTTATCGTAAATTTTCCTCCTGGATTTGTTCTTGCTGGAGTAGATGCTCCTTTTACTACATCGAGCCGTTCTCTTTCTTTTCCTGCAGTGAAGCCACGACAGGAAAAAATTATCACACTTAATGGTTCCCTGTTTGGTGAACCAGATAAGGATTATGTTTTCGGAACTCAACTAGTTTATCGTCAACCACATCGTGAAAATTTTGAAGTAAAAACAACATCATTCATCATAACCCCCCGTGGTTCAATTCTTGAAGGTTCAATCAAAAATCCACCAGAAATTTTTGCAAAAAGTACGTGGACCGCTGACCTAGTTCTTCATAATACATATCATCATACGCTCCCCATGATTTCCGTTCCCCTTAAATTGAACAATCAGGCCGTCTCAATACGTCCAATTAACCATCCTAGTTTTGGTACTCTTGATAACAATATTTGGAAAATTACATCCCTCGCACCACAGCAATTTACAACTATGACTCTGCAATTTTCTGCACAGTTGTCCAAGGAAATAAAAACCGTACAGCTTTTCCTTACACCGCAATTACAGATTAATCAAGAAATCATACCCCAGACACCAATTGGTAATACCATCAATGTTGCTCACCCAGAAATTTCCGTGAGTGGTTCGTGGACAGAAAAAAAATCCGTGCTTCCTGGTGAATCTGCCATGCTCCAATTTCAAATCAAAAATTCCGGTGATACTGACGCGCGCGACGTAACCATCACCATTCCTCTTCCCAATTCTATCGTGAACCAACAACAATTTTCCGTACGCAACAAATTACCCATACGAGGTTCGGGAATCATTATTTCAAGCAAAGAAAAACCAGGACTTAAAGTATTTCCTCGTGGTGCCACAGAATCATTTTCATTAATTGTTCCGATCAATCAATCAGCCACAGGAGGAAAAAATCTTACCTTTATTCCTCATATTGTTGTAACAGGCCGAGCACACAATCTTTCTGATACTTTTACGTCAAGCGCGGATTTATCTGCGCTCAATATTGGTACCCATCTCAAACTCAAAAGCGAAGCTCGTTATTATTCATCCGAAGGAGATCAACTTGGTCGCGGGTCACTTCCACCCCGAGTCGGAAAAGAAACCAAATACTGGGCACTTCTTGAAATTACCAACGCGACCAGTGATGTAAAAAATCTAACCATATCCGCGACACTACCATCATTTATTCAATGGACAGGAAAAACCAGCGTGAGTCGAGGCCGTGAACCACAATATAATCCGGATAATCGAACCATGACTTGGGAGACTTCTTCTCTTTCAGCTTTTGATAGCGCGCATATTAGTTTTGAAGTATCATTAACACCAACAAATGAACAGGTTGGTTCAACACCACTTTTAGTAACGAATTTGAAAGCAACAGCTTACGATACATTTATTGACCGATCAATTACAACTTCAGGGAAAAATCTGAATGCCAGTTTGCCGACTGATACAAAAGCACAACAAAAAGGAGTGGTGGTAGAATAAACTAAAAAAACAATTAAGGATACAAAAATTGACAAATTTATTATTTCGTGTAAAATTTTAAGTAATGGATCGTATTACCTAAATACAGGTACTTCAATCTTCGCGCAATAATACCCTCTTTAACTTGAGGGTATTATTGTTTTTAAAATTATAGAAACATGTGGATAACTATAAAAAACTTTAACTTTTCTTAAGGTTGTCTTTGATAATCTAGTTATGGTGGACTTATGGGCCTGTAGTTTAATTGGTAAAATACGATCCTGCGAAGATTGAGTTGCGGGTTCAAACCCCGTCAGGTCCACCACCAAAAAGCCCCGGCAATGTCCGGGACTTTTTTAATACATTTTGTGGTGTCTTATGTCTTATTATTTTGCTAAAATAAGCCTTTTTTATGCTTTTTCCGCTTGACAAAAGCTGTTTTTTCTGCTATACTTCGCTGTTCTATAAACAAGAAATTGTCTATAGTAACCAAATCGTTCTTTACAATTGAGGTGATTATAAAGTGCGAATCAATGGTTCATCTGCCTTGATTTTTGTAAATAAGATTTTTAGGTTTACAAAAACCAGGGCAGTGAACATAG
The DNA here is from genome assembly GCA_023246565.1 of Candidatus Magasanikiibacteriota bacterium. GTDB lineage: Bacteria > Patescibacteriota > Patescibacteriia > Magasanikbacterales > UBA922 > 2-12-FULL-41-16. Next base: position 3,530 of record JAHFIE010000021.1, read on the forward strand.
GGTTCGCTGACAAAGTTACATTCGAGTTCAACACCAGAATAGTGTCCTTGATTGGACACTCGGAGTTTCCCATGAAGAGCTTCATCAACTTCGTCATTTTCTTCGTCTTCAATTTCACCTTCTTCGGCTGCACCGACGAAATCAGCATGAACCCCACCATCGACGTCACCAGCATGCCCCGGGGCGACGCCCAGGGCACCGCGGACATCAGTGGTGACTCGCCGGGCATCCCGCCCGAGTGCGAGGACGACGACGACTGCGACGATACCCTCTTCTGCAACGGAACCGAGACCTGCAACCACGGCGTGTGCATGCCCAAGGGCATCCCGCCATGCGGCGTCAACCGCATCGACAGCGAGTTCTGCAACGAGGACTTCGACCAGTGCGGAAGCTGCGTGGACAAGGGATGGGCCTGGTGCGATGACGGAACCGAAGCAACGACCGAGACCTGTTCGGCGGAAAACCGCCGGGCAGACGGACAGATCATCTGCCAGTACTCGGTGACGCCGGGCTGGTGTTTGATCGCCTTCGGCGGATGGAAGACCGGGGACAAAAACCCGAACGACCCCTGCTTGGTCTGTGATACAGATCAGAGCAAGGAGTCGTGGACGCAAGTCCCCAACTGCCCGGCTCAGCCCGATCCGAATCCCGAGGCAGACGCCTTTGAGACTGCGGACGGTGCGACCGACGACGGATTCGTTCCGTCGCCCGACGCGCCAGATGCCGACTCCGAGATCTCCTCGCCGGACACCGACGTCAACGGCTCGACCGACGAAGACGTCCCCGATTCCGGGAATGTCGACGCCGAGATCGAGGTGACTGAGCCGCCAAAATGCTTGGACGGCCAGTGCGGTGACGGGAACGCGTGCACACTCGACCTCTGCGACCCCACCACCGGCTGCACCCACACCCCCGAGCTCCCCAGCTTCTGTGACGATGCAAAATTTTGCACCGACGACTACTGCGACCCGGCCACGGGCTGCGTGTTCACCCCGAACACGAACCCCTGCGACGACGGGATCGATTGCACTGAGGACGACGTCTGCAATCCTGGAAAGTTGGGATGTTACGGCGTGGCCAACAACGCAAAGTGCGACGACGGCAACGCGTGCACGATCGACGTCTGCAAATCTTGGTGGGGATGCGTGCCGAGTGGCCCGCCCGCGTGCGACGACGAGAACGTGTGCACCAAGGACTCCTGCGAACCCGCCACGGGTTGCACTCACACCAACAACAACTTCTTTTGCAACGACGGGGATGCTTGCACCTTGGGCGACGTGTGCCAGGCGGGAAACTGCCAGCCCGGCACCACGCTCAAGTCGTGCAATGACTTGAACCCGTGCACCGACGACTCCTGCGACCCCACGACCGGCTGCGTCCACACGCCGAACGCGGAGACCTGCACCGACAACAACCCGTGCACCATGGGCGACGTGTGCCAGGCAGGCATCTGCCAGGCTGGTACGCCGCTCAACTGCGACGACGGGAACGAGTGCAAACTCGAGGAAAAATGTTTCGGCGGAGCATGTACTTGGAAATCCAAGGACTGCGACGACGGGAACTACTGCACCACGGACTCGTGCGACCCCGCCACCGGGTGCATCCACGCCAACAACACGTTCTTCTGCAATGACGGGGATGCCTGCACCTTCAGCGGCCAATGCACCGGGGGCCAGTGCATCGGCCTGGGTCCGATCGGGTGCGACGACAAGAACCCGTGCACCGACGACTCCTGCGATCCCGCCACGGGCTGCATCCATGCGCCGAACACCGCTCCCTGCACCGACGGGAACGTCTGCACCGACGGAGACACCTGCCAGGCAGGCAACTGCCAGCCTGGCGCCCCGATGAAGTGCACCGACGGGAACGTCTGTACGGCCGACTTCTGCGATCCGGGTTCGTCCGGGTGCGTCTCCATTGTGTGGGTCAAAAATCCACCCAACGACGACTGTTCCTACGGGAACATCGACGCCGACGGTTATCAGGACCTTGGCGGAGACGTCGACGCCGACGCAGACGGATTCTGCGACAACCAGAAAGATCTCGCGGACGAAGAGTCCGGTGCCTCCTGGACCGAGAACCAGACCTGTACTGGCCTGGACAACTGCTGGTGGGTGTCAAACCCCAGCCAGCAGGACTCGGACGAGGACGGCGTCGGCAACGCCTGCGACCCCACCCCCTGAATCACCTCAACGGCGCTTCGAGACATCCATCGAAGCGCCACAACCCCACTGTGTGTATGAAGTATCGTACATAGAGTAGGAAAATCCCCTCGGCATTGTCGAGGGGATTTTTGTTTTCTTCTTGTCCATATACCAAGAAAACTTTATACTATCCTATATTTGCAAAAAGCTGCATCAGAACAATAGCCTATGCGCATTCTCATTATTGATGATGACCAACATCTGCGTGATTCTGTGTGTCAAATTCTCAGCCAAGCAACCTTTGTTGTTGATACAGCTGAAGATGGTGAACAAGGTGCATCCCTTGCCTGTGTCAATCCTTATGATCTGATCATTCTTGATTATAATTTACCCAAAAAGAACGGCAGTACGGTATGCCAACAGATTCGTGCCCGTGGGTATACCGTACCCATTCTGGTTTTGTCTGTTGTTGATGAAACCAACAATAAAATTGATCTTCTTAATGTTGGCGCAGATGATTATCTAACAAAACCTTTTTCTCCGGCTGAATTACTTGCTCGTGTTCATGCCATTCTTCGCAGACCTAAAATTATTGAGCATAGTATTCTTCGAGCCGGAGATTTATCCATTGATCTCATGCGTCAGATTGTTAAACGAGGCAAAAAAACCATTGAACTCACTCAAAAACAATTTTTATTACTCGAACAATTATTGAAACACCAAGACCAGGTTGTTTCACGTTCCACGCTTCTTGAACACGCTTGGGACAGAAATGCTGATCCATTTTCCAATACTTTGGAAACCCATATTTCTGAACTACGTCGAAAAATTGATCACAATTTTCGAAAAAAAATAATCCACACCGTACCTGGCCGTGGTTACAAATTGAGTATTCGAGTTTAAGAAACCGTAAAAAAACATTTTGAATAAGTCTTTTTTTAAAAAATTACATTTTATCCTGACTTTATCTTTTTTTAAGGTACGAAGCAGTATCATAGAGTATGGAATATGGACGCGCTTCTGTATTCCATGACTCGGGCGCGGCAGATGGATCCCAGGTCGACTCTGTCCTCGCCCGAGGTTTACTCATTAATGAGAAAGAAGAATATATGACAAACCTTCTTACCGCTGTTCTGACCAATGCCCGTGTCCGCGATCGATCCAGTCTTCAGAATCTGGTTCACCGGGCCGACGTCAATACACCACCATGGTCAGGTTAATATCTATATTGTGATTGCAGTATGCATTCACTCCTTCGTTACCAATGGTTAAAAGAGTTTCGGAATCAACTATCACAGTTAGTTGCTCCAATCTCTCAAAATGATGACAATGCTCAAAAAGAATATATCCTCAATGTCTTCTTAGTTTTTCTGAGCGCTCTTTCCATTCTATTCTTTTTCTCCGTGGTTTCATTAGCATACATTCTCGGAACGTCGCGCAATGGAATATCGATTTCAACCGCATTTGGTATGATGATTGCGTTCATCGGATTATTGAAACTCATAAAAATCGGATACAGAACATTAGCTTCTTGGCTATTTATTGGTCTGTTTATTACACCAATCTTGTACTCGATATACCGCTGGGGTACGCTCCTTCCTGTTCCACTCGTTACATTAACACTCGTCATTCTCATGACCAGTATTCTCTTAGGTATACGAGCAGCCATTGGTATGGCACTTGGACTTGGTAGCTATCTTGGCCTCATCATATATGCGGAAAAATCAAACCTTATTCAGGTTGATACGACTTGGTTACATAATCCACTCCAGGTCAATTACCCCATCGAATTAACGATTATTTTCCTTATTATCGTCGGTGTTACTTGGCTGGCATACGGACAAATCGAAACCAGTCTACGACGAGCGCGACGCTCCGAGGCGCAAGCGCAAAGAGAACGAGATATGTTAGAAGAACGTGTTGAAGCACGAACAAAACAACTCAAAGAAACACAAATGGAGCACATGTCTACTATGGTACGTTTTGCGGAAATTGGTAAATTATCAGCAGGATTTTTCCATGATATGGTAAATCCTCTTACGGCTGTTAGCTTATATGTTAATGACCTTCAACAAACACACCCTTCAGTAGAAGACCTGCAAGCAAAAATCAACCAAGCAGTCCTAGCAACAGATCGCCTTGTTGATTTTACGAAAAAAATCAGAAAAGAATTTTCAACATCAAGCGAAAAAATGCGCATGCATTTAAATACTGAAATTGAACAAGCTGTTGAAACAGTTCAATACCAAGCAAACCGACACAATGTTAGTATACATATTCAAACTGAATCTGATCTCTACCAATCGTGTAATCAATTACGATTTCACCGTGTCATAGTTAATCTCTTACTCAATGCGATCGAAGCTTGTGCTGAAAATCCTAAAACTCAAAAAAGAGAAGTGACTATTACACTCGCACAACAAACAAGTAATGCTTCCATCGCTATCCACGACACCGGTGCTGGGATTATTGAAGGAAATATTCCTTATATTTTTGAACCTTTTTTTACCACCAAACAAGGAGAAGGCCTAGGACTTGGTCTTTCAATCATCAAAGACATTGTTACTGAGGAACTTAATGCTGAGATTTCTATCAAAAGCACGGTGGGTAAAGGAACTTCTATTATCATAACCTGGCCATTATCATCATAACGTAATACTTCCATTCTATGCTCAATGCTTCAGAAATCTCTGAGGCCATTGCCTCAGCTATTCTTTTTGTTGCCAATAACCAAGATTATAATGGCGGTTTTACCAGCACGTCATATCGCCTCAATGAGCCAAATACTGTTATGAATCATCAGACAGTGTATTACCCTGGATTGATTGCCAGTCTCCTGGAAAATAGTCCTGGATCAGAAGCTAAAATAATTATTGAAAAAATACATGAATTTATCATCTCACAAAAAAATCGATGGTGGACATTTAACTATTGGTCCAAAACTGACCAAGCCTATGAACATGAACCCTATCCCGATGATCTTGACGATACGTGCCTTGCCCTAACAATCCTTTCACAAAATAAAAACAAGGGAATCAGTGGACAGGCCTTGGCAAATCTTGTTATGACACTTACCGGTAATGAGGTCAATCCCGGTGGTCCGTATCGAACCTGGATCGTAAGCCAGCCAACGAATCCTCCGTGGAATGATGTTGATATTGCAGTGAATGCGTCTGCTGCGTATTGCCTTAAATCTCAAAATATTATACTACCAGGTTTGGAACATTATTTTCGAGAAATTATTGTTTCAAACAATTACCAATCTCCCTACTACTACTCAAAATTTTTTGTTCTCTATTTGATTGCCCGAGCAGTCTCTCCCAGTTTGTTTCCCGAGATCCACCGTGTCATTACCGCTGAATCAGAAACCATAGGATCTGGATTAGATTTAGCATTATATACAAGCATCCTCATTCTTATTCAAGCACCAAGAGCTACCATTGATCGTTCTCTTCAAAATCTCTTGGATATTCACGATGATTTTAGACTTGACCCAGTCATCATAGAAAAAAATCAACACAATATAATGACCGTATCTGGCTCTAAAGCACTCACTGCAGCAGCCTATGCTCACACGTTTTCACTTTATGAAAAACATTGTATTGAAAAACCAAAACATTGTTCTCCACGATCCGAAGAAGAAAATATCTATGATGAAATTATTACCCAAACCGCAAAACTATTACCTCGAGAATCATCATTTCAAAACAGTGGCCTCAAATGTCTGAGCGCAATGGCAGCAACACCAAATATTCGAGAAATTACCCTTGCAAGCTACCATATTCAAAAAGCTCTCAAGATACATTTGCCTGATTCCCTTATCATAGATTTAGGAGTAGCTCATCTTCTCAGTGCATTAAGTTATGACATCCTTGACGCGTGTTATGACACTGGCTCAGTAACTTCAGAACTTACCATTGCACCAATTCTTTTGCGCGAAGCCATAAATCACTACCACACAATTGCAGCTCAATATACAATCGATGTTCCCTATATCAAAAAAATTTTTGATGCTGTTGATCAAAGTTATGCCCATGAATTTAATTATAATCATATTTCTTCAAAAAACAGAGATGATTTGCGCAATCAATTAGTTAATTACATTGATCCAACGCCTCTTCGTTCATGTGGTCATACTTTGGGCCCGAAAATACTCCTACAAATTGCTGGACAACAAGAGACGAACGAAAATAATTTGTCACTATTCTTTACGAATTATCTTACAGCAAAACAAATAAGTGACAATCTCCATGATTGGCGGGAAGACATTAATAACGATCTTCTCACAAATGTCACCCAGCCAATCCTCTTAACATGGTGTGAACGACACCAACCACACGAAGTTTTTGACGTAAAAAAAGACATGCTTGAACTAGAAAAAATATTTTGGAGCACGACGCACAATACACTATTGCAAAGTGGTTTATACCATATAAATCAAGCACGCGTTTATCTGACTAATATTTCTTGGACAAACGAACCATTATTTTTTACTGAAAAACTCAATAGGTTAAAACAAACATTCACTCATACTATTGGTGAATATGAGAAAATCAAAGAATTTTTGGAATTTTATAAAATCTAAGACTATGTCTATAAACATCAATCAGGAAACAATACTGCTTGAACTAGAAAAAGCTTATGAAAACGTAAATCAAAAATGTATTGATCAGGCCAAGTATTATTTTGAAACAGATTCATTTATTTTTAATGAATTAAATACGTTACATAAAGAAGGTAAACGGCGTCGTGGTCTACTCACCCTCAATGCAACCGAAGCATACCAAGCTGAAGTTGATGAACGTACGTACACACTAGCAGCTCTTGTGGAATTTACGCACCTAGCCCTTCTTATTCATGATGATGTCATGGATAAAAGTCCTATTCGAAGGAATACACTCAGTGCTCCAGGACGCTTTACTGCTATTGTTGATGGTCGTGGAGTATGTGATTCAGAACACCAAGGTAATGCCCTTGCTCTTGGCCTTGGCGATCTTATGTTCTTCTTTATTTTTCAAGAAATTTTTTCATTACACTATGAATCAAACAGTCAACACAACCTTACCGAGCTTTTTTCACGAACATTGTACTACACTGCCCGTGGCCAAATGTTTGACACTATAGCCGGTGAATGTCCCATAAAAAAAGATGACATAATAAAATTGTATGAGATGAAAACCGGGTATTACAGTTTTTTCTTACCTTTGGCTATTGGAGCACATTTAGGTGAAGCTGACAGCGATGAATTTGAAATTCTTGAATTTTTAAGTAAACATCTTGGCATTTTATTACAAATTAAAGATGATCTTAATGGTTTACATAATGACGAAAAAGATCTAACTCGCGATATTAGTCAAAACAAAGCTATGCTCTGGCGTTGGTACTTGGAAAGTAGTGTACCAAAATCAGAAAAAAGAAATCTAAAAACTGTGTTTGGTGCTCCGGTGTTGTTTCACGATGATATTGCCTATATCCAAAATCTCTGCGAACAATACCGAATTAATAAAAAATTAGAAGAGGATATAACCACGTATACCAAGGAAGCACATAATCTCATCCGGTATCTCAACATACCAAAAAACCATAAGAAAAAAATACATGAATTTATCAATGAACTATGAAACCGGCAAGGAATATTCCTCTAATCAAGGATCACAATCTATACAAAAAGATCTCTATAATCCAATAAAAATCAAAAAAGTGTTCTTTAACCAGTAGCTTGTCTTGAAAGCATTGAGCTCATGCTTTACGAGGAGGGCAGGACCGGCTGTTGGTCAAAGATCAATTTTAGCTAAAATAAAGCAAATAATACGGGTTTAGGCTGGTCACAGGGGGGATAAATTAACCTTGACAAAGTCCGATAACTATGGCATACTACTCTGTTTTATCTACGATATACAGATTCTATGCGAATTGCCATGATCGGACAAAAAGGGATGCCAGCCACACAGGGAGGTGTTGAACGCCACGTGCATGATTTGGCTATTGAACTGGTCAAAGCCGGCCATACCGTTATGGTCTACGGTCGATCTTGGTATACCAATAAAATTGGTACTATTATGATTGATGGTGTTCATATAAAGCACCTCCCGAGCATAAAAACAAAACACTTCGACACCTTTACCCACACCTTTTTTGCCACCTTGCACGCCATTACGAAACGTTTTGATACTATCCATTACCATGGTGTTGGGCCAGCATTGTTAGCCTGGTTACCAAGAATTTTTTGTCCCAAAACAAAAGTGGTCATCACCTTCCATTCAATTGATCGTTACCACCAAAAATGGGGGTGGCTCGCAAAATATATTCTCCGTTTGGGAGAAAAAGCTGCTGTTCTGTTTTCCCATGAAACCATCACCGTATCCCGTAGTCTGCAAACGTACTGTATCAATGAATTCAATGCTGAAACTCGATATATTCCGAATGGGACTACTAGTACCCAATCAATTTCTGATCCACAAATTTTGACTAAATTTGGATTGAAACCAAATCAATACCTGCTCATGGTATCGCGTCTCATTCCCCACAAAGGAGCACATATTCTTATTGATGCTTTCGTGGAATTAAAAAAACAATCTTCTGACGAACACGTTCGATCATTGAAACTAGTGATTGTTGGTGGCTCAGCCTATACCAATGATTATGTCCATGATCTTCATAAACAAGCTTTTCCTTGTAATGACATAATCTTTACTGACTTCCAATCTGGCACAGCGCTGTCTACTCTCTACGCAAATACTCAGGCTTTGGTTCATCCATCACTCAATGAAGGATTACCTATCACCGTTCTTGAAGCTATGAATCATGGCAAACCAGTCCTTCTTTCCAATATCCCAGAACATTTGGAATTGGTAGATAATCCTGAAGTAATCTTTAAACAAAATGACACGGCTGATTTAACTTCAGTATTGCTTTGGTTTATTAATCTGTCCGAAGAAGAACGAAGAAAATTGAGCGAGGAAAATACTCTCACTATTAAACAAAAGTATCAATGGTCAACCATTGTTCCAGAAATTATTGCCGTATATTCTTCTTTTGATTCCAAAAATAAAAAGCCGCTCTCAGCGGTTACCATTTAACAGCAATATTCATATTATTTGCTTGCTCGAAGCGCATTAAATATAACAGCAACATCAATCGCTTCTTGTAAAAAAGCCCCTCCAACCGGAGGAATTGATCCAGCCGCAGCAAAGAGCATGGCAATAATACTCAAACCAATTCCCCATCCAATACTTTGACGAGCAATACGAATGGTTCTCTTCGCAGTTTCAATCATAAAACCAACATCAGATAAATCACCGCCCAACAAAATAATATCAGCCGCGTCAGATGCCGCGGTTTGTTCTTCATTACTAAATACCATGCCAACGTCTGAGAGAGCCAAGGCAGGTGCATCATTGATACCATCACCAATCATAGCAGTAACCTCGCCTTTTGTTTTTAATGCATACACACCATTTTTTTTATCTTCAGGAGTACAATTAGAACGGACCGTAATGTAATCTCCAATTTTTCCCAAATGACGAAGCATCGTTAGAGTATTTTCCTCTTTATCACCCGTAAAAATAAATAAACCTAATCCTAAATTTTTTAAACGACCAATAATTGAGCCGGCATCATCTTTTAATTGATCAACAAATTCAAAATGAGCAATAATGGTATCTTCATTTTTTAGTGCAATATGATGTTGTGATCCAGAAGCCTTCATCATATTATAGTTCTTACCCTGTATCACTGCTGAAATTCCCTGGCCTACGATCTCTTGAATGGAGTCTGTTCGTAATGGTTCTGCTTTCGCTCGTACAGCAGCCTCAACAATAGCTTTTGCAAAAGGATGCAAAGAATTCCGTTCAATCGCCGAAGCAATCGCAAAAATATCTTTTTCAGAATATGTTCTGTCAATTACAGTAACATTTTTTACCATAGGCCGACCCAACGTAATCGTACCGGTTTTATCAAAAATCACTGCCGTAACCCGAGCCAAAACTTCCAAGCTTGATATTTTTTTTACCAAAACACGTCGTTTTGCAGCAGCGTTCATGCCACCAAATAAAGCAATTGGTGTGGCCAAAATAAGGGGACATGGAGTAGCTACAACAAGCACAGCCAAAACACGATATATATCATGCGATATAAAATAAGCAACGGCACAAATAATCGCGGTTATAATCGTAAAAACCACACTGTAACGATCAGCCAAACGAATAAGTGGTGCTTTTTCTGCTTGAGCGCGCTCAACCAAAGTAATAATATGGCGATAGGTTGAATCAGCGTCAGATTTACTCACCCGAATAATAAGTAGATCACCAACATTAACCGTACCACTACGAACCGTGTCCCCTTGTACTTTATCCATAATGTAGGGCTCACCCGTAAGCGATGACTCATCAGTCAAACCACTTTCAGACAATACTATCCCATCAAGAGGAATGATTTCACCTTTTCGAACAACAATCTCTGCACCAACTTCCACGGTCGCGATCGAAACTCTCAAATATTCCCCACCCTTATTCCACAAGAGCACTTCGTTCGGAATTCGATTCGATAAGGCCGTAAGTGATCTTCGTGCTCTCGCCATACCATATTGCTCCAAAGTCCGACCGGTTGAAAGCATAAACGAAATCACCAGTGCTACAATAAATTGTTGGGTAAACAAACTTACGGTAATGGCCACAATTGCGATATAATCCAAGGCGAATTGTCGATGCCATAGTTTCACGAGAGTCTCTCGAATCATTCCAAAACTTCCGACCAAAACCACTCCCCAAGCAATAATGATTGCAAATATGTCCGCATGCAAAAAATAACGAACAAGGCCATAGGCAAGCATGCCCAGAGCAATAAAACTAGGAACAATAAAAAAATAATATTTTTTGCTGTATGTCATACACTAAAGTGGACTATTCGTCATAACAATAATATCATCTTTCCCATCAAAATTAACATCACTGAGTCGAAGTTCAGTACCACGAGACGACAGTACGAGTGGTTTCCCATACGTCGAACCATCAGGTAAATAAAAAAGTAATCGTGTTGTATTCCCTTCAACCAGACCAACAACAATCATTGGTTGTCCATTACCCAGTATATCACCCGTTGCTACTAGCATGCTCTTGTTTTCTTTTTTTCCTGGTACTTTCCAGGATTGTATTTTTTTAAAATCACGATCATACACCGTAACAATCTGCCCAGTGCCAATAACAAAATGAGTAGTTAATCCATTTCCCAAAACAGCGAATGAATAGCTACCCCGGTAGTTACTACCAAGAGGATACCAAGCCGGCTTACTTTCTTCACCAATTAAATCATACACTTTCAGGGGATATTTTCCGGATCGTGGAGCCACAAACAATTCTTGAGAGCCATTCGCATCACTATCACTAATCCCTATCTGGAAAGATCCTGTATAATTGGCAGTGTAAGGATAGATCTTAAAAAAAGGTTGTCCATCATCTCGCCAGGCTAAAATTTTATTGCCAGAAACCACAAGTGTATCTCGTTCTCCATTACCATCAAGATCTGTGTGGAGAATTTGATCACCTCCTCGATACGTATCCTCAAAAACAAAAAATCCATTCCGTACCCGATTACCGTCAGGGAAGTAAAATCGAGCAAACGCACCATTGGTAAAAAGCACATCATCGAGCCGAGATGTTGTTTTCAGCAAAAGCAAACCATCATTTGGTCCTAATTCAGTTTCACTCACAATCGAACCATCATTAACCATTTTATCTTGGTTACCATTTATCTTTTCAAATTCTCCGCCCAAAGCAACATTCACCAATTCTGGCGTGCTATTCACCAGGGCAATACCATGCTCAAAATCTCGTCGCCAAATGTCCGGATGATATTTTATTTCATTCGATCCTGCAGTGACCATACCTATTGGGCGATTGAGTGGTTTCCCCAAATTCGTGTCATATTCATCATACCACCACAATTGACCATGATGTTTGTCACCAAAATCATAGCCAAAATATCCGTTTTCAAGCAAAGAACTGGCAAGACCAAACCGAACCGCCCTATAATCTACCATTCCTGTGTTGTTCGTATTACTATTGAACAAAGTCAATTGTGGCAATACATTTTTTGTTTTATTATTCGCAACTCCATTCATCACAGTTGTCCAACTGCCATCACCTTCCCAGGGCGTAGGAAATGTCTCAAACATGCGACCGTTCACGAACGGTTGAATTGCTGATGCTGATGTACCGTTCGTAACAATATACGTCCTCGGCATTATTTCACGAGCACGTTTAAAAAAATACTGTGTTCGATTAAGCCAGAGCGCGTCTGCTTGGACAGGAGTATCTTGTACACCATTTGCATCAAGATCAATATCTCCGTGATTAATCCAAGAAATATTATGAGACACCATGTCAAAAAAAATCCCATCCACACCAGGCACATCAGCAATGCGCTCTCGAACAAACGTCAAAAAATATTCACTCCATGCAGGATCAAGATTAATATTATGTATACCTTCCCAAGCTGATAGTATTGTTCCACGACTGTCGCGTAACCACCAGGAATCATGAACCCGAATCGTGCGAAAAATACTATCCTGCGGCCAATATTTTGTGTTATAACTTTGGCTGGGCACATAGGCCAAAATAATAATTCCTGGGTGCCGTGTATGGAGTTCACGAATGAGTTGAGGATAGGCAATAATTTGCGACGGCGACAAAATCAATACATCATACCGTGCCAATTGCGTAAGCAAAGCATTAGACAAT
>JAHFIE010000022.1 GCA_023246565.1 Candidatus Magasanikiibacteriota bacterium
CAGGCCGATTTGTGGCCGCAATAACAATAACCCCAAGATTTGGTTCAAAACCATCCATCTCAACCAAGATCTGATTTAATGTTTGTTCACGTTCATCATGACTACCACCCAAACCAGAACCACGTTTACGACCAACAGCATCAATTTCATCAATAAAAACAATCGAAGGAGCTTCTTTTTTTGCTCGACTAAAAAGATCGCGCACCCGGCTGGCACCAACTCCTACAAACATTTCAACGAATTCAGAACCACTCATATGGAAGAATGGTACGCTTGCTTCTCCGGCTACGGCTTTGGCCAACAATGTTTTACCGGTTCCCGGAGAACCCATCAACAAAACACCTTTGGGAATTTTTGCTCCAACATCAGCAAATTTCTTTGGATCACGCAAAAAATCAACAATTTCCGTTAGTTCTTCTTTTGCTTCTCGTGCTCCAGCAACATCTTGAAATGTTTTTTTATTTTTTTCATCCGGCTTAACTTGTCGAGCCGTGCTTTGGCCAAACATCATTGCCTTACTATTTGCTCCCTGAACTTGACGACTCATAAAAAATACCAAACCAAGCAACAGAAGAACCGGAACCAAATACGGTAAAAGCGTGGATAACCAATATTTCCACCCGGTCATATCTTTTACTTCAATCTCAATCTTTTGCAACTTTGCCTGATCAACACCAAGATTGCTCATGAGTTCAGAAAAAGATTGATTCATTTCCTTCTTAACATGCAAAGATCGTGCTTTGTCATCTTTCAAAGTAACCGTTACCATGTTCCCCTCTACAACAACACTTTTAACTCGTTCATTATTAATCTCTTGGATAAGACGATTAACTCCCACCACTTCTGGTTTTACCGTACTTGCACGAGTAAAACTCAAAACACCGGCAATCAAAAACAGAGTCAAAACAATCAAGGCAAAATTCTTGAGCAAATTTTTCATACAAGACTTCTTTTATTGTTTCTCTTCTGGAGGAGTCTCTTCAGTTTGCGTCTCTTCTTTTTCGTCTTTGTTCTTTTTTGTTCCTCGCTTGGCACCAGCCACGCCTTCAAGTTTAAGACCAAGACGATGTTCTGCAGGTTCCATGGAAATAACTTCAAAATTACGCGTTTCACCAATAGTAAATGTTTCCAAAAATTTCTTTGGATCATTCACTGCCTTATCATTCAAATCAGAAATGTGAGCCAAACCATGAATCTGGTCATCAAGTTTTACCATAAGACCGAAAGGCTCAATTTTATGAACAACACCAGGAACCACTTGGCCAACTTGGTACCGATCTTTGACTGATTTCCAAGGATCATCAACAAGCCGTTTGAGTGATAAGTAAATTTTTGATTTATTCAGATCAATAATTTGAGCTTTTACATGATCGCCCGTACTCAAAATATCCTTTGGGTGATCAATTCTCTGCCAAACAATTTCCGAAATGTGGATTAACCCCTCAAGACCATCACCAAATTTCATAAATGCTCCAAATGGAGTAAGCGCACTCACTTCACCTTCAACAACATCACCAATCTTATATGAATCAAGAATAGATTTTTGTTCGTCTTCCCAAACTGATTTTTCTGACAAAATCAATTTATCTTCTTCAGGACTAATATCATAAACTTGGACTTTAAGATCCTGGCCAATAAATTGACGCAAATGATCTAAAATACGATTTTTATCTCCACCAGGAACACGTGGATAATGGTCTGGATTTAATTGAGATACGGGCAAAAACCCCATGATTGCGTCAACCTGGAGCATAAGACCACCTTTGTTGGCCTGAATAACTTTGGCCATAATTGGTGTACCGACCTTCTTTAAATCAGCCATTCGATCCCAGACCAACTTGTGCCCGGCAATGCGGAATGAGAGTTCTAATTCACCGTATTCATTTTCTCCATCAACTACGGTTGCTTCTACTTCATCACTAACTTTAACATTGGAAAATTGTTTTGATTCAGTAAATAATTCATCACCGCGGACGACACCGACCATCATACCACCAATGTCGAGACGTATTTCACCACGATCAATTGAAATTACTGTACCTTTGACAAGATCCCCAACTTGGGGCACTTTACCAAAATATTCTTTTAAAAGATCACCAAATGACGTTGTACTCATATACCAAAAACTGTTTAACCCGGTTTTATCCGAGCCCTTATCCAGCAAGCCAGATTAAGGAAAATAAGGATCTACCCGGCAAAACCGAGAGATATTGAACCTTGTTTCCTCGTTCGCTCGGAAATGGAAGTTTTGACTTCCATTCGCTCGCTACACTTCGGAAATAAAGTGGGCGTACTATAGCACTGTTTTTAGGGTTTGACAAGAGGATAATTAATCGTCAAAAAGGCTTGTAATCACACACTACTTCCAGTATACTTAGAACGTCTTACTTGAAATTTTCGTAACTTTTACCTATGCATGTATCGTGGCTTGGCTCGACCGCCATCAGACTCCAGACAAAACCCTTTGCCGAAGATATTATTGTCATTATTGATCCTTACCGATCCGAAGTAGGTTCTTCTCCCCGTAGTCTCTCGCCTCATATCGCGCTTTTTACCCGAGGTCAAAAAGATGCTATTACCCTCTCGGGTGATCCCTTCATTCTTGATACTCCGGGGGAATGCGACATAAAAGGCGTCCTCATTACTGCAGTATCTGGCAATGAACCCGGAGAAACCATGATTCGAATTGATACTGAAAACCTGAGTATTGCCCACCTCGGACTGGCGAAAAAATCATTAAATGAAAAACAACGTGAGATTCTCTCTGACGTTGACGTTCTTTTTGTTCCAACAGGGGGAGAATTTTGTTATGATGCCGAAGCAGCCATGAAAGCAATTAATGACCTGGAACCTCGCATTGTTATTCCTATGGCTTTTCAGAGTGATAATAATCCAAAAGCTCAACCCATTACTATTTTTTTGAAAGAAATGGGAGTGGCAAATCATACTAATCCAGAAACCAAAGCTATTATTAAGAAAAAAGATTTGCCGAGTGAAGAAACACAAGTCATTGTTCTGGCCAAGGAATAATTGGAATAGAAAAATATATCACTTCGTTATAGTTCAGATTGGTTTATACCACCTGTGTCTAAAAAACCATCAAAAAATCAATCAGCATTTGACCCAGAAATGATGGCTGCTTTTACCAAAGAATTGCCTAATGTTTTAGTGAAAGAAGGTTACCTAACATCGCCCTCAGCTGTTGAGTCATCGCAGAAAGAATCAATTCAATCGTCTACGGCATCAACATCTATTCAAAAGCAAAATTCTGATCATTTTGCATCAATGCGACCACGAGAAAACCGAAATCATTTATGGGTATGGGTATCAATCTTTGTTGTCCTTATCATCGGTATTTGGATTTTTAATATTAAAAATATTGCTTCTGACCTTTGGGGAAATCGCGGTGATGCAGGAAAAATCCTTGACCAAAGCAAAACAGATTTTCAAGATATTTTAAGCACCATCAAAAAAAACGATCTTGATTTACAAAAACGTTTTCAAGGGCTCGATATCGCGTCCGGAGCCAGCCTTACGACCAGCAGTATTGCAGATGCTCTCAAAGCAGCCATTGAATCAAAACAACCATAATCCCTTTACTCGTTTATACGTCTATGAAAAAAAATCAACCTGAAAAACTCATTCTGAATTCCATTGGAAAAATAGAACCAATCAATTTGGTTGATGAAATGAAGACATCCTATTTAGATTATGCCATGAGCGTCATTGTTTCACGCGCACTCCCCGATGTCCGTGATGGTCTTAAACCAATCCACCGCCGTATTCTCTATGCCATGTGGAGTATTGGATTAAAACATAATGCAAAATTCCGTAAATCCGCGAACGTAGTCGGAGAAGTCATGGCAAAATACCATCCTCATGGGGACACGGCAATTTATGATTCTTTGGTACGCATGGCCCAAGATTTTAGCATGCGTCATCCTCTCATTTTCGGTCAAGGTAACTTCGGTTCCATGGATGGCGACAGTGCCGCGGCCATGCGATATACCGAAACCAAACTCCACGCCCTTGCTGAAGAATTATTATTTGATATTGAAAAAAACACGGTTGATTTTTCTCCG
Source organism: Candidatus Magasanikiibacteriota bacterium (assembly GCA_023246565.1). GTDB lineage: Bacteria > Patescibacteriota > Patescibacteriia > Magasanikbacterales > UBA922 > 2-12-FULL-41-16. The sequence continues at coordinate 4,083 of JAHFIE010000022.1, forward strand.
ACCTATGATGGTTCACACCAAGAACCACGTGTTCTCCCCAGCAAAGTCCCCCACCTTCTTTTGAACGGGAGTATGGGAATTGCCGTTGGTATGGCTACGAACATTCCACCCCACAATCTCGGTGAATTATGTTCAGCTATTGAACACCTTATTGAAGAACCAAAAGCAACGGTTGAAGAATTGATCCACTATATTCCTGGACCAGATTTCCCCACGGGCGGTATTATTTATAATAAAAAAGATATTGCGGTTGCTTATGCTACGGGCAGAGGTGGTGTTGTTGTCCGTGCCAAAACAGAAATCCAAGAAGCAAAAAACGACCAATATAAAATAATCGTCACTGAAGTCCCCTACCAAGTAAACAAAGCCACACTCCTCGAAAAAATCGCTGAGCTGGTTCAAGAGAAAAAAATCGATGGTATCCGTGATCTTCGTGACGAATCAAATAAAGATGGCGTACGCATAGTCATTGAACTTAAAAAAGATTCATATCCAAAAAAAGTTTTGAATCGTTTATTTCAAATGACGGATTTGCAAACAACCTTTCATCTGAATATGCTCGCGCTCGTGGACGGAATCGAACCCCATGTATTAAACCTCAAAACCATACTCGAAGAATACATTAAACACCGACAGGTTGTGGTGCGACGTCGTACTGAATTTGATCTAGCCAAGGCAGAAGAACGAGCCCATATTTTGGAAGGTCTTAAAAAAGCTTTGGATAAAATTGATCAAGTCATCAATACCATTCGTGCCTCAAAAGACAAAGATGAAGCAAAAACAAATTTAATGAAAAAATTTAGTTTTAGCGAACGACAAACCGTTGCTATTTTGGAAATGCGTTTACAACAATTAGCCAATTTGGAACGTCAAAAAATTGAAGAAGAACTGACAGAAAAAATGAATCTTATCAAAGAATTACAAGCCATTCTTGCCAATCCCAAAAGAATTCTTACAATTATTAAAGATGAAGTCAGTGATTTGAAAAAGAATTTTGCCAATCCTCGAAGAACAGAAATTGTAACCCATGGAGTCAAAGAATTTAGTATCGAAGATTTGGTGCCCAATGAGCCTACCATTATCATGGCCACAAAAGATGGGTATATTAAACGAATGCCGGTTGACACGTTTCGTACCCAAGGTCGTGGTGGCAAAGGAGTTATCGGCCTTACCACAAAAGAAGAAGATGTTATTGAGCATCTTATTTCTACGAATACTCATGACAATTTACTATTCTTCACAAATCGTGGTCGAGTATTCCAACTCCGAGCCTATGATATCCCCGTTGCTTCTCGAACGGCCAAAGGCCAAGCTCTGGTAAATTTTTTGCAATTAGCACCCAATGAAAACGTATCAGCAATACTTTCCATGGCAGACATGAGTGCGTATAAATTCCTCGTCATGGTAACGAGTAAGGGAAATATTAAAAAAACCAGTTTGGATGATTTTAAAAATGTTCGTCGTTCCGGTATTATTGCCCTTAAATTAAAATCAGATGATATGTTGGAGTGGGTTCGTCCATCGAGTGGGAAGGATGATATTGTTATTGCTACATCACTTGGCCAAGCAATTCGATTTAAAGAAAACGATGTACGTGCCATGGGACGAGCTGCCAGTGGCGTCCATGGTATGCGTTTAAAATCCAACGATGTCGTTATTGGTATGGACGTAGTGTCACCGGAATTGGTTAAAAAGAAAGTTTTAGAACTCTTGGTTGTTTCAGAAAATGGACTCGGCAAACGCACGGAAATTAGTGAATATAAAGTACAAGGTCGCGGTGGTAGTGGTATCAAAACCATGCACGTGACCGATAAAACCGGCAAACTCATCAGTGCTCGTATTATCAACAATGCCGAAGATCAAGATCTTCTTTTAATTTCTGCCAAGGGTCAGGTAGTTCGAACACCACTGAAAACTATTTCTTCACTCGGTCGCGCTACCCAAGGTGTTCGCGTCATGCGATTCAAAGAAGAGGGAGACCACGTAGTAAACATCGCGCTTTTGTTGAGTGGAGATGATGAGGAATAAAACTCTGGTGCGATAGCTCATAAAAAATTTAATTTGAGGGGGAAAGTGAGTACTGCAGCAGCTTATGAATGGCCACTACAGTACTCAAAAAGAAGGTCAGACAGCGCCCATTGGGCGGCAGCGGCGAGCACCCACCCAGGGATCGCTCTCGGCCAGGGGGAAATCGAACCAGCACCGGGCACTCAGGTTATCGCACGCATGGACGAGTGCCGCGAGCGGGGTCATGACCCGATGCTTGGGACTGTACTCGTCGTCGGGTTCACCCTCGGCGTACTTGATCCCCCTGATCTGCTCCTCGGTGATCGGGATGTTGTACCTCGCGGCGAGCTCCATGCGGAAGGCCTGACGATCCGGTTTGGCCTTGAGATGCGGCGCCTCGATCCGGTTGCCATCCAGGTCGTACTTCCACGCCTTCTCAGCGTCGTGGATGAACAGACAGATGAGCGCGTCAGAGAGCGTGAAGGGCAGCGGACGGCAAGCCCTCAACACCATGTAGATCTGCACCCCGAGGTTCATGGCCTCGCAGACGTGGTCGTGGTAACCACCGGGCCACGCCTGGTGGTTGTGCGTGGCACCCCAAGCGACCTCGAAACGGCGCCGGTTCTCCAAGTAGAGCCGGATGCAACCGACGCGGAAGGGCTCATCGACCATGTCGAGGAGCTCCTCGATGGTATGATAACTGGGCTTCATAACCAACTTCTCCGTAGGCACGAGGACTGTTAGTATTTTGTCCTGGTACATCCAGGACTAACACATAACAGGGGTCTTTCGAACCCAACTAAACAGATAAGAAAAAAGAATTCCGACATGTCGGAATTCTTTTGATCAAAAATTTTTGTGTTTAAAAAACTATATATCTACGCACAAGAGCTTTTACTCATCTGCTCAGTCCGATTCAAAAGATATATAATTTGTAAGGATATGTATAATTTACCAAACAGATTTTAATCTGTCAAATAAAATTGTCCACATTTTATTTAAAGCTAAGTGGGTAAATTCCGTAAAAAAGCACCAATTTTTTTCTCGTATTCATCAAGAAAAAATACTAGGTCCGAGGTAAATGATTCTGGCTTGCTAGCCCGCTCCGCTTGCAGAGTCGAGGCTGAAAATACAGTGAGACCAGCCACTTCTGCCAAATTCATATGGGCTGGACCGCCATAGACACCCAAGTAAAGATGGTACTTATTAGCAATCACCACCGACTCGCCGTTATAAGTCTTTTTAAAGTTAGCTGTTCGTGAATCCGCGAGCTGTACAATGGCAGAATTATTTACGTACGTTTCCAGAAGCTGATAGGTCTCCTTAAAGTCTTCACCTTCACCAAATACAAATGAGGGGATTTTTAATTCACGTAAGGTGCTAGCCATGACCACAAAAGCAGGACTGCGTCCAAAAGGCACAATGGCGCCAATGGTTGTATCAATGAGTCCCGCATTTTCAAGTTTGTTCGATGAACGTCGTTGCAGGATAAATTCTTTTTTTGGTGTAAATAAAATGAGATCAACTACTTCCACAGCACGGGTTGGCCGACCCAAATCACGGAAAGTTTGAACCTGGCTTTCGAAAAACTCCTCTCGTTCCATTGACAATGACTCTTCAAGATCATCCAAAAGGTACGTACTGACAATTTGTGACATAATAATACTTGCCAAATAATTTTATCCCAACCTCTGCAACGCCTCACGAAGCAATACTGCACTATTTTTCTCCTCGCCATCCAAACTCTGCACGACTTCTCGTGCTTCTTGTTGAGAATAACCCATAGCAACAAGACCATCAATAACTTCGCCAAGCAGGCTAGGGATAACCGACGTCTCATCTGCCCGGACATTAACATTTTGCATCTTAGATTTCAATTCAACAACCAAACGTTCCGCGGTTTTTTTCCCCATCCCCTGGACTGCTGTTAAATATTTCACATCTCCGCGCGCAAGAGCAGCTTGAATCGTATCAAGTGAACCAAGAGATAAAATATTAAGAGCGGTTTTTGGACCTACGCCACTTACGGTAAGAAGTAACGTAAAAAATTCTCGAGCTTCAATCGTCAAAAATCCATATAAATCTTGAGCTTGGTCGCTAATCTTAAGATACGTAAAAAAATGTTTGCTTGATCCAACCGTTGAAGTCAATCTGTCTCCGGGCGTTAGATGAATTTCATATCCCAAACCAGAAACAGTTTCAACAATGATACTGTTTTTTGTATGTGAAGAAACTTTTCCCGTAACAGAAGCAATCATACTAATTCCTAATATACTCCACCAAAGTCTCTACGCCAAATCCATTTGCGCCTGCTCGAATCCATGATTTACCTTTTGGAGTATAATAGCAACAAGACATATCAATATGCGCCCAAGGATATTTAACAAAATGTTGTAAAAATGCAGCTCCAAGCGAAGCGCCACCAGCTCGACCATCACCATTTAAAATACCTGAGTTATCAATGTCAGCCACTTCACTTTTAATTGCTTCAGCATATTCTTCGCCAAGCGGCAAACGCCATAATCGTTCGCCCACTTCTTCAGCGCTCGCAATCAATTTTTTTACCATTCCCTCTTCATCACTAAATAATCCTGATCGCTCCATTCCCAAAGCAATGCGACAATGACCGGTGAGTGTAGCTACATCAATGACTTCTTTTGGTTTATAGTTCGTGGCATAGCACAAAGCATCAGCCAAAATAAGTCGACCTTCGGCATCAGTATTACTTACATGTACCGTGGTTCCGTCCATAGCCACCAAAATATCATCCGGGCGATACGCCTCACCATCAGGCATATTTTCACAACTAGGCACCAGACCAACAACATTCTTTTTTACTTTCAATGCTGCCAAAGCGCGCATAGTACCGAGGACGGTTGCCGCACCAAGCATATCAAACTTCATATCATTCATGTATCCAAATGGTTTAATCGAAAGTCCACCAGAATCATAGGTAATTCCTTTTCCTACAAGAACCAGTGGCCTGTCTTTTGCTAAACCACCACGATATTCCACAATAATAAATTTTGGTTCAATACTTGAGCCGCGAGAAACTCCCAAAAGACACCCCATGCCTAATTTTTTCATGTCTGGCCGGGATAAAATTTTAGTCTTTAATTTAGGAAAATCTTTAGCCATCTTTTCAGCTTCTTTCGCCAAATAACTTGGCGTCATGGTCGTTGGTGGAACATTACCTAGTTGTCGAGTAACATTGACAGACTCACCAATCATCTGTCCTTCAGTGATTCCTCGGTCAAGCAATGACTTTGTTTTTGTTTCAAAATTACCAACGAATATTACCTCAACCAAAGGTGTAACACGATTATCTTTTTGTTTATATTCATCAAACGCGTATTCAGCCAAAATCGTTGCAATCGTAGTTTCAAGCCCTGCACGATACGGACCAAATACAGACACTACTGACTCAGACAACATAACAGCAACCTTTTCTGCTTTTTTGCTCTGTGCTGTGATAACTCCTGCACCAATAGCTTGTTTGTATCGTTGAATCCCAAGTTCTTTCTTTGGTCCAAGCCCAACCAATAACAAACGACGCACATTTTTGTCGCGAGTATAGAGCAAACTAACTTGTCCTTTCTTACCCGTAAAATCACCTGACTCCAAAGCAGTAGTAATCAAACCATTATATGTTTTATCTAAATCCTTGATATAAACTTCTAAACTAGAATCTTCAAAAAATGGTAATACAAGAACATCCGCCATAGTGAGTGATCCAAGGGAATATCGTGTCATAGGATAAAAATATTAAATTTTATTAATACCAATACCCATCCTGTGTCCGTCAATTTCTACCATCTGTCCAGAACCAGGAATAAGGTCAGTAGCAAGAACTCCTTTTTTTATTTCTGCACCAAATTCAGTAAATAATGTCACAAGAAGTTCATGGTTAATTTCATACGATACAATAATTTTATCGTGAATTGTAAGACCTTGATCTTTACGCATCTGATTAATGGCACGAATAATTTCCCGAACCAATCCTTCTTTTTTTAATGTATCAGTAATTTTTGTATCAAGTTCAACACGGATGTCTCCTTCTCCTTCTTTATCAACAATTTCTTTTACATTTAATTCATCAGCAACAATATCTTTTATTTCAGTAGTTAATGTCTGATTAAAAACCGTTAATGTTTGTAATGGTTGCCGTACTCGTATACCTGCCGCAGCGCGTGATGCCAATCCCATTTCAACGACTTTTTTTGCCTGCCGCATCTGCTCAATAAGGTCTGAATTAAACAAAGATTGATTAACCACAGGCCACATTTCCAAATGTACTGAGATACTCTTGGTAGTAGTTGTTTTTTCTAATTCTTGATATATCTTTTCAGCAATAAACGGCGTAAACGGAGCAAGCAATTTTGTTAAGATCAATAAAACTTCATGCAATGTTGCGATTACGAATTGTTTATCAGAAGTCGCCTCACTTTTTAATGAGTCTGATGTTTTAAACCGATCCCGTGATCGACGTACATACCAGGTTGATAATTCTTCAATAAAATCACGAATCGCTCGACCGGCTTTTATCGTGTTATACGCGTCCATTTCTATTGTGACTGTTTTTATCAGTTCAGTTAATTTTGCCAAAATCCATTGGTCAAGAACATGCGGTGACTGGCCAACGATCACCGTCTTATCATACTCATCCAAATACGGACGTAAAAATTCCATGACGTTTGACACCGTATTCACGACTCGATTATAGACATCGCGAACTTCCCGATCATTAAAAAATAAATTATCCGCGTCCATGACCACGCTCGTCATTAAATAAAATCGTAAAGCATCAACACCATATTCTTCAATAATAATCCAGGGATCAGTATAATTTTGTTTTGATTTGGAAAGTTTCTCTCCTTTTTCATTAAGAATCGTTCCCGTGCACACCACATTTTCATAACTAATATCATCAAACAATAATACTGCCATGACATGCATGTAATAAAACCAGGCGCGGGTCTGGGCAATATATTCCCCAATAAATTGACCAGGGAAACGAGCCTCAAAAACATCTTTATTTTCAAAGGGATAATGAAATTCAGCAAAAGGCATAGAGCCTGATTCTACCCAACAATCAATGACCTCAGGAATACGTTTCATCTGCCCGCTACATTCATGACAACGAAGAATAATTTTGTCAGCATTTTGTTTGTGTAAATCAATCTCTTCCGTAGTTTCACTGGCAAATACTTCTGTGTAATTCATGGCGCGGTCACGCAACTCAGATACGCTCCCAATACAGGAAACATGCTGCGCATTATCCACACATTTCCAAAACGGCAAGGGTGTGGCCCAATACCGATTCCGGGAAATATTCCAGTCCGGAGCAGTTTCCAAAATATTTAAAAATCGTCCATGTTGTAAATGATCTGGATGCCAATTGATTTTTTCATTCAAGGCAATGAGCCGTGACTTAATCGTCTGAATGTTAATGAACCATGCGGAAATCGCATTATAAAATAATTGCGTATCACAACGCCAACAATGAGGATAGGAATGAGTGTATTGTTCACGACGAAATAATAATCCTCGTTCTTCCAAATCTTTTTTAATGGCTTTTTCAGCTTTTTTAAAATATTCACCCTGAATAAATTTAGGCACGACATCAGTAAATGTTCCTGTACTGTCGAGCATAGGAACCATGGGCAAATCCAAGGCTAATCCCAGATTAAAGTCATCTTCACCATAAATAACCGCGGTATGGACTACACCAGTACCTTCTTCAGTACTCACAAAATCCGCGGCAGTGATATAATACGCTTTTTTATTGGCAGCAAGCATGGCTGGCATATCAAACAATGGTTCATATGCAAGACCAACTAAATCTGCACCCGTCAGTTCTTTGTCTACGGAAAAATTTTGTCCAGCAAATAATTTTTCTACCAAATCTTTTGCAACAATATAATATTCATCCCCGGATTGCACGAGAGCATAATGAATATCTGAACCAACAGCCAAAGCTACATTCCCGGGCAATGTCCATGGTGTTGTTGTCCAGGCGAGAATAGAAGTATTTTCCGACAGGCCGAGAGTGTTTGATGCATCACTATTTTTAATTTTAAATTTAACCGTTACCGTCTCCTCAGTTACATCTTTGTAACTATTATCCATGGCAATTTCAGCTTTGGATACTGGGGTTTCACATCGTGGACAATACATGAGTACTTTTCGACCTTCATAAATAAGGCCTTTATTCCAAATCGTTTTAAGTGCCCACCACACTGATTCCATATACGTGGAATCCATGGTTTTATAGGCATTATCAAACTCAACCCAGCGGCCTTCACGATCAACCATTTTTTTCCATTCTTTGGTGTACAACAAAACTTTTGACTGACAAGCTTCATTAAATTTGTCCACACCCATCTGTTCAATTTGTTGTTTTCCAGATATTTTTAATTCTTTTTCAATCAAACTCTCAATCGGAAGTCCATGGCAATCCCAACCCCAACGCCGACGCACACGATAGCCTTTCATGGTCCAATACCGAGGAATAACATCTTTAATTACTGAACTTAAAATATGCCCATAATGGGGTAATCCTGTAGCAAATGGTGGGCCATCATAAAAAACATAAGGACGATTATCCGGTCGCTCGTTTACCGAGCGCTCAAAAATATGATTGTCTTCCCAAAATTTTAATATTTCCTGTTCATTGTGATTGGCGTTGTACATAGTTTAATAAAAAAACCACTGCGCTATCGAGAGTCCCTGCTCGGGACGGTACCATCTCAACTTCGCCTTTGTGGCCTTAATGACAGTATTTACGGGCTTATCCGAGGAGCTCTACTCTCTACTTTTGATTTCTACTCCCAACGCTCCCAATCAAATGACACTATTTGAAAATTCAGGATCCCCAGTGATAGTGGGTAATGGCGTTTTTTAAATTGTACTCTAACAATAAAACACGTAACTAAAAAAGTCAAATCAAGGTGATGATGCCGACAGGAGGGTGATCGGCTATTCCTTGTTAATCGTCGGCTGAGTGTGGCAAAAACGACAATCACAAACTACAGGAAAATCACAACTAATTTTCCCAGACTGGGATTCTGCATTGAGGGCAGCAGTGATTTCTGCAAGGGTGAAAAATTGGACAGGATATCGGGTGGATCTTGGAGACAAATGAGACTCGAGTTCACGAGTTTTTTCATTTATTCTCCACAACGCACCCCGCAAAAGCGTAATTTCTTCTTCCCAATCAATTGCCATTATGTCTCCTTTCAGACAACGACCATTTTTATTACATCATTATACTCGTCACCTGTCAAAGCATTTTTATCCACAAAAAAACACCAGTCATTCTGATGTTTTTTGGTATTTGGCCGATCAGTTCGTTGATCGGCAGGCGGTAGAATCTCAGAAGCTGTACGTCAGCAGGATGGATGTCACTCGCCGCCCTTGAGGACGCGGATCATGTCTGCCATGGACCATCCCTTCTCCGAAGCGAGCTTGTACAGCGCAGCTCGAACCTCCTCTTCCTTGCGCTGTCGCGCATCTTCGAGAGCGAGCTCAAGGAGGCCGATGTCCTCCTCGTACTGCAGTCGACGGCGCCCGACCTCGATGCGGGTTTGGTTGAGTCTGGCGCGATCCGTGTCGAGTTGACGGCGATCAGCAGCGAGCGTCTCGGCTCGTGCCGCGATCTCTCGCTCACGCTCAGCGAGTTCGCGGTCCTCATCCGTGAACGATGGGAGTTCATCCATCTTGCGACGCTTGACGGCCAGCTTGTCATGGATCTCTTCCTCGGTCCCGGAGTACTCGGTAGATCCGGACTCGGCCTCCGCTTGAACCGTAGCTTGGAGCTTCTGGACGAGCGACGCCGCGGTCTCTCCCTGAGGAACTTGGAGATACACCTCGCGGCAGGTGTCGTTGGATCCGGGCTGGAATGTGAGGGAGATCGTCCCGGGTTTGCCGGTCTCCTTCACCCGCACACCGGAACGACCCTGTCGGTGACTCCGTCCCTTCTGCTGCATGCCCACCATGGCCACGAACTGGCCGGTGAGTCCTGCGTCCCGCAGCAGGGACTCGATGAAGGTGCGGTGGTCGCTGTTGGTGGTGATGTGGTGTTCGCCGCTCTTGATCTCGACCGAAACTCCGTTGCTCATAACCCCTCCGACCGCTTTCGCGGTACTGTAGTTAGGCCAACTTAAGCATAGTCAATGGATTTTGTCAATCTATTCGGGTGATGTTATAATCCCCCATATTTCCTTGTGGGTTTTCACACATAAACCAATAATATGCCTTACTCTGGCCCAATCTTTATTGCTAGTGATCATGGTGGTTTTCAATTAAAAAATCATTTGTTGGAATATTTTGCCAAAGAACTGAAACTTTTATTCACTGATCTCGGTCCAACAAAACTTGAGGATGGTGATGATTATCCTGATTATGTTTTTCCTTTGGCGAAAAAAGTCGTGGAAACCAATGGCCGTGGTATTCTTATTTGTAAAAATGGCATAGGGGTTTGTATGGCAGCAAATAAAGTCCCTGGCATTCGGGCTGGAATTTCATACAATCTCATGGCTGCAGAATCAATGCGACATGATGATGATACCAATATCATGTGTCTTGCTGCCTATCTTTCAACCAATGATCATGCTGTTGCCATGGTCAAAAAATGGCTTACCACTGATTTTGGTAATGACGAACGATATGTCAGACGATTAGAAAAAATCAAAAACTACGAAAATAAAAAATAATTATGCAAATTATTCCTTCTATTCTGGTACAATCCGCTGAAGCATTTATTACACAAACAAACGCAGTACAAAATTCAGTCAAACTCGTACACATAGATATTGCTGACGGAAAATGTGTTCCCAATACAACCTGGGCTGAACCAAATACTGTTCAACAAAATCTTACCATTGATTGTGAATTGCATCTCATGGTAGTAGATCCACTTTCAGTAATACAGATGTGGGGAGGAGTATCATCAGTTAAACGTGTATTGTTCCCGATCGAATATGACGGAGACATTATTGATGTTATTGACACTATTCACCATCATGGCTGGCAAGCAGGTCTTGTCATTAATCTGGAAACTTCAACACTCATGATTGAACCCTTTATCGATAAACTCGATAGTGTTATGTTTATGGGTATTATTCCAGGCAAACAAGGTCAGCCCTTTGTCCCAGAAGTTCTTGAAAAAATCACTGAATTTAAAGCTCGACACCCAAAAATATTTGTTGCGCTTGATGGCGGAGTCAATGAAAAAACATTACCAGAAATTGTTGCAACGGGTATTGATGCAGTTTGTTGTGGTAGCGTTATTTTTCATAATGAACGAACACCAAACGAAAATATTATCCGATTACAGAATCTAATCTAAAATTAAAAATTATTTGAACGACACTGTATGTACGATCTTATTATCATCGGCGCTTCAGCTGCCGGTTCTGCGGCTGCTATCTACGCTGCTCGACGCAATCTTAATTTCATGGTTATTTCCAAAGATATTGGTGGTGAAGTTGCTCTTTCCGGAGAAATAGAAAATTGGCCCGGACAAATCCATACTGATGGTATTAAACTAGCAAAAGATTTTCATGAGCATGTGCTTTCGTATCAGGTAAAAATTGAGAATGATGCTACCGTTCTCAGAATTAATCAAAAACAAAATCATCATGAAGTACAAGCCCGTACTACCGATGGTAAAGAAACTTCATACGAAGCCAAAGCTGTCATTATTGCCAGCGGCATTCATCCTCGACTTTTAGGTGTCCCGGGAGAAAATGAACTGCGGGGTAAAGGTGTTACCTATTGCACGGTTTGTGACGGTCCATTGTACAAAAATAAAATAACGGCAACTATTGGATCAGGTAATTCAGCCCTTGAATCAGCCCTCATGATGGCAGGTATTGCAAAAAAAGTGTACCTCATCAGCAAATTTCCCAATACAAAAGAAACCAATGGCGGTTTTCCCAAAGGAGAAAATATTCTTATTGATAAGGCCAAACAATTATCCAATGTTGAAATAATCTACCAGGCCAATACCCAAAAAATTGTCGGCACTGATTTTGTTGTTGGCTTGCACTACCAAGACATGAGTAACTCGACCCAACATGAACTAACGATAGATGGCGCCATGATCCATGTTGGTATGATTCCCAATAGTGACTTTGTTGGCTCAATAGCAAAAAATCCTGTTCAAGAAATTATTGTAACGCAAAAATGCGAGACATCAGTACCGGGAATTTTTGCAGCTGGTGATGTTACCAATATCCCGTACAAACAAATCTCCATTGCCGTGGGTCAGGGCGCCACAGCAGCTCTTGCCGCGATTGAGTATATCA
>JAHFIE010000023.1 GCA_023246565.1 Candidatus Magasanikiibacteriota bacterium
CAAACCGCGAAGATTTTCGAGCCGTGGATCGATCATTCAATTCAGGCGCAGACATTACTTCTCGATTTCGCCATGTGCCTGAAGCAATTGCCAATACAAAAAAAATAGCTGATCGCGTGGATATTCAAATTACGTTAAACGCTTGGCATTTTGCTGTGGTTGATCTGCCTGCTGGTAAAAACGCTGACGAAGCGCTTGCAGAAGAATCACGGCGTCGTATGCCTCTTTACTATCCAGAAGTTACTCCAGCGCTTAATGAACGATTGGATTATGAATTGAATATTATTAAAACAAAAGGGTATTCACCGTATTTTATTTGTGTTGCTGATTTTGTGCGCTATGCCAAGGATCATGGCATTGTGGAATCAACCCGTGGTTCTGCTGCTGGTTCACTGGTCTCGTACGTCATGGGCATTACAACGGTTGACCCTATGAGATTTAATCTTCCGTTTGAACGATTTCTCAATCCATTTCGACCGAGCCCACCTGATATTGATACAGATTTTGCTGATGATCGTCGTGATGAAATGATTGAATATGTTACGAAAAAATATGGCGCTGATAAGGTTGCGCAAATTATTACGTTTGGAACCATGGCTGCGCGAGCAAGTGTCCGCGATGTAGGTCGGGCTCTTGGTTTGGCGTATTCTTTTTGTGATCAAGTGGCAAAATTAATTCCTCAAGGGGCACAGGGTTTTCCCATGACTATTGAACGCGCGCTCAAAGAAGAACCGGATTTAAAAAAATTATACGATGCCAATACTGAAGTACAACGTTTGTTGGATTTGGCACAAAAAGTTGAAGGCTGTGCGCGTCATACTTCGATTCATGCTGCTGGTGTTGTGATTGCTCCGACACCACTCGTTGATTTTACTCCAATACAGTATGAAGTTGGCGGCACGCGTTTGACCACACAGTATGAAATGAAATCTGTTGAAGCGGCCGGTGTTTTAAAAAATGATTTTTTAGGGATCCGTAATTTGGCCATTCTCGGAAATGCTGTGGAATTTGTAAAAAAGACCACGGGAGTTGCTATTGATATTTATAATTTACCCCTTGATGATACTAAGGTATACGAAATGTTAGCGCGTGGCGAAACTATGGGAGTATTTCAACTTGGTGGTTCTGGTATGACACGGTGGCTTAAAGAACTGAAACCCAATCGAATTGAAGACATTATGGCCATGGTGGCATTGTACCGTCCCGGACCCATGGAATCAATTCCTGAATACATTCACCGAAAATATAATCCGGATGCCGTGACTTTTTTGGATCCGCGTTTGGAAAAAATTCTTGGTGCTTCCTATGGACTGCTGGTGTACCAAGATGATGTTATGCTTACGGCTATTGCGCTTGCAGGGTATGATTGGATGGAAGCAGATAAATTCCGCAAAGCCATGGGTAAGAAAATTCCCGAAGAAATGGCAAAACAAAAAGAACAATTTTATAAAGGTTGTCACGACGTGGGGAAGGTTAAAAAAGATGTTATTGACGAACTGTGGCAAGCAATTGAACCCTTTGCTGCCTATGGATTTAATAAATGTTTAGTTGGGGAGACGGAAATCGTTAATCCAACAACGGGGGAAATTAAAACCATCAAGGAAATTTATGAAAACCAATCATCGTTATCAGTCATAAGTTTAGATGAAGATAAAAAATTATTAGCAAAAAAAGTTACAAAGGTTTATAACAATGGTCGAAAGAAAGTGTTTGAAATGACCACGCGGAGCGGCCGAAAAATTATTGCGACCGGTAATCATCCATTCTTAAAATATGATGACTGGCATACGTTAGAAAAACTTAGGATCGGGGATTTGATTGCTACTCCAAGAAAAATTATCTATAAACCCAGTGCCCATGAGGCGAATGAAAAATTAAAAGTTCTTGGTTATTTGTTAGCCGAAGGCAATCTGTGCCATCCGCATGGTGTGTATTTTTATTCAACGGTTGCAGCAGAAATTAAAGATTTTATTACTGCGGTAACATCATTTCCAAATTCTAAAATTACCATTGATCGGAGTAAAAGCGCAGCAGCAGTTTACGTGGGGCAGATTGATCAAAAGAAAGGCAATAGCTTAATGATATGGCTGAAAGAATTGAGTTTGTATAATAAAAAAGCAACCGAGAAACAAATCCCTGATTTTGTTTTTCGTTTGCCACCAGAGGAAATAGCGATTCTCATCGGCTCAATGTGGCAAGGTGATGGGTGTATTCATGATGATAACGGTGGACAAATATATTATGCGACAAGTTCGGACAAATTAGCGCGTGGGATGCAGCATCTGCTTTTGCGTTTAGACATTATCAGTACTATCCATACTAAAAAATTTAAGTATCGGAGTGGAATTAAGATTGGTTACACCATCAACATCAGTCGTTATAATAATGTCAGAAATTTTGCTTATACGATTGGTAAATTTTTATTACCCAATAAAAAGAAAGTACTTGCTGCCATTATTAAGAAAAACAAGATTTTGAATGGTACGCTTGTACCAGGAGCGGCGCGAGGTACGAACGATATTGTCCCCGGGGAAGTAATGTCATTGATTCGGGTTGAGATGCAGATGAGACAGATAACGATAAAGAAAATTTCAAAAGATCTAAAGGTTGCTGAGCGATTATTTTTTAAAGATCTGAGGCGGCAAGGTTATGTGCGTGAAACCATTGATAAAATCGGTAATTATCTACAGAGTCCAAAAATTTTATCGTATGCGCGTTCAGATGTTTACTGGGACAAGATTGTATTGATACAGGATAAAGGTTTTCAGGAAACGTATGATGTAACCGTACCTGGCGAACATAATTTTGTTGCGAATGATATTATTGTACACAATTCTCATGCAGCGAGTTATGGTATTGTCGCTTACCAGACTGCGTATTTAAAAGCACATTATCCCGTTCAATTCATGACCGCGATTTTACAAGCCGAAGCCAGTGATCTTGATAAAGTTGCGGCCATTGTCTATGAATGCAAACGCATGGGCATTGAAGTATTACCACCGGATGTCAATGAAAGTTTTAAAAGTTTTGCCATGGTATCACGTCCTGGTGAACCAGGGCGTATTCGTTTTGGTTTGAACGCGATTAAAAATGTTGGTGAACATATTTGTGAAGTTATCTATCGTGAACGCAAAGATCATGGCTCATACACTAGTTTGGAAAATCTCTTAGAGCGTGTTCAAGATAAAGATTTAAATAAAAAATCCTTGGAAAGTTTGGCTCAAACCGGAGCTTTGGATTGTTTTGGTCATGATCGTGGCCTCGTATTGGCAAATGTTGAAACTATTTTGGGTTATGCTCGGGAATATCGTGAACGAGATATCAGTAAACAAAATTCTTTATTTGCCGGTACGGTAGTTGACGTGGGGAGTGCTGTTGTTTTAAAACCAGCACCAAACGCAACCATAACTCAAAAATTGACGTGGGAAAAAGATTTGTTGGGTTTGTATTTGTCAGCACATCCCCTTGATTTTTTTATGCCAATTATGGAATCTGTTGCCACACCACTTGCCGAAGTTGAATTCGTACCTCGGGATAGTTGGGTGACGGTAATCGGTATGGTAGAAATTATTAAGAAAAAAATTACCAAGAAAGGCGATGTCATGTTGTTTGTTACGCTCCAAGATATGAGTTCTGGATTGGAATTATTAGTGTTTCCCAAAACATACGCTCGCACCAAAGATTTGTGGGTGGAACGAATGCCGGTTTGTATTGTGGGTAAAACACCGCGAGAAGACGGGGATAATAAAATTTTTGTGGAAAACGCGTATGAATTGCGACGTGAGACTGCAGCTGATTTGGCACGACAAGTATCGTTGGGACAAACTACTACCAGTTCTTCATTAGTTTCACATGAACCAGAGAAATTTATCAGGCTCACACTCACTGGAGATGGATTAAAAACTCATGCCCAGGCTCTTAAAACTATTTTGGTTGCGTATCCTGGTGATGTTACGGTGTATATTCAAGTCGGAAATGGAGTGATAAAGGCTGGAACAAAGGTATGTCTTACGACTGAATTAATAACAGCACTATCTGATCTCTTGGGAGATGATGCTGTAGAAATAAAAGGGGAGTGATCTTAGTATTTTTCTGAATACGCTTCCCAATTTGGATCAGCAATACTATCGCGCCAACTGGTGAAATTATTTTTTTTAGTTTGATAATACCCTGCGACCGCGATCATGGCGCCATTATCCATGCTGTATTTTTTTTCCGGAATAAGAAATGGTACATCGGGCAAGATTTTATTCAGTTCAGTCCGCAGAGTTTCTCGAATTTTTTCATTCGCACTCACACCACCACCCATGATAATGGTTTTTGGCTGGTAAAGGAGCGCAGCACGACACGTTTTTTCTACGATCACATCAACAATAGCTTGTTCAAAACTGGCGCAAAAATCCGCACGTGTTGGGTCGTTATGACGTACTCCCCAAATTCCGGCCGGTAGATCAGGATTCATATCGAGTGCACTCAATTCATGATCCCGCAGCCAATAGAGTGCCGCTGTTTTTAATCCGGCAAAGCTAAAATCCCAGCCATGTGGTCCTTTGGGAAAATTAGGTTCTTTAAGCATTGGTCGCGGAAAGGGAATTGCGTTACTATTTCCTTCTTTTGCTAACGCGGAAATTTTTGGTCCACCAGGATAGTCAAATCCTAATAATTTTCCAACTTTATCAAAACATTCACCGGCAGCGTCGTCGCGCGTTGCGCCTAATTTTTGATATATTCCATGATCCGTTGATAATAATAATTCTGTATGCCCACCACTAACCAGCAAACACAAAGCCGGGAACATAATTTCTTGATTTTGTCCGGCAGCTGCCGGATCAGTTTCTTTTTTTAGGTTTTGAGTTTTGGTTTCTTCGCCTCGCCGTAGTTCGTGAGAACGAAGGCGGGTGACTTTTGTCCGGCAGCTGCCGGATTGCGTTTTGAGTTCCACGGAGTGGACATGCCCATCCATATGGTTTACCCGTATCAAAGGAATCTCCCACAGATATGATAGAGTCTTTGCTGCTTCGATCCCAATCACCAAACCAGTAATTAATCCTGGCCCACTGGTGACAGCAATCGCATCAGGTTTTTCTTGTCCTTCCATGACTGCTTCAATGACCGGCATTATAGCGGTTGCGTGTTCACGTCCTGCAATTTCAGGCACCACACCTCCATATTTTTTGTGTATAGTAATTTGACTCGCGGTTTTTTCCGCGAGAATAACAAAAGTATCATGATTTTTTTTTACGAGCGCAACTGAGGTGTCGTCGCATGATGATTCTATACCGAGGATATTCATAGTGGATTCATCCTAGCAAAAAAGCAGTCATTTGGCTACTTTCGGTTAAATCAAAATAAAATACCTATTTTGACCTGCCAGATTACCGGACGGTCAAAATAGGTATTTTATTTTGGAGTTTAGCGGGCGAACGAGGGAATAAGGTTCTACTACTAGGATTTTTATTGTTCTTGGTATTCAGCCACTTCGGAGCGAAGGCGGGTAAAGGTATGTTTGGTAGTATCTATTTGCCAACGAGAATGGAATCCCATCCCTGCGTCGCCGTCAGCAGCATCAAATTCTATGATTGAATCAGAAATAAAGGTAACACTTTCATTATCCAGTCTCCCAATTCTGGTTAATGAACCAAGATATGTGGTTGTTGGCGCACCGTACCAATATTTTGGTTCAATAAAAAAATAACACGTATGAGGGGAATACATTGAACCGCATAAATCTTCATTTCCAACTGATTCTTTACGGTCATTTCCCACAATCAAATAATAGGGTGCAGAAGAAGTGGTAAATATTCCCAATACACGAACTCGTGCGGTGAGGTATTCATTCGCTACGGTTAAACTTGTTTCAGTCTGGGAAGAAAGTGTTTGTGCTGATACTGGTGTGGTATCTATAGTAATTTTTGGTCCATTAGTAATTTTATTAGTTTCAGTCGAACTTGTAGATACTTGAGTATTTTTTGTAATGGTAATCTCTGGTTGTGATGAAGGACTTTTGTACAACAAAAGACCGGACAAAATAATGGTCAGTATTGTGAGAAAGATAATAATGGATTTATGGAAGAACATAAACACAAAAAGTAATACTACTATCTTCTCGATAGTATCGTAAAAAAATAGAATTGTCAATCCAAATATGATACGATACGTCCATCCTCTATGTCCTGGAAAGAAAATCCACTTATTTTTTTGTCAGTCAAAACCTGGCATTATTCAAAAGGCAATCGCAAGAATGTTGTTCTTTATCTTATTTTGTTTATTATTGCCAACAGTATTGCTCTTTTGGAAACATTACTCATTGCGTTTATTTTAGATGTTATTCAAAAACAAGGTTTGACCATGAGTGATCTGCCCCGATTGCTCGGATATTTGTTGCTCATTATTCTTGTTAATGCTGCTTTTTGGGCATTTCACGGGCCTGCGCGGGTGATTGAAACTACCAACGCATTTATTGCTCGTGCCAATTATAAAGAATATTTACTGACCGGTACGTTTGGATTACCGGTTGAATGGCATGCTGACCATCATTCAGGGGATACCATTGATAAAATTGAAAAAGGCGCGCAAGGGTTATATAACTATGCATCCGATAGTTTTATGGTCATTGAATCGATTGTTCGATTAGTTGGCTCATATATCGCACTTATTTATTTTAATGTTAGTTCGTTGTACATCGTAGCCATTACGGTTGTTTTTACGCTCTGGCTTATTTTACGATTTGATAAAATTTTGGTTACGCAATACACCAAGTTATTTGCCGCGGAAAATACGATTTCCGCAAAAGTCTATGACGCGATCAGTAATATTGTAACCGTTATTATTTTACGGGTTGAAAAACCAGTGCTTCATGCAATTGCGAAGCGTATGCGTCAACCCGTTGAGTTATTTTTTCAAAATAGTCGTTTGAATGAAATCAAATGGTTTTTGGTCACCATGTGTGCCACAGTGACGACTTTTTTTGTTCTTGGTTCATATATCTATACGAATCTCCGAGTTGGCGCGGTTATTGCCATTGGTACATTGTATGCTCTCTATGGTTTTGTGCAACGAATTAATGATTTATTTTTTCGGTTCGCGTATATGTATGGTGACATTGTTCGACACAAAACAGCGGTTATGAATGCAGAATATCTGGCAGTGGATTTTAAAGATAAATTAAAGCTCAAAGAAATTACCTTGGGAAAAAAATGGCGCCAACTCACGATTAATTCTCTGGATTTTTCTTATCACACCAAAGAAGGAGCTGATCTTCATCTGGATTCTATTTCATTGACTATTGGTCGCGGTGAAAAGATCGCCTTCGTTGGTGCAAGTGGTAGTGGAAAAACTACGTTATTAAAAATAATCCGCGGACTGTACGAACCAAAACAATTACAGGTAGAGCTTGATGGACATCTATTACCCCATGGCTTTGCTGATATTAGTCAGGAAATCGCGCTCATTCCACAAGATCCGGAAATTTTTGCAACAACGATCAAAGAAAATATTACGATTGGAATTGATCATAGCATGACTGAAGTACGTCGTTTTACTGACATGGCACGTTTTACTGATGTTGCTGAACGTTTACCCAAAAAATTTGATTCCTCGATTGTTGAAAAGGGGGTAAATTTAAGTGGTGGAGAAAAACAGCGTCTGGCCTTGGCTCGTGGACTTATGGCAAGTGAACATAAAGCTATTTTGTTATTGGATGAACCAACGAGCAGTGTTGATTTTCGCAATGAAATGCATATTTATGAAAATATTTTTAAGCAATTCAAACAAAAAGCAATTATTTCTTCAATCCATCGACTTCATTTATTGCCCTTATTTGATCGAATCTATGTTTTTGAACGTGGAAAAGTCATTGCTTCTGGATCGTTTACCGAGCTCTTGGATCATTCCCAAGCTTTTCAAAAAATTTGGGAGAAGTATAATTCGACGTTACAGTAAATTATTTTAACAGTAAAAAAATCTACCCATTTGAGTAGATTTTTGTTGTAGCGCCAAGGGGAGTTGAACCCCTCTTCTCAGGTTGAAAACCTGATGTCCTAACCGATAGACGATGGCGCCATACTAGAATGGTGAGATTATAACGAAGTCATTGGTTTGCGTCAAGATTATTCCAAAAACAATACTTTCTATAGAAGTTATCCCCATTACCCTTCGGTATTGACAGAAAAAGGGAATTTTAGTACTGTATGACCATTAACCGCAGACAGTAGCTTTCCGCCTGTCCCGATGTAATTGGGAACTTTCGGAATTAATTCGGCAACTGCCGAAGCTACCGAGGTATCCCAGCACAGCCCGGCATTGCCAGGGCAGAGCAGGGCGCTTCAAGGAATAAAGGTCGAATCCTTTTGTACTGTGGTTTAGAAACCACTTTTTTTATTGCTATGGCTAAAACCAAGCAGACTAAAGAAGTCTCATTTCAAGATCTTGTTACCCATTTGAAATCTGCCAAAGGCGTTGTCTTTGCAAACTTTCAGGGTTTAAAGGTCAAAGAATCAGAGGAACTCCGTCGTAAATGTCGCGAACAAAACGTGTATTACGTGGCAACAAAAAAGACGCTTTTACGGAAGGCTCTTTCAGATGCTGGCTTTGCAATTGACCCAAAAACATTTTCTGGTGGTGTAGCCACTATTTTTGGTGATGAAGATGAAGTAACTCCAGCACAAGTCATGGCTGAATTTGCCAAAACACATGAGGTTGCCACGCTTTTCGGTGGTGTTCTCGAAGGTCAATTTATTGACGCGACTAAAGTTAAAGCTCTTGCCAGTTTACCGAGCAAGCAACAGCTCTTGGGACAATTGGTTCGTACGTTCAATGGTCCAGTTTCCGGCTTTGTCAATGTTTTGGCAGGAAACTTACGCGGACTGGTTACGGTATTGAATGGTATTAAAGACGCAAAAGTTTAATATATTTAAGGAAAATAAAATTAAAATTCCCTGCAAAACTTTTTTAAGAGATCCTCGCCTAATAGGCTCGGACTCAAAAAAGTTTTATCCGGTCCATTTTAATTTTATTAAAATTCAGTGCAAACTTTTTTTTAAAAGTAAGACAAAAGAAAGAGTTTGGACACCTAGATTGTGTTCTCAATTAAACAAGGTATATCTAATTAAAACTATATGTCAGACGAAAAAACTCCGGTTGTTGTTCCTGAGAAGTTCGCTTCTCTCGTAGAACAAGTCGAAAAGATGTCAGTATTGGATCTTTCTGAATTGGTTAAAGTTTTGGAAGAAAAGTTCGGTGTTTCAGCCGCTGCTCCAGCCATGATGATGGCTGGTCCTATGGCTGCTGCCGCTGCTCCAGCTGCGGAAGAAAAGACTGAATTCAATGTTGAATTAACTGAATCTGGTGCCAACAAAATTGCCGTGATCAAAGTAGTTAAAGAAATTACTGGTCTTGGCTTGGCTGATGCCAAAGCATTGGTCGATGGTGCTCCAAAAGTCCTTAAAGAAAATATCAAGAAAGAAGAAGCAGAAGAAATGAAGAAAAAAATCGAAGAGGCTGGTGGAAAAGTAACCTTAAAATAAGCTTACCAACCCCATAAAAAAGACCCTGGTAAAACATGGGTCTTTTTTATTCTACACATTATCTTGATACTTTATACACCTTATTATCATCCAAGACAAAGAGTGTTTTTCCTTTATCTTGTATTGAGATTGATGTCGGAGCTTTCCAGACATTACTCGTGATTTGTTCAATGAAACCTCCATTTTTGTCAAAGATAACCACACGTTTTTTTGTACGATCAATAATAAATAATTCCGGAGTTTCGGCCGATGTCGTGATTTCACTGGCCTGATCAAGTATAGGATCGACCGAAGCAAGTAAGAAACCTTGTTCTTCACCGCGAAACCATTTTCGTACCTCACCATTTTCTTTAAGAATATAAAGATCACCGTCAATCGTTAGACCAGCCACACCACCAAGGCGGCTGTCACCGGATGTATTCCACGGAGTACCTTTATCATAGCCGGTTTGCGTTTGGTTATGGCGGTAGATTTTTCGGTTCGCGCTATCAACCGAATATAATTTTCGATTATAAAAATCAAACGCAGTTACCTGCGCGTTGTCAGCAGGAAAACTGATTGTTTTTTTGGTAAAGCTTCCTGTTTTCGTATCAAAATTAGCGACCTCATTATTGGTTGATCGAAAGACAATAAGGTCTTCTTCATTCGTGGCCGAAGCCTCGGTTAAATTTTTGAGCGCGTCATGGCGTTGTCCATCAATGTGTTTCGTAATCGTATTAATGAGGTACCAACTATCATCATTCGGACCAAAGGCTATCATGGTATCCCCAAACATGGTTAGGCGAGTCGTTTTTGCTTGTGGATTAACAAGACCAAGATCTGCTATGAGTTCAGGTTCAATTCGTTTTTCATTGCGGATTTTATCTCGCAGAGCAAGTAGTTCTTTGACCATTGCTTCTCGGGTGGCTTGATGTTCTTTGGTCACGGACGGTAATTGGTCAATGAGGTTATCTGCTTCAGTCAATAATGTTTGTGCCTTTGTTTTGTCTTCATACATTAAACTGGCTTCGGCAGCATCTTTTTTGTCTCGGATTCCTTGAATAATATTTTGTATGGTTTGTTTTTCTGCTTGGGCGCGTCGTGACCAATGGAGATACCCCAAACTCCCTACAAAAATTACTGTGGTTAAGAGAAGAGACGCAAGGATTATCTTACTCATGATTGGGAGACCGATCAATTTTCGTCTGCTGACGTGGAACCATTCTTGAACTTGTCGTATTTGTTCCATCCGACGATGGCGATTGGTTACAAAATAATAGATACCAATAACGCAGCGCGCGATTCCAATGCCGATACGTGCCACAGTAACCGCAAAACCACGACCAATAAGAAAAAGTGTTTTTCCAAAAATAATGAGCCAATCATTTGGTGTAGACGGGTCATCCTGATTTATGGTTCGGTCTCTTCGTGTTCGGTAATTGAAATCTCGATTGGAGGATGATTCTTTTGCTGATGTTTTATCTTTGAGTTCTTGCCATGTTTTTTTAACATTCCCAAGAATCGGAGGCGAGAGTGTGGAAGCCGTAGCTTCTGCTGATTGTAATAATTTATTGAGTGAGGCCTCTGAGCCTGGTTTTATTGGTACATCACTTGTTGTTAATCGCGGGGTTTCATTTTTTCTTAAAACATGGAAAAATACTCCACCAAAAGAATAATCACTTGCCATTTCAGTCAAAACTTTTTGAATGTGTGCTCCGCATTCTTTGATGGTTCGATCACCAAGAAGCTTTCCTATGCGATCAAGAGGAAAATAGTCATTCACGTGCGGTGTCGCGGTATATAAGAAATCACCATTATTTAACGTTCCACTGATCATTTCAGAAAAGAAAACGGTACTTGATTCAGATGGTTCAGTAATAACTGGTGTACACTGTAATTGTTGATCATTTTTATAATATACTACGGCTGTTGGATTGCCGTGGTAACTCATCATGATGGTTTCTCCTCGGACGGTTCCCATAACGCAGTGAATATCAGTGTCATTGTCAGAAAAAATATCCTGATATTCTCGATTGACTGATTGCAGAATTCTTTCTAAAAGATACTCGGTTTTTTCGTTTCGATCATAATACCGTTCTTCGACAAGACTGATAATCTTTTGAAAGGTTTCAATGAGTTCAATGGTGCCCTCGGAAAGTTCGACGAGTGCAAACAAATACCCGCGTTCTCGTTCATGGGCCGCGTTTGGTTCAGCGATATGGAGGATGACATGGGCTTTGTCCAGGGTTTTGCCTGGAGTAAAAAATTCCTTCAATTCAATGGGGGATGAGGGCATAGTTTTGACTTCTTGAGTACAAATAGTATAGTATACTATCTACATAAAATCAAAAATGTATTTTTGGTAAAACGAATGTATGCTTGAACAACTTTTTGGTTCTAAGACTCGCGTTAAACTGCTCCGTATCCTTTTTCGTTCTCCGGAAAAATCGTATTATGTTCGGGAGCTAACCAGAGTCTTGGATTCACAAATTAACGCGGTTCGTCGAGAAATTGAACAATTAACCTCGATCGGTCTTCTTCTTGAAGTCATGGAAAAACAAAGTCCGGAAGAAGAAATCAAAGCTGGGTCAACATTACGTAAATATTACCGACTCAATAAAAATTGTCTTATTTTTCCTGAACTACAAGCCTTGCTGCTCAAAGAACAATTGGCTGGTGAAGAAGATTTTGTAAAAGAATTGAAAAATAAATCCGGCGGTGTTGAGTTTATGCTTTTGTCTGGTCGGTTTACTCATGATGACCGCGCGCCATCAGATTTATTGTTGGTAGGGGATATTAAAGAAAAAAATGTTGCCCGGCTCGTAGTAGAATATGAAAAAGATTTTGGTTTTTCCATTCGCTACACGATTATGACCAAGCAAGAATTTTTTGATCGTCGCTATGTCATGGATAAATTCATCTTCTCTCTCTTCGAAGCAAATCATGTTAAGGTTATTAATAATTTTGATTTGTAGAGCATGTACCTACTCATTGATCCTTCAGAAAAGGATACAATCAAGATTGTTGGTTTTACTGAAAATAGGATTGAAACCGAAATGTATCCAGCAGCAAATCGAGAAATCTTAGCTTCGGTTGATTCTTTTTTATCAACCCGTGGATTGGATAAAAAAGATGTTCAAGGTATTGCTGTTGTCGTGGGCGCAGGGGGATTCACCAGTACACGGATAGCAACAACCGTTGCAAATGTCTGGCATTTTGTTTACAAAATCCAAGTTTTTGGAGTCAGTCGTGAAGAGAGTCTTGCACCACAAGCATTGATCGTACGATTTAAAAATCCACGAGCGACAGGAACATATATTTTGGCACAGTATAGTGGAGAGCCAAATATTGGAACAAAGTAGTACGAGTATGAATAATAATTATAATCTTTTTTCTCAACCCTGGGAATATTCAATTTCTCGAAATGTTACTCTTTGGCATAATTCACTGACACTGATGGGTAGTTTAGCTCATTATGGCGCATATCGATTACCCAATTTACATCATGTCCGGGTTCATCGTGGGTTTCACGCTGATTTTTATATGCTCGGAACGGGTGAAGGGGGTCGGCAAAACTTTGTTATTGCTCTACGAGAAAATTTTTGTAAACCTGAGTATCTATCATTTTTACAGAGTATCTATAAAAAGAATGGCGAGGCTTTATTAGCCCTCGCGCGCGAAACCAAAGCCGACCACCAATCAATGCAAACTTTTTTTGATTTTTACGCAGAGTGTATTTGTCTTTTGGATATTACTGCTCAAGCAAGTAAGGTCATTACTGACCACGTAGTTTCCTTGTTTAAGGATAATCCAAACAGCGTGGAAATTATAGCAGCATATAGTGCTCCCAAAATGCTTGCTCCGGTCCAAGAGATGGAGCGGACCTTGGATGACGCAATCGTGAACAATCGTCGTGAAGTATCAGACGCAGTTGCGTTACAAGCTCGGTTTGGTTGGATACCCGCAAATTTTGTGGGAGAGCCATGGGATACGGATTATTTTATTGAGCGAATAAAACATCATGTTCCAGTCAAACGAGAAGCACCTATTTTGCCTTATGGAGAATTAACTGATGAACAACGATATTATTGTGATGTACTTGGAGAAATTGCTGTACTTAATGAATATCGCAAAGCAATTTTTTCGCAAGTTAATTTGATAATACGACCCTTGTTTGACACGATAGGGCACAAGATGGGATTATCTGGTTGGAAAGATGTTGGTCTTTGTTTGCACCAAGAAATTTTGGATTTTTTACAGACTGAAGTTAAACCGAATCCTGTAGTATTATCTGAACGACAAAAAATATGTTTGCTCCATAGCAACGAAGCTGGTGAAGTGGATGTACTTTATGGCTCAGAAGCACAACAGTTTGAAGAAACTTTTGCTCTGGATTGTTCAGAACAACATGAGGTTAGGGGCATGATTGCGAATAAAGGTAAGGTTCGTGGCAGGGCAAAAATAGTTTTGTCTCCTGCGGATTTTTCCACGTTTTATGACGGTGATATTTTAATCGCAAAAATGACATCAGTAGATTTTATACCGATTATGAAAAAAGCCGGCGCGTTTGTGACTGATGAAGGTGGACTGGCATCACATGCAGCGATTATTGCCCGAGAATACAACAAACCATGTATTATTGGCACTAAAATCGCGACAAAGATCTTTAAAAATGGAGATATCATAGAAGTTGATGCTGAGATCGGTCTGGTAAAGAAAAAATGAGCTAGTTCTCAGACATTTTTTTACATTGACAGGTATTTTTTCCATTGTTACAATAAATAATACTAAAGAATCACGGAGCTTTGTTAAAAGTTTGTTTTTTTATGAAAAAATATAATAAAAATATTACCCTTGAAACTTTAGCTATTAATCTTCAGACTTTAGCTACTAAACTTGACAGTCTTTCTTTTGATATTAAGGATTTAAAAACCTCTATCAATTCCCTGGAGTCTAAAGTCAACACACTTGATTCCAGGCTTAGTTCTGTTGAGTCTCGGCTTGAATCTGTTGAATCGAGACTTGGGTCTGTTGAATCGAGACTTGAATTTGCCGAGTCGAGACTCCAATCTGTTGAAACGAGGCTTGAATCAGTTGAATTGGGACTTGGGTCTGTTGAATTAGGTCTTGATGACTTGACCACTATGACTGCTCATGGTTTTTTGGAAAACACAAATCGGTTTAATGAAATGGATGAACGATTTGATACAATGAAAATTCGTTTAATTCGATCCCTTCCTGGGGTGAATTTTGGGATTTAGATCGTCATGATAAAAGTCGAACAACATTTGCATTGGATTAAAATAAAAATGGGTTCCAAAAGACCCTTTTTTATTTTTAAAAATCTCTCTAAACATGATTGACCCCGATCTTGTGGACCGGGGCAGGTGTGCTCAATTCCGATGTTCGGAAGAGCAGAGGGGCAGAGTTGTGAGGGGGTGGAACGAGAGTCTGAGCAGTAGGACCGTGTGGGCGGATCGGTAGCGCTAGTTGCGCTTGCCCGGCAACGGCGGCTCGATGTAGATGCTCCCGAGGATCATGGCCGCACCCTGCTCATCGATGGAGACACGCCAGAGGATCGTCCCGGCCTCCGGGAGTCCGTAGATGGCGCCATCGTGGAGAGCCGCGGTGTCGAAGTACGGCGAGTGGCTCACGCCCAGGACTGCCCCGAGACCGCGCGTGTGCGCCGCTTGGGCCAGCTGCATGATCGTGATGTTCATGCGCCGCCGCGCTTCGTACGCGTACCCGCTGAACCGCAGGGCGTAGTCGAGCGTCGCGATCCCATCGCAGTCGTTGTCGAACTGCTTCATCTCCTTGAGCACCTGCTTCGGGTCCTCGGGGAAGGCCTTGGCCGCCGTCGACCGGAAGTCCAACCCGTCGTTGGTCCAGGGCTCCCTCTCGATGCCCATCGCGGCCGCCATGACGCGGGCCGTCTCGAGGGCTCGGTTGAGGCCGCTGTAGTAGATCAGGTCGGGCTTGTGACCGAGGCTGTCCAGCTGTCTCCCAGCCGCGAACACCTGCATGGCTCCATGGGGGGTCAGGGCGTCCGCCCCCCCCGGGTCCTTCTGACCGTGGCGGGTGACCCCCACCTTGATAATCGTGCTCATCTCATCCTCCTCAAAGTACCTCACTGAACCGTGAAATTCACGGAAACAGCTTGGCACAGTCCACTCTGGGGACTTTTAAAATCACCAAGGTGGACAGCACAAAACTGTTCATTTTTTCTGGTAAGAAAAGAGCTGAAAGACAGAAGAGTATACCATAAAAAGAGAAGGTTTGCAAGACTAGGTTGTGAATTTAGTTTAATTTTGGCTAATTTTACGGTTTTTACTTGATTTTTTTCGGGCAGGTAGTACCATAGTATGTAGCTTTACGTTAAAAGCTTTGCATCATTCTGATAAAATCTCTTTTTGTCATTTTGTCAACAGAGTCGTGTATTGCCCGGACAGAGTCGGATAAGCTCCAATCGTGATCTGGTTATTGTCATTCTGGCGAAAGCCAGAATCCAGTATTAATCAGATAAACCACAAGCTATAAAGCTGGTAATAGTTCATTTGTTCAATCAACACTAGATTCCGGCTTTCGTTCGGAATGACAAAAGTGATGTCTGAATGACATTTTATAACTATGATTGATCTCAAACAAAAAGTCCTTGCGTACCACTGGGAACGCTGGCTTGAACGGCCGTTTAACGCTTTTGTGTTCTCTTTATTCAAAGGAGGTAATTCTCGAAATGCATTTAAAAAACTGGGAATAGACGCGGAAT
>JAHFIE010000066.1 GCA_023246565.1 Candidatus Magasanikiibacteriota bacterium
TCCTGTGTTGCTGAGCTGGCTTGCTGAAACCATGGATCGAGAATTGATTCTGGTGAATGACGGTAGTACTGATACAACTGCGGCACTTGTCGAGACGCTTCGAACTGTTTCGAATTGTGTTGTTATACATCATGAACACAATCAAGGTAAAGGCGCGGCTTTGCGAACAGGTTTTAGGATGGCAAAAGGTACTTTTGTCGCGTTTACTGACGCTGATGTGCCCTATGGTCTCAAAATACTTGATGAGATGAAAGCAGTGATGGATAATGACCTGACCTTGGGTATTGTCTATGGATCACGGAATCATGCACAATCAGATGGATTAAAAAATTATGGTATGATCCGGCGTATTGGTCGAAATTTTTTTTCGAACGTGATTCGATGGAGTATTGTGTCAGATGTTTTTGATTCACAGTGTGGGATTAAACTTTTTCGTCAGTCATTTGTTCAAGACGTGGTGCGCTGTGCGCGGATTAATCGGTTTGCATTTGACGTGGAATTGTTTGTGATTGCAAAAGCACGTGGCTACCACTATCAAGATTTTGCGGTTACCTTGACCCATCGTCGGGATAGTAGTGTGCGTTTGGTAAAAGATACGCTATCCATGTTATGGGATATTTTGAAGATTCGTTGGCGAGCACGGCAAGGAGATTATTAATAACGTATGTGTGGTATTAATGGTTTTAATAGCAGTGATCCGGATCTGATTCAACGAATGAATAAGACCACGGCACATCGTGGCCCTGATGCAACGGATGCATGGGTTGGTGATGGTATTTCGCTCGGTCATAACCGATTAGCGATTATTGATTTGTCCCCACGTGGCTCACAGCCTATGTGGGACGCGGATCATGAATTAGTGGTTGTGTTTAATGGTGAGATTTATAATTATCAGACATTACGAGATGAGCTTAGGCAAGACTATCAATTTATTTCAGACAGTGACACTGAAGTTATTTTGAACGCATATAAAAAGTATGGTCACGATTGTGTCAAAAAATTGAATGGGATTTTTTCTTTTGCGCTCTATGATACGCGCAATGGAGAATTATTTCTTGCCCGTGATCATGCGGGAGTTAAACCACTGTACTATTATTATGATGGTAAGCGTTTTATTTTTTCTTCAGAAATAAAAGGGATATTGGAACATGATGTTCCTCGTGCTGTTGATCAGACCGCATGCAACCTCTTTTTTCAAATTTTATATGTGCCTGAACCACTGACCATGTTTCAAGGAATTAAAAAATTGCCTGCTTCGCATTACGCAATTCTTGATCGACAGGGAACCGTAACAATTGAGCGGTATTGGCAAACTATGCCCCAGCGCGAACCCAATGATTCTTACGCTCACACGGTTCAAAAAATTCGAGAAACATTTCGGGACAGTGTACAACAACAATTAATTTCTGATCGGCCTGTTGGCATATTTTTGAGCGGGGGATTGGATTCAACCGCGGTTTTGGGCGCGGCAGTCGAATTTCATTCTGGACCGATTAAAACATTTTCTGTTGGGTTTAAGGATAGTGTTGATACGAAAAAATTTAATGCTGATGTTGACCTCGCGCGAAAAACTGCTGCGTATTACAAAACCGATCATCATGAGATATATATTGGCCCAGAAGATATTTGGCAAGAGATTGAGACTATTGCTTGGCACCTTGATGAACCGAACTTTAATGCCACGGCCGGCGCCATTTATTTATTGTCAAAATACGCGAAAGAATCAGTGGCTGTCGTCCTTGGTGGTGATGGCGCTGATGAATTATTTGGTGGTTATCCACGATATTATTACCATCATCTTTTTAGAATTTTTGGGTCAGATGAAAAAAGAATAGCGCGATTTTTAGCGCAGAAACCGGACCATCTGAAACAGATTTTATCGTCATCAGTATACACGGCATCGACTGCGCTTGATTATTTTAGAGAACGCTATTTTTCAACCAATAACCATCGACACTATGATTGCGCGAACTATGCAATGCATATTGATCGTGAAGGTTGGTTGGTTGACGAGTCATTAACACGAACTGATAAAATGACCATGGCGCATGGTTTGGAAGCGCGGGTACCGATTTTGGATTATCGCTTGATTGAGCTCAGTGAAACAATTCCTGTGGAGTGGAAATTGAGTCTTTGGCAAAATCCAAAAACATTTCAAGGAAAAAAGATCTGGAAAGATGCGATTGCTCCCTATATTCCACCACACATTTGGTCAGAACAAAAACGTGGTTGGTTTACGCCAACAGCCAAGTGGCTCAGATCTGCATTGAAAGAACCAGTACATGAGGTTTTGATCCAGGCTGGAAAAAATTCTGCTTATTTTAACGAGGTAGGCATTGAACAAATGTGGGTGGATCATCTCTCAGGAAAGGTCTATAATCTCAATAGTATTTGGGCAATTGTCATGTGGCAATTGTGGTATAATCGGTTTATAGCGAAATAATATGGCATTTTTTCAAGAACTTTGGCGTGGAAAGGACCTCTATCGAATCTTCATGAATACAGAATGTAGTCGTCATGTTTTGCGTGGTCTTACCGTAGACGTGGGGAGTGGAAAACAATTAGCCAGTTATCATCGTTTTTTTAAACAAGAAAAAGATACCAAAGTGGAATGTCTTGATTTGGCGTTAGGAAACATTGATTTTGAACATGATGCGCTACCTTATGGGGAGAATACGGTTGATACTATTCTTATTATGAATGTATTGGAGCATATTTATCATTATGAGCATGTACTCTCTGAACTAAAACGAGTGCTTAAATCTGAGGGACACATTTTTGGTGTTGTACCTTTTCTCGTGGCCTATCATCCAGACCCTCATGATTTTTGGCGTTATACTGAGGAAACACTAGAAAAAATTTTTATTGAAGCTGGATTTTCATCCATTGAAATTAAACCGTTTGGCCGAGGAATCGGTATAGCTGCATTTTCACAGATGGAAATTATTTTGCCACGGATTATTAAAATGATCGTAGCACCATTTGTTATGATGTTTGACGCAGTGATACATTGTTTGTGCAAGCGTGCGACCACGGGTCATTATCCTTTGGGTTATTTTTTTGTAGTAAAAAAATAAGGTAGTATGAATATTATCTATTGCGCCACGATTCGATTACCAACCGAGAAAGCACATGGACTGCAAATCATGAAAACAAGTGCAGCTATGGTTCAGGCTGGAGCAAAACTCGAGCTGGTAATACCGGATCGTGACAATGCAATTACAACCGATCCGTTTGATTATTATCATACTCCAAAAAATTTCCTTATTACCAAATTACTTTGTAAAGACATTATTTCCAATACCCGTCTTGGTATTTTTGGGTATTGGCTACAAAGTTATTTATTTGTTCGAGCAATTCTTCGTCAAAAATACACGTCACCAGTATGGTATACCCGTGATCTCCCCTTGGCGTATTGGCTCACGAAAACTGATCGATCATTATTTTATGAAATTCATAGTCTACCCCCGCGACCAACATGGTTGCATAAACAAACCTGGCAAAGGAGTCGAGGAATTATTGTTATTAGTGATGGATTACGAAAAGAATTGATTGCTGCAGGAGTTCCTTCTGAAAAAATAATTGTGGTGCGGGATAGTGTTGATGTTGCGCAATTTCAAAATGTACCACCACGCGCAGAGAGTCGTGCTAAACTTACTATTCCTTTTGACCAAAAAGTAGTTGTGTATACCGGACATCTCTATGGTTGGAAAGGCGCTGATACTTTGGCAAAAGCAGCAAAAAAGCTTGAATCTGAAAATATTCATACCTATATTGTGGGCGGTACTGATGAAGAAATTCGCACGTTCCGTGAGGAATTTTCTGCGCCCACAGTTCATGTTATTGGCCGACGTGATCATCAAGAAATGCCCTTATGGCTTTCGGCAGCTGATCTTTTGGCAATTCCCAATAGCGCGCGATATAAAATCGGAGCACTCTACACATCACCCTTAAAATTATTTGAATACATGGCAGCGAATCGTCCGATTGTGGCGACTGATGTGCCATCGCTCCGTGAAGTTTTACAGGAAAAAGCAATTTTTTCCGCTCCTGATGATCCTGAATCTTTGGCCGCAGCTATTCGACGGGGATTTGAAGAATATTCAGTATGGCAAACGAAGGCAGATGCATTAGCTATCGAGGTACAAGAGTACTCATGGGAAAAACGAGGAATAATGATTTTAGATTTTTTGAAACATCATGCTTAACCAGTCATGGTTTTTATCCTTAATCGAACGGGTGAGCGGACAAGCCTATCACCCGGATTCAGCTGAAAAGACTCTCGGAATTCTCCTGGGTTTATTATTTGCGCTTTGTTTTGGTCTAGTGTTTTCATTAGTTTTTTATCATTATTTTTTTCATGATAAAAAATTGTGGTATTTATTTTT
>JAHFIE010000024.1:0-13562 GCA_023246565.1 Candidatus Magasanikiibacteriota bacterium
CCAGGCATTTTTACATCCCCAGATCGAAGATTTGGGCATAACACCACTCGAATCAATGGCAGCTGGTCGTCCGGTCATTGCGTACGGTGTTGGTGGCGCGACTGAAACCGTTATTCCTGGGGAAACAGGGATCTTATTTCATGAACAAACTTGGGAAAAGGTCGTTGATACTATTTTGGCTTTTGATCCCCATGATTGGGATAGTCAAAAAATTCGTACTTGGGCAGAACGGTTTGATCGAGAGCATTTCAAACGTCGCGTAAAACACTACGTGGATGAAAAATATGCTACGTTTCAAAACGAGTTAGCGCGTTGTCGACTTGACGTACGATAGTATGAACTTGGGGATTGATGTTCGTCCGCTCATGACTCCGCATCTAACGGGAGTTGGGGAATACACGTATGAACTCCTTAGTGCGGTTTTTTCTGCTTCTTCAGAAGAAGATGAGTTTTTTTTATTGTACAATGGTCAAAAAAAAAGTACGCACTACATACCAGCATGGGAAAATCCCCATGTTCATTATGCTGGGACAAGATGGCCAAATAAATTGTTTAATGTCAGTACTTTTTTTACGCAAAGACCATTTTTATCCGCATCGATTTCATCACAACGTCCATTGGATCTAGTATTTTTACCCAATCTTAATTTTACTGCTCTTCCAAAAGGTTTGCCGTATATTCTCACGATTCATGATCTTTCATTTTTTTTATTTCCCAAATTTTTTTCTGCCAAACAACGATGGTGGCACAATCTGGTTCGACCTGAGCATTTAATTCGAGGAGCTCACCGAATTATTACACCGTCATACAATACCCGACGAGACGTGATAGAAGAATTTGGTATTTCTGAAGACAAAGTATTGACGCTCTATCCAGGGCTTTGTTCATCATTATCTTTGCCTACGGAATCTGACCTCAACCGAGTGAAAAAGAAGTACAACCTACCCGAGAAGTTTGTCTTATTTCTCGGCACAACAGAACCAAGAAAAAATATTCTTGGTGTCGTAGAAGCATTTACCCTCATGAAAAAAAAGAATCCCCAGTTCGATGGAATCAGTTTGATAATTGCCGGGGCAGATGGTTGGCTTAATAAAAAAATATATTCGGCTATTCATCGCCGATCAGACATTAAACTCATTGGCTTTGTATCAGCAGAAGATAAGGCGGCATTGTACCAATGCGCGCAGATTTTTGTATACCCAAGTTTTTATGAAGGTTTTGGTTTTCCCGTGCTCGAAGCTATGGCTTCTGGAACACCAGTCATTACAAGTAACCGTTCGTCATTGCCAGAAATTACTGATGGCACGGCTGTACTTGCAGACCCCTACTGTATTCATGAAATTACCGAAGCTATGGAATTATTATTGACCAATGAAATTGCGCGTACTTGGTACAAAATTCGTGGATTAGAAAAAGCAAAACAATTTTCTTGGAAAAAAACTGCGCAAGAATTTTTACAAATTTGTAGAAATATTTAATGAAAACAAAAACCACCCGGCTCCTTGATCAGTTTCCATTCGGTATTATCCGGATAGACTCTGAATATGGGTTGGGTGGTTTTTGGATGCGCAGCGCCCCACTGGTCCCTGAACAAGCAGACCAGGGGACGACGCGACGAGACGAAAACAGGGATCAGCCGGGGATCACCTCCCGGTCGGGGTGGAGCACGGCCATGGTCGGGGGCTTGGGACGGGGCACAGTCACGATGACAGGCTTCGCGACTGCCAAGATGAGGTTCGTGGGCCTGGGTTGGTTCACGCGATCCCCAGCATTGCCATCATCTGCTCGACTCGGCGCTTGTACACCACCTCGGGCGTGGGATCGACCTTGTGGTGAGCCTCGAACAGCGCCCTCGTCGCCTCGCGACGGGTGCGACCATGGCCCACGAAGGAACCCATCCGCTTCCCACTGCGTCCACGCACGATCCTCGTTCCGTCTTTTTTGAAAAGATGCTTGATGTCTTTCACTTCCCCTCCTTAGGGGTTGGGTTGTGTGACCCTAGGCCACGGTTAGAATGGACACCATGATACGCTTTTCCATGGTGTTTGTCAATTTTACATTGTGTACAAGATAAAAAAACCGCTCTTGAGCGGCTTTGAATAATGTTTGTGTTCAAATTACTGTTCCATTACTTTGGGTAGAGTACAATATTTACCCTAACCACGTTTTTTTTAATTCCAAAAAATTATCGTCTTTAATTGCCACGCGCATTTCACGCATGAGATCCAAAAAGAAATGGAGATTATGGAGCGTTGCCAGACGATATGCCAATAATTCTTCGGCACGAAAAAGATGGTGTATATATGCTCGACTGTAGGTTTCACAGGTGTAGCAAGAACAGGCCGGATCAATAGGACTAGGATCAGTTCTAAATTGAGCATTATTGATATTAATTTTATATCCTGGATTAATGTCACGATGGACAAACAAAGTACCATTACGCGCGATTCGTGTCGGTGCCACGCAATCAAACATATCAATTCCACGTTCAACGACCGTAAATAGATCAACAGGGGAATATCCCACGCCCATGGTGTAATGTGGTTTATCTTCTGGAATAAAAGGGTTTACCCAATCCAAAATATTTGCTGTGGCTGCCATATTGTAGCCAATTGATTCACCACCAATTGCAATACCATCGAAATCCAGACTCGAAATATACTCTGCAGAAGCTTCGCGTAATTCTTTATAATTCGCGCCTTGGATAATACCAAATAAAAATCGTTGATAATCAGCTGCTTCAAATTTCTGGTGAGCAGAAAGTGATCGTTCAGCCCAACGATGCGTGCGTTCCATGGCTGCGCGTGTGTATGATGCATCTGCTGTGTCAGATGTGCATTCATCAAATGCCATAATAATATCTGCACCAAGTTTGTGCTGGATGTCGATTGATGATTCTGGAGTAAACCGGTGGGTTGATCCATCAAGATGTGAACGAAATGTCACACCATCTTCATCAATCGTCACAAGTTTTCCTTGTTCAATATGTTTTTTTTGAACGTCAACAATCGTTTCTCCGACATTACTTTCTGATTTTTTTATCCGTGTATTATTTCCTAAACTAAAAACTTGGAAACCACCACTATCCGTTAAAATTGGTCCGTTCCAGTGCATAAATTTATGCAACCCACCAAATTGTGCAATAAGATCTTCGCCCGGGCGTAAGTGAAGATGGTATGTATTTCCTAAAATAATTTCTGTTTCCAATGCGCGTAAATCATCCTGGTCAATACTTTTGACGGTTCCTTGGGTACCCACCGGCATAAAGACCGGTGTTTCAATAGTACCGTGGCCAGTCTTAATGATACCGGTTCGAGCACGGGAATTTTTGTCCTGGTGAGTTATGGTAAAAAATGTGTTCATAATCTGTTCATGTTACTTTTTTTTTGAAAAAAAATCAAGATCTATTTCCATTTGCCAGTCTGCAAACTTGTGATATGATAACGGCATTATATACATCAATTGTATTACTATGACTGAAGGTGAAGTTAGTTTTAATCCTTCTTTGGTGAAAGATCCTGGTCCGAATCGTAAATATAGTATTGGTGACCGAACGAGTCATTGGGGTGAGGCTGACGAATTTAATGAAAGTTATCTCCATGCTGTGGAGATGGGTTTTATTCTTAAAGATGGTACTTTGACCGAGGCTGGCGTGACAGAATTAGAAAGAATAGATACTGAATCACGTTTAGCCATGACACATACGAGATCAATGAATGTTTCTCTTCATGAGCCAGACTCTCGGAGGTCATCTTCTGAAATAGTTGATCCGGATTCAGGCGATCTTGGTATTGAAAAACAAACAAGAACTGGTTTTAGAACAAGTGCATCAGCACGGCTTGAAGCACGAGTGGATCAGGAATTGGTTGATAAAGAATTAACTGACCAGATCCATGAAATGCTTGAAAAACGTGGGTATAATGTGACGGGAATTGAATTACACGAAGATTCTGGAGAACCCAGGGGCGAACGACGATTTATCTTAACCATTAAATTTAAATCAGGACCAGATAAAAAAGGTGGTGGAAAAGTTCGTAATCTTAAATTAGTTGGAAGTCATGGTGATTTAGTACATGAAATAGCACATGCTGATTTGAATTTACCCACAACGATTCGTCCTGAACGATCCCGTCGTGCTCGTCGACCACGACCATAAGTATGAAAGTCCAGCCCCTTTTTGATATTTTTGCTGCTTTTCTTTCGATTGGTTTATTTTTTGCTACCCTTTGGATGTGGTATGGATTTGTACGCACCCAAACATTAGCAGTTCCGTTTGAAACAGAAATAAGTCCGGCCAATAATGAAAGTATTCAACCATTGCCAAGTTTAAAATCTTTTGAATCTTCGAAAAAATTTAAGACTGAGCCAACATCTACGTCAGTGTCTGTTGTCACGAATACAACCTCTGTTAAACTTAATCCAAATCACGAAAACACGACGCGTACGCCACGGGTCGCAACATCACTCTTAACTGGTTCTTTGGTTCTCAATGATACTGATGTTCATCTAAATGTTCCCTTTACTTCACAAGCTCCAGAAAAAATTTGGGATGATCCTTGGCAAAATGCTTGTGAAGAAGCTGCAATACTCATGCTCGATGCGTATTACAAAGGTTATGGATTGAGTCCTTTATCTGCAAAGGATGAATTGCAAAGAATTATTACGTGGGAGGAACAACAAGGTTGGGGTGCGAGTATTACGATTGAACAGGTTAAAAAAAATTGCCACTGATTATTTTAAAAGTACAAAAAAAATTACGATTGTGGAAAATCCAACCGTTGAACAGATTAAAAAATTTGTTGCGGCCGGGAGTCCCGTCTTAGTTGTTGCTGATGGAAAAGTTTTGCCAAATAAATATTATTCTCGTGGTGGACCAACCTATCATGCGTTTATTATTCGTGGCTATACCAAAGACCAATTTATTACCAATGATCCAGGAGTAAACCGTGGCGCCAATTTTGTTTTTCCGATTGCTTCAGTTATGCATGCTATGCATGATTGGCATGATGGGGATGTACAGCACGGAAAAAAAGCAATTTTAGTTATGGAATAAATTTTTGGCGCTGATGAGTACAATCAGCGATTGGCCGGTCGCCGACACCATTGTTTAGGTCTTATCTTAAATCGTTCCTTGTCATTCTGGCGAAAGCCAGAATCTAGTATTGGATTAAATAAACACTGGATTCTGGCTTTCGCCAGAATGACATTCCTACAGAAAAAGTTTTCTACGAATACATTGTTGTATGATCGACTACCACAAAGAATTAAATTCTGAACAATTAAAAGTCGTTGAGGGCGGGGATGGTCCTTGTTTAGTTTTGGCCGGTGCTGGGAGTGGAAAAACCAGAACCATAACCTATCGTGTGGCGTATTTATTGGAACATGGTGTGTCACCTGATGAGATTTTATTGGTAACGTTTACGAATAAGGCTGCACGCGAAATGGTTCACCGTGTTGAACAATTGACCATGGAGAAAAAAAATGTTTTACCGTGGAGTGGCACTTTTCACCACATTGCTTTTCGGTTACTTAAACAATACGCTCCCTTGCTTGGTTACGCGCATACGTTTACGGTACTTGATGCTGAAGATAGTAAAGACATGATTAAACTATGTTCCACTATTGAAGGTGTAGATCGAACGCAAAAACGTTTTCCTTCACCAGCAATTATTCACTCACTTATCAGTTACGCGCGCAATGCAGAACGTTCAATTACCGAAGTTGTTACCGAGCGGTATTCCAAATGGATTGATGTCATTGATGTGATCAGTCGGATTGCAGAAGACTATGATAAACGTAAACGAGCAGTAAATGTAATGGATTTTGATGATTTATTGGTGAATGTATTACGATTGCTCGCGAGTCATCCGTCATTGGCACAAACATTATCTCAGCAGTTTCGGTATGTATTGGTAGATGAGTATCAAGACACGAATAAGATTCAAGCATCAATTATCCATGCGTTGTCCGGAGTACGCCGTAATCTTTTGGTGGTAGGGGATGATGCGCAAAGTATTTATTCATTCCGTGCTGCTGATATCCAGAATATTTTGGATTTTGAAACTCGTTATCCAGGGGCGAAAGTATTTCGTCTTGAAACAAATTATCGTTCTACACCAGATATTTTGGATGTGGCGAATGAGGTCATAGCAAATAATACGCGGCAATATCAAAAAGAATTAAAAAGTATACGAGAGCGATCCGTACGACCAGAAATTCATGCTTTCCTTGATCAATCCGAGGAAGCTGAATATATTGCTGAACGAATTTTGGAACTCCGTGACGAGGGCGTTCCCCTCGATCAAATAGTAGTTTTGTTTCGTGCTGCTTTCCACACCCAGGCTCTGGAATTAGCCTTGAATAAACATGGTATCCCGTACGAATACCGCGGCGGTATTCGTTTTTTTGAACGCGCCCATGTAAAAGATATTTTGTCTTTTTTACGTATTTACCATAATCAACATGATACGTTGGCATGGTCGCGCGTTCTATCAATGCAGGTAGGGATTGGGCCTGCAGTTGCTCAAAAAATTATTGACCACATACATCGTTCTGAATTTACTGGACCCATGGATGAATCTTTGATTGATGAAATTGCTCAATGTTTACCGGCTCGCGCGCGGATTGGTTGGCATGATTTTACTGCTATTTGGCAACGCATGACGCGTGATGAGGATACGAATCCCGGGGCTTTAATCAATGCTGTTCTGGACTCAAAATATCATGATTATTTGGAAGCTGAATATACAGATGCTCGTGAACGTCAGGAAGATTTGGAACAATTGGCTCGTCTTGCTGAACATGAAACTGATCTTGGAAAATTTTTGGCTGAATCAGTTTTGCAAGAACAATTTGCCCGACCCAATACTACTTTTCAAGATGATGAAAAAATTATTCTTTCCACGATTCATCAAGCCAAAGGTTTGGAATGGACTGCTGTTTTTATTTTAAATGTTGCGGCTGGACAATTTCCCAGTGAACGTTCGGTCGGAGAAGTGAATGGTTTGGAAGAAGAACGTCGTTTGTTTTATGTTGCGGTGACGCGTGCCAAACAATATTTATATTTATCATACCCGCTCACCGGTAATCTCCATAGTTATTTGCAAGGACCGAGTCAATTTTTATCAGAAATTTCTCCGGATAATGTGGATACCTATGGTAGTAGGGAAACAAACACTATTTTTTCTGATCCGAGTGATGCTGTGGATGACATTACGTATGTTCCTGAAGACGAACCTTTCCCCAGTCAATCGAAATCTTCTGCAACAAAAATGTCAGGACGTAGCCGGCCAACAAGTTTTTTAAAAAGTATTGATGAATTATAAAAAATCCTGATTTAACAGGATTTTTAGTCACCAATCTCTGCTCCCCG
The DNA here is from genome assembly GCA_023246565.1 of Candidatus Magasanikiibacteriota bacterium. Taxonomy (GTDB): domain Bacteria; phylum Patescibacteriota; class Patescibacteriia; order Magasanikbacterales; family UBA922; genus 2-12-FULL-41-16. Next base: position 7,373 of record JAHFIE010000024.1, read on the forward strand.
CAAACGAAAATTTTTTCCATCTGTGGGGATTTTGAAGCAGAGATTAGTTCAAGCTGGAGATGGGGGTGTCACAGGCTTGGCAGAGTGGAGCCACCATTGTGTTCATGTGGCCGAAGCGACAAACGACGGGGCGGAAGTAGGATGGAAATCCACATCCGCGACACATGACATCGAATGGTCGCAGGGCATGGTGACATGCCGGGCAACGGAGAACTATTGGGTTGGGTCTGAAGTCCACTTTTTGTTCTGCGTTCATCTTTATCTCCTCGTTAGGAGGAGACTAAACCAAATTTATCGGTAAAAGTCAATCAAATCTTGACTTTTTTATCTTTGTCTATATACTATAACCAATTTATTGGCGTCCCTTTATCCTTAATTTTAATCGTATGCGTTTTGATGGCATCTACGAAAAAACCATTGTTATTGTGAAGCCCGACGGTGTTCAACGCGGACTTGTTGGTGAAGTTACCAAACGTTTGGAAATGAAAGGCCTTAAATTGGTTGGTTTAAAGATGTCATATTTACGTGAAGACAAGCTCCGTGAACACTACGCACATCATGTAGAAAAGCCGTTTTATCCTGGACTTGAAGCATTTATGAAATCCAGTCCTGTGGTTATTCTGTGTTTGGAAGGTAAAGAAGCTGTTGGCGCAGTACGATTAATTGCTGGTGTTACCTATGCTGGTAAAGCAGACGGGGGAACAATCCGAGGTGATTTGGCCATGGGAATGTGTAATGTAGTTCATTGTTCAGATTCTCCGGAAAGTGCTGTTGATGAAGTAAAACGATTTTTTAATGAAGATGAAATCTTTGATTATAACAAAACTGAATATCTCCATGTGTACATGGAAGACGAGCGAGCCTAGATTCGCGTGTGGATAAGTACCTTGACCAGACTAAAGCAGTGCGTTAAAGTTTATATATATGGTGCATCAATCCAACAACATTCTCTTTATTAAGAAGTGCCCTACTCTCGTGGTACGTCCTTTTGCGTTTGCATACGTAGGGGATACGAGGGTGAAACACTTTGGCGGCGACGATGAAAGCTGCTGTGGCGGAGGATGTAGTTGCGGAAGCAACGGCTAAGCCAAAAATAAGTGAATCACCCTGGTAAAACCTGGGTGATTTTTTTTGAGGAGGTTTGTTCATTACAAAGCAATGTGAAAGGTATGTTATGTCGGCGTAGGGTATAGGTATCCAAAAATTGGATATCCATACTCTACGCTGGCTGACATTGGGTCTGCTGGCATTGTGTCTAGCACGAGGAGAAAAACAACATGGCCGTTTCCCCCAAGATCATCGATTCCCAGGAACACGCTGCCCAGGAGATCGAGCGCATTCACGGTGCTCTATCTCACGAGACTGACGTCTCTCGGGTTCGCGGTCTCGCTCACCAGCTCCTGCGGGCTGTGCGACAGTTGCCCGGATGTTCGCGGGCCACGTCTGTCCTGCTGCCCCCACAAGCTGAGCGCCTGCTCGCCACTCACCACTGAGAGAGCTCTCCCTGCCCTCCCTGTGAACCACTCCGGATCACGGCTTCGAGACCGCCTACCCGCGCGATGCCGGAGTGAGTTCACCCTTTCACATTGCCTTCCCCCCATTGCTCATATATTGTGTGTAGTGGAAGGAAGTTTCTAAAATTATCTTGTTTCATCGATCCATTATGAAAAACAATCTGCAACAATTTTATTTTTTCTTTTTTTACTTTACCTTGTTTCCCGAGGTCGTTCTGGTGCGTGTATAATTTTTTCAAAGCACGTAAGAATCTCGACCTCGTCGGGATTCTTTTTTTGCAGTGTTTGTCTTTGTTCATAATTTAATTACGAACAAAGACAACCGCTTCACCAAGGAGGAAATCCATGTGCGGTTCCACGATTCTGATTGACCAGAGAACGATCGACGATCTTTTGTCTCGCCATCCTCGGGAGACTGTCCTCGAATGGGTTGCCCAGTGGCGTGCCCAGGGGCACATCATCCTCGGGAAGGTCTGAGACTGGAAGGATTGTCCTGGCTCGACGAAGTTCTCGTTGGGTCAGGACGCCTTCACAAAACACCCCACACTAACTGTCTTCAGTATGATCCATAGTGGAGACAAGGAGGCTTGGGGTGTTTTTGTTTGCGCGAAAAAGCTTGACCCACGAAAGGTTGACAGGGCTTTTAAGGTCTTCTATACTGCCAATAGATTCCGCTGGTTGACAGCTATCTCATTCTACAATTCGTTATCATGGGAGATCTATATTGCCCTGGTCCGTGGACTCGGGTTGCGGTCACCCACCTGATTTTCAGGGATGACGATGTGCTGTCCCGGGCGGGGTCCAAAAGATCCCATTTTTGGGCTTCTTTTGTTTTAGAGTCAAGTACTCTTGAAAAGATCATGGTGGTGGGGTATCATCTTGATGATCCTCATTTTGAGGAGAAATTTTGAACAATAATAAGTCAAGGACATTATCGGGCTGTAGCGCAGTTGGTAGCGCGTATGCATGGGGTGCATGAGGTCGCAGGTTCGAGTCCTGTCAGCCCGACTACACATATGATTACTATTCTTCTTTTCTACAAATTTACTCGTATTGATAATCCTACAAAAGAATCACTTATTCATAAAGAGATTTGTTTGGCTTTGGGACTCAAAGGACGTATTCTTATGAACGAAGAGGGGATCAATGGTACTGTTGCTGGAACGAGCGAAGCCATTGCCTTGTACCGCGCGTACATGAACCAACATCGTTTGTTTAAAAAAATTGATTTTAAAGAAAGTCATAGCGATGCTAATCCGTTTCCAAAATTAAAAGTTAAAGCAAGACGGGAAATTATTACCTTGGATATTCAAAGTCCTGATGCATTATGTGTACGCGCAAAACACGTTGATCGTGACACCTTTCATGATTGGTTAAAAAAAGGCGAAGACATGGTTCTTCTTGATATGCGGAATGATTATGAATGGGAGATTGGGCGTTTTGTAAACTCGGTTCGTCCGCCCATGAAATATTTTCGTGAACTCAAAGATTCTATTGATTTTTATGAGCCGTTTCGTGGTAAAAAAATTGTCATGTTTTGCACGGGTGGAATTCGCTGTGAACCAGCGTCTGCTTATTTTATTGCGCAAGGATTTGATCCGAGTTTAATCTATCAGTTGGAAGGCGGTATTGTGAAATACGCAGAGAAGTATGGTAATGAAGGATTTTACGAAGGAAAATGTTTTGTATTTGATGATCGTCTTTCCATTTCCATTAATACCTCTGATTCAGCGGTGATCGTTGGTCATTGTTATCATTGTGATCAGTTTAATGACATCTATCATAATTGCGCGAACAAATGGTGTAATAAATTATTTTTAGCTTGTGATTCGTGTCACGAAAAATATCATGGCACGTGTTCGCTTTCATGTCAGATTATTATTAATGATCCAGTTAATGTTCGCCCCTTTCACACGCCAGTTTTACATCGTAATAAATAAACTTTGAAAATAAAAATAATCCCGATTGAGTCAGGATTATTTTTATTATGACACTTTCGATTAAGCAGCTGGTTTTGCCGCTGTTTTTAAACAGCGAGTACAAATCCAAACTCCATTAACCTTTTGCAGGTTAATGTGTTGGCGACGTAATGTTTTGATATTAGAGTGACTGCGTGACGCTGATTTTTGAGAGCGTTTGAAGCAGAATTCGCAATTGCGGGACATAGGATAAAAGTCAAAGCTGAAAAATCGAAACACGGTACCTTATATTTGAATGTGGGCTGATTATAGAGTATACTGTACTGGTTGTCAAGTCTCTATTTGCAGTCGCTTTGAGTACATTCTGTTTATTATAATGGTGCTTACGTATTGAATTTTAATTAGTGTTATGGATTTTTTCTCTCTTATACTATATTTCTTGGTTACGATTCCTTCGGCTATATTTCATGAATATATGCATGGATGGATGGCAGACCGCTTGGGTGATCCAACAGCACGGTATGCTGGTCGACTGACCCTCAATCCTAAGTCTCATATTGATCTATTTGGCACCATCCTAATGCCGCTCGGTTTGTTTTTTTTAAGTGGTGGTCGTTTTTTGTTTGCGTATGCAAAGCCAGTACCATACAATCCCTATAATTTGCGGAATCAGCGCTATGGCTCATTATTGGTAGGTATTGCCGGTCCTCTGGCGAATTTTTTACTTGCCATAGTTTTTGGTTTGTTTTTACGATTTTTTCCTGGTAGTTTTTTGAGCCCGTTTATTGCGATTATTGTTTTGGTGAATATCAGTCTTGGTGTTTTTAATTTGGTTCCCATTCCACCGCTTGATGGTTCAAAAATTTTGTACGCATTTTTGCCTCCAGCCTGGCACAAGGTTCAAGATTTTTTGGATCGGTATGGTATGTGGGTTCTTCTCATCTTTGTATTTTATTTTTCGTGGGTAATTGGGCCTGTGATTGATTTTTTGTTTAATTTGATTGTCGGCTAATTTGGTGGATACGTAACTTTTGACGGTTGGAGTATTGTTGTTACAATTAAAATATAAAAAATCCTATTAAAAAAATTGTCATGGGCTACGAAGTCATATTACATCCTGATCAAAAGGATGGTTTTTGGGTTGAATGTCCTACGTTCGAGGGTTGGTATTCAGAAGGTGATTCGGTTGAGGAGTCATTAAAAAATATTCAAGAAGCAATTGAATTATGTTTGGAGTGTCTGGAAGATGAAAAAAATGAACGACCCAAACCATTATTTTCTAGTTCTTCATCTAATCTCGTATCAGTTTAACTATGGGTATTTTAGGGGGGATTTCTGGTGTTCTTGTCATCAGAAAATTAGAACGTATTGGATATATTGAAAATTGGTATAAAAATAAATATCTAAATGTAATTTGTCACTAAGATGGTGTGCGGTGTCTTGCTCCTTGTGACAAGGGATCAGTACCAGTAGTAATTGTCTTGGTGGTACTGCGGGAGCCACATCCCCTTGATGGACTCGTCCTGGCCCTCTTTTTGGCTAGGGCCGTACCCTTCTTCCTGTGGAAGCGAGGGGATGATGACCAGGATGATGATCACAGGTGGTGGAGGAGTGTAGAAATCCTCCTGGTGACAGACGTGGGAGTCGGTCTGGTTCGAGTAGTTGTTGTCCGGAACCGGCAACGGGGCAGTCATTACTTCCCCGAGCAACTTTTCGTATCTCTCCTTGTAAATGTAAACGAGCACCAACGAGGTGCCCATGATGAAGCCGACCACCAGCATTCTGAAATTCACGGAGTTCATTGCACCTTCCCCCTTTTTAGACACCGCCATCTTAATGGCAAATTAATTGTAAAGACCATTATAAACAGACAATGGTACTTTATTCTACTGGATTTGTCAACATTAAGTCTGCAAATTTATCTAATTTAAGTACTATTTATACTACCACTGCCTATTTCTATTGACAATTACGTGTTCATCTCGTATAATCCTGACATCTTTAAAAAGATACAGAACGTAGTAATCCCGACACGTCGGGATGAAGTAAAATCGTGGCTGATTTAAACGTTCGGAAACTCTATTGTTTTTAGAATCCGAACCAGTCATATGACTGGATTTTTATTTAATAAGGCAGATGGCATCTTATTTGTTATCTGTTATCTGAAACTATGCCTACGATGAATCAGATTTTACGTTTGGGACGCACACCGCTCAAGCGAAAATCAAAATCTCCAGCGTTACAATTTACCTATGATAGTCTCCATCGCAAGCGTACTGACTTACGTCGCGGTGCGCCGTTTAAACGTGGTGTTTGTACCAAGGTGTACACGACGACACCAAAAAAACCAAACTCAGCTTTGCGTAAAGTCGCGAAGGTTCGTTTATCAAATGGCATGGAAATAATCGCGTATATTCCTGGTGAAGGACATAATTTGCAGGAACATTCCATTGTTTTAATTCGTGGTGGCCGTGTTAAAGACTTGCCAGGTGTTCGTTACCACATTGTCCGTGGTGTTTATGATACCCAGGGTGTGGCCAATCGCAAGCGCAGTCGTTCACTCTATGGTGCCAAAAAAGCGAAAGCAAAAAAATAATCACTATCATGGGCGAGGAGCGTGTGCGTACTGTTTTGTATCTGAATTGTAACATCGCTTCTACACTCACTAATTATTAATAACGTCAAACATCATATGTCCCGCGGTAAGCAAACACCTAAACGAATCATCGCGCCTGATCCAAAATATCAGAGCGTGCT
>JAHFIE010000024.1:13572-15718 GCA_023246565.1 Candidatus Magasanikiibacteriota bacterium
ATTTATTAATTTCATCATGAGTGATGGTAAAAAAACAACAGCACAACATATTGTTTACAGTGCCATTGAAACATTAGGAGAAAAAAAACAACAACCAGCGCTTCCTATATTTGAACGAGTATTGGAAACATTACGCCCTCAAGTTGAGGTTCGTTCACGTCGTGTTGGTGGGGCTAATTATCAGGTACCCATGCCAGTGTCAGGAGAACGACAAAATGCTTTGGCATTTCGTTGGCTCACGGCTGCAGCACAAGCGCGTAAAGGTCATTCCATGCAAGAAAAATTATTGGCTGAATTTTTGGATGTACTCGAAGGCTTGGGCGGTGCTCTTAAGAAAAAAGAAGATGTTCATCGCATGGCCGAAGCTAACAAAGCCTTTGCTCACTTTGCCCGTTTCAATCGTTAATATATATAATTTTGTCGTAGCCCTACCTTATCGTCTTGGTCTGCGAGTAAAATCATATAGCGTATTTTTTAACCTTAAACTATTGTATGCCTCGAGAATATACTCTCGACAAAACCCGTAATATCGGGATCATGGCTCATATTGATGCTGGTAAAACCACGACCACAGAACGTGTTCTTTTTTATACTGGTAAAAAACATAAGATCGGTGAAGTTCATGAAGGTGCTGCAGAAATGGATTGGATGGAACAAGAAAAAGAACGGGGCATTACGATTACAAGTGCCGCGACCACATGTTTTTGGAAAAATCATCGCATTAACATCATAGATACTCCTGGTCACGTTGACTTTACTGTGGAAGTAGAACGTTCGCTTCGTGTGCTTGATGGGGCTGTGGCATTGTTTGATGGTTCGCAAGGCGTGGAACCACAATCAGAAACAGTCTGGCGTCAGGCAGACAAATATCGTGTACCTCGAATTTGTTTTGTGAATAAAATGGATAAGATTGGAGCTGATTTTTACATGAGCTTACAATCAATTAAAGATCGTTTATCCAAAAAAGGAGTTGCGATTCAACTTCCTATTGGTCAGGAGTCATCATTTTCCGCAATCATTGATTTGATTGAACAAAAAGCTTATCAATTTGCCGGTGATCACGGTATGGAAATCACGGCTTTTGATATCCCAACTGACATGGTTGAGTTGGTCAAAAAATATCGTGCCGAACTTTTGGAAAAAGTGGCAGAAGCCAGTGACGAACTCATGAATAAATATTTAAATGGTGAAGAATTTACCTCAGAAGAAATTAAAACTGCTATCCGGATCCTTGTTTTGAAAGATGAAATTTATCCGGTCATGTGTGGTTCAGCTTTGGGTAATAAAGGTGTTCAGCTAATGTTGGATGCAGTGACCTATTATTTACCCTCTCCGGTTGATGTGGCTTCGATCATGGGGACTGATCCTGATGATGAAGAAAAGAAAATAGAAATCCATCCCAATGACGAAGAACCTTTTGTTGGTTTGGCATTTAAAATCGCGACTGATCCTTTTGTTGGTAAATTGGCTTTTTTTCGTGTGTATTCTGGTAAATTAATCGCTGGTAGTTATGTCATTAATACCCGAACTGGTTTAAAAGAACGAATTGGACGAATTGTACGAATGCATGCGAATTCTCGAGAAGATGTGAACGAAGTGTATGCCGGTGAAATCGCAGCCGCGATTGGATTAAAAAATACGGTTACTGGCGACACTATTTGTGATGAAAAACGTCCGGTATTGCTTGAAAATATTACGTTTCCTGAACCAGTTATCCATATCGCGATTGAACCAAGGACAAAAGCTGATCAGGAAAAAATGGGTTTCGCCATGCAGAAATTGGCTGAAGAAGATCCAACATTTCGGATTCATACGGATGAAGAAACCTTACAAACCATTATTTCGGGAATGGGAGAATTGCATTTGGAAATTATTGTGGATCGTATGAAACGAGAATTTAATGTTGAAGCTAATGTTGGTGCGCCGCAAGTTGCTTACAAAGAAACCATTCGCCAGAGTGCTGAAGCTGAAGGTAAATACATCAAACAGTCTGGTGGTCGTGGTCAATATGGACATTGTTGGATTCGTATTGAACCTCTTGAAGAAGGTAAAGGTTTTGAATTTGTTGACGAAATTAAAGGTGGTTTGATTCCGCGTGAATATATTGCGCCAATCCAAAAAGGTATCCGAGAAGCCATAGATAAAG
>JAHFIE010000025.1 GCA_023246565.1 Candidatus Magasanikiibacteriota bacterium
AAGTAGTAATTATTTATTTATTCGTGAACGGGTACTCCATAATCGGGCACGAATTCCTGAGCCACTTTCAAAGGCAAGTAATCAACAGCTTCATCCACGAAGTACGACAATCATTCATGATGAAATTGCACCGATTGGTTTCCCTGGTCTCATCATGCTGTATAGTGGATTGGTAAAACTAGTTTTACCTTTTTTCGGCCAGATGTATTTTAATGTAATTGCGGTTTTGTTGACGCCACTTCTTGCTGCTCTTACTCCATTGATTTTTTTTGCCTGGCTCAAAGAATTTTGGGGGAGGAGACTGGCATTTTTGAGCGCCCTGCTTCTCTACATCCTTCCTCCTTGGTGGTATTATGCGAGTCGATCCTTTCAACACGCCACGGTGTTTGTTTTTTTTCTTTTGGTAGGTCTGTATGCTCTCATGAAATGGGCAAAGAGTCAGACCGAAACACAGAAAGTAATCTGGATTTTTTTTGCTGGTCTTGGGCTGGCTACGAGTTTGTATATCCGTCCCGTGGAAGCACTATGGGTTAGTGGTTTATGCTTGGCTCAGATTCTCTTGTATCGACGCGAGATTAGAAGAACCCATCTTGTTGCATTATTGTTAAGTATTTCCATGATTGCTGGATTATTTTTTATTACCCAAAAATTATTTTATGATCATCCTTTGGGAAGTGGTTATGCAAAACCAGCTATTGATGGATCAGCCGGTTTAATTACTGAACATCCTCAAGGTATTTCTTTTTTCAAAGTATTGATTGTTCCTTTTGGGTTCCATCCAACAGCAATGCTAAAGACAGCCTATGAGTATGGCATACATTTGTTTGCTCCTTGGTTTTTATTAGCAGTCATTGGTTTGATTTTGGTACTGTGTTCAAATAGATTCAAGAAGGATTCTGTTTTTCGTTTGTCTGAAGAAATAATCATACCTACTGCTCGAGATTATGCATGGTTATTTATTGCTGTTTGCAGTTATCTGGTGATGTATTATGGTTCATGGTTGTTTTTTGATAATGTGGCCGGTGTTTATTCTATTGGGAGCTCGCAAGTTCGGTATTTTTTGCCCCTCTATGTATTTTCTTTGCCTTTTCTGGCCGCAGTTATCCTTACGTTTTTTCAACGTCATTGGAGTAGTGCGTTTGTAGCAGTCATCATAATCATTGTTTTGGCACTATTCAGTTTTCGATCAGTTTTCTTACGGTTTGAAGGTCTTGTAGATATTAAGGCTACCGTGGCTGATTATTACTTGTGGCAAAAGAGGATATATCGTCTAACTCCGGCTGAAGCCATTGTGGTTACACGATATGCTGACAAGTATCTTTATCCCGGACGAAAAGTAATTACTGATTGGTCAGATGAGAGTTTAGACAGTGCCAGGAAATTATCTCAATTAGGTTTCCCTTTGTATTGGTATGATCTCGTTCTATCTTCACAAGAGTCTTTTGATCTTAAGGAAAAGCTTCGTGCGCATAAGCTTGTACTCTCTGAGCCGGTCACTGTTTGGAGTGACCTAGAACTTCGTCATATACGTCCGCTTATTGAAAAACCTTGAAAGGGATGGTATTGTTGGAATGTATGGACTGTATTTTTTGTAAAATACTATCAAAACAGATTCCGAATTATACCGTGTATGAAGACGATCATACACTGGCCTTTTTGGATATTTTTCCTTGCGTAAAAGGTCATACCGTTGTTATACCCAAGGTTCATGCTGAAACTCTTTTTGATGTGTCAGATAGTGATTTAAGTGCGTTGACTGTTGGGGTTAAGCGAAGCATGGAAAAAATACAAACGGTTCTTCAACCCAATGGTTTTACGGTTGGTTGGAATCATGGTTCAGCCGGTGGCCAAGCTGTGCCGCATATCCATGTTCATATTTTTCCTCGATGGGATAAAGATGGCGGCGGTAGTATGCATTCAATTATCAAAAAGACCGGTGAGATTGATGTTGCAGCATTGGCAAAACAATTCATTTAGACACTATGCTTAATCGTTTAAAAAAAATATCTGAAGAAGTTCTTCATGAAAATCCTTGGTGGAAATACAAACATGATATTTATGAAAAACCAGATGGTAATCAAGGGGATTATTATTATGGAGAGACACCGGGCATGGTAATGCTCGTGCCGGTTTTGGCTGATGGACGCATTATTTTGGTCCAGCAATACCGCTATTTAGTTTCACGAACCGGCATTGAATTTCCTGGTGGCGGTATTCAACCAGGGACTGAATTGTCTCGCGCTGCGGCCGATGAATTATTTGAAGAAACTGGTTGTGTTGCCTCAGATTTAATTATGGCAGGAACGTTTGAACAAGGAATTGGTATGGTGAAAGATCGTGCGCATGTCTTTGTTGCTCAAGTTACTACGATTGGTGAGTCCCATCCTGATCCTACCGAAGCCTTTGAATTATTGTATCGTCACCCTGATGAAATAGAAGATATGATTCGTCGTAATGATATTTGGGACGCTGGCACCATGGCGGCCTGGAGTCTTGTTCGGCATCATTTTATATAATCGATTTCCCGTATGCCTGGTAAGACTCCGAAATCACGGTTTATTGAAATTTTTGATTTTCAACACGATAAAAGTAAACCTGGTCGTACTTTGTCAACAGCACGCATTGGTGGTATTTATATGTCAGAACTCATTGTTGATCCAGGATTAACAACAGGAAATTATTATCATAAAAAAACAAAAGTAATGTTCTTTGTTACCCAAGGGGAGTTGCAATGTACCTTTGTTCATGTTAAAAATGGTTTGCGTAAAGTAATGACCCTTAAGCCGAGTACAAAAGTTATTCACGTTCCTCCGTATGTATCATTCGCAACCAAGAACGTGACGGATACAAAAGCTATTTTAGTGTATTTTAGTAATTTTCCGCTTCGTTCAAAAGATAGTTATCGTTTTGACGTTGCGTAATATCAGTGAAAGGATATGCGTTTATTAGTCTGTGGTGGCGCAGGGTTTATTGGAAGTAATTTTATCCATTATGTCCTGGAAAAGTATTCCGATTGTCGGATTGTTAATTATGACAAATTAACTTATGCCGGAAATTTAGATAATCATACTGCTATCGCGTCTGACCCACGGTATTCATTTGTTTTGGGAGATATTACGGATTTGGATCATCTTCGTGAAGTCATCAACCGTGAAGGCATCACGCATGTTATTAATTTTGCTGCTGAAACACATGTTGATCGATCGATTCATGGTGGAGCACGAGAATTTGTTTTAACCAATACGCTTGGTGTACAAATGATTTTGGACGCGGTACGCTCCTGCGCTATTGAAAAATTTATTAATGTTTCAACTGATGAAGTCTATGGTTCTTTGCAGTTGGACGAAGACCGATTATTTACCGAGAGCACTCCTATTTGGCCAAATATGCCCTACGCAGCTGCCAAGGCAGGAGGAGATCTTATGTGTAATGCCTACTTTGTTACCCATAAAGTACCGGTCGTGGTGACCCATTGTTCAAATAATTATGGACCCTATCAATTTCCAGAAAAAGTTATTCCTTTTTTTATTTTTAAATTATTGCGTGGCGAACGAGTACCGGTCTATGGAGATGGTTTGAATGTTCGCGATTGGATACATGTCCGTGATCATGCTGCCGCCCTAGCTCTCTTATTGTTTGAAGGTGTGCCTGGAGAAGTCTATAATATTGGCGCAGATAATGAGCGCAGTAATTTGGAAATTACCAAAATGATTTTGGAAACCATGGGCTATGGCGAGGACCGCATTGAATATGTTACTGATCGTCCTGGTCATGATCGACGGTATGGGATTGACGCAACGAAAATTCGATCACTTGGTTGGCAACCAGAATATACCCGAGAGGAGTTTAAGCGAGGACTTACTGAAACGATTGCTTGGTACAAACATAATACTGATTGGGTGGAAAATCTTTGGGCAAAAAAACAATCAGAAATGAACTCCTTTCAGAAAACATTGGAAAAATCTCAGGTACAAATGAAAAGCGCAACATAATATGAAACAATTTCAAAAAATTCAATTAAGAACGTTTGTGAATCGTGGTTTCAATCTAACACCAGTGGAATTGCGTGACCTGGTTCCTTTTAACGTTAAGCGAGTATATTATTTTGATGATCTTAAACCAGGCGCGCAGACTGGTGAACATTGTCACTACCAAGAAGAAGAATTTTTTATTGTCGCGAAAGGTACGGTTACTGCGATTATTGATAAAGGAAAGGGGAAAGAGGATATTGTTTTGTCCGGTCCGTCTCATGCACTCTATGTTCCCAATTATGTTTGGCATGGATTTAAGGAAGCCAGTGCAGATTGTTTAGTGATTGCACTCTCTTCAACACAGTATAACCCTGATCGGAGTGATTATCTCGAAGATTACGAAGCATATGTAAAGATTCGGGATCAATTTTTGTTTCCGGTTATTTGATCAACTGTTTTGACTCTATGAAACTACTTATCCTCGGTGCACAAGGTATGCTTGGTCAAGCACTCTTTTCTCAATTCAATGCAGTTGGCGGAAATCAGGTTATTGGATATGACAAAGACGACCTCGATGTTACTGACAGAGAACGAGTATCACTTGTTTTTGATAGCATACAACCCACCCATGTTTTGAACGCTGTGGCGATCAATGCTGTTGATGCTATAGAAACATCTTCTGAGTTATATCAAGTAGCAGAAACTATAAATGGTGTAATTCCCGGTGACTTAGCAAAACTTTGTCGTCAAAAAGGAATTACGTTTATTCATTATTCTTCAGATTATGTATTTTCGGGGAATAATGGGCGTGGTTATCATGAGTGTGATCGTATTGAACCAGTAAATACGTATGGTACAACAAAAGCACACGGTGAGACGTTGGTTCAAGAACATGGTGATCAATATTATATCATCCGTTTATCAAAATTATTTGGTAAACCCGCTACCAGTGCTGGGGCAAAAAAAAGTTTTGTTGATACTATGCTTTCACTTGTATTGGAAGGTGGAAAAACATCGCTTGATATTGTTGATGAAGAAAAAAGTTCTCCTACCTACGCGCCTGATTTAGCAGATTTTACCCATCGTTTGTTGATTGGAGATTATCCTTTCGGCATATATCACGGAGCAAATCATGGAGTATGTACGTGGTATGACTGGGCAAAAGAAATTTTTGCGTACAAAGGAATATCAGTCCAGGTTAATCCAGTGCCTGGTTCAAAGTATCCTCGTCCAGCCAAACGTCCTCAATTTTCAGAATTGATTAATACCAAATTGCCAGCACAACGATCTTGGCAAGAAGGTCTTGGAGAGTATTTGAAAATATGTGGATAGATTTAGAATATATTTATTGACATGATGCAGTAAGGTTTTGTACTATAAAAATAGGTTTCTTTTTTTAAAAAATATTATTCTTAATAGAAAGGAGGAAAAAAATCGTACCTAAAGCGGTCTTATATTTTTAAAATTTTTCAAAAATGGTACACTTTTAACTTAATAAGATAGTGAAAATATGGAAAATAAGGAGATAACTATTCAAGATGTCATGAATTATTTGATTGAATTTAAGGATTTCTTTAGTGATAATTTCATTACAAAAGAAGATTTACGTATTGCATTAAAAGATTTCATTACAAAAGAGGATTTACGTATTGCATTAAAAGATTTCATTACAAAAGAGGATTTACGTATTGCATTAAAAGATTTTGTCACGAAAGATGATTTAAAGGTCGGTTTAGAGAATTATGCGACTAGAGATGCGCTTGAAGATTTACGTAGTGAAATGCATAGTGGCTTTTATCGATTGGAAAATAAAATTGATGACGTCGAGGTTCGTTTAATAAAACGAATCGATGATTTGGAACAAACTACTTTTGATGATGTTAACGCTCTGGTAAAAGTCACTCAAAAACATGAACAAAGGATTACGGCTTTGGAATCAACCATGTCTGCTTAGTCACTGTAGAATATACATTTATGGCAGAGCCAATCCTTATTAAAGCAGTCCTTGTTTACCTTGTTCACGAAGGAAAAGTTTTGACCATTTTGGGAAAGAAACCTTATGCACCTCATTTTGGTAAATTAAATGGCCTTGGAGGAAAATTTGAACCCGAAGATCATGAAGATCCTATTGCATGTGCTCGTCGAGAGGTCTATGAAGAAAGCGGTATTACCTTGAATGAACTTGAATTGGTTGGTGAAATTCATTTTACCGGTAACATTCCTGACAAGGATTTTTATGTCTATATTTTTTTGGCTCACGGATATACTGGTACACCAAGATGTAACCCAAATGAAGGCGAACTCGTTTGGGTGGCGGTAGATGATTTGCCTATAGAGCGTTTTCAAATTGGAGATCGTTATTTTATGCCTTGGGTTTTTAACAGGCAATACTTCAAAGCCAAATTTCGCTATGAAGCCAGCAAGTATATTGATCATGACGTGAATTTCCTTGTTTCTTTGTAGAAGATTAGAAAAATTTAACTTCAAAAACCACACAAAAGTCGATTATTTAGAGTAGACTTTTTTTGTGATTAGCGCTACAGTACAGCCATTATGGATCTATCAATTATTACCGTAACCTGGAATTCAAAAGCCTTTATTGGCGAACAGATACGTTCAGTTCAATCAGCTGCTCGGACAATTGAGATTGAACAGATTATTGTGGATAATGCATCGAATGATGGTACTGTTGATGATATTCGAGCTCATTTTTCTTTTGTCCAGCTCATAACCAATGATACAAATCGTGGTTTTTCTGCTGCGAATAATCAGGCACTCAAATACGCGAGCGGTAAATTTTTATTATTTTTAAACCCAGATGTGCGACTCGAGCCTGGTAGTCTTGATACGATTGTAGCTTGGTTTAAGAATAATCCTCAGTGTGGTTTGGTCAGTCCTAGATTATTGGATGAATTTGGTAAAGGTAACCCAGATGCCAAACCCCGCCGATTGCCCACACTCTTTGATCAATTGATGATTATTTTTAAAGTTAATCATGTTTTTCCTGGACTTTTGAATCATTATCTGATGAAAGATTTTGATCCAGACCTTGAACAAGAGGTTGATTCGGTTCGTGGTTCGTTTATGCTCATACGTCATGAAATTGTTGATCAACTTGGCTGGGCCTTTGATCCTCGATATTTTTTTTGGTTCGAAGACGTGGATACGTGTCGCGAAGTACAACGTCTCGGATATAGTATTATGTATACTCCGATTATTTCAGCAATTGATTATGTTGGCCAGAGTTTTAAACAACGTCCCACAGTCTGGAAGCAAAAACAATTTACCAAAAGCATGGTTACGTATTTTAAAAAATGGGAACCGTGGTATGTATGGATACTTATTGCGTTAGCGCGACCAGTTGGTATTGGTTTAGCCTGGTTCGCCGAGAAAATAAACGATTTAAAAAATAAGGTATGAAATTATCGGTTCACTTGATAACGTGGAATGGGGGACAGTATATCCCTTTTTTATGTGCGTCTTTGAGAAATCAGACATATAAAGATTGGACATTATGTATACTCGATAATCATTCAACTGACCACACCGTCGCGTTACTACAAAAAGAATTGATCAACTTTCCTGTTCAGAGTCGTCTCATGGTTAATGCAGATAATAAAGGTTTTGCCGGAGGGCATAATCAAGTATATGCTCAGACTGATTCAGAATATTTCCTTTTATTAAATCAGGATCTGTATATTGCTCCTGATTGTTTCGAAAAACTAATGGCTGCCATCGAAGGTGACCAACATCTTGCGGTCGTAAGTCCTCGATTACTACAATGGAATTTTTCGCGAATATCAGAAGATTTTGAGGCAAGTTTAACCACGATCATTGATTCACTTGGTCTCCAGGTTTTACGAAATCGTCGGGTCATTGAAATCGGCGGTGGAAGTACATGGAAAGATAATGAGTCAAGTAGGGTATCTGTTTTTGGAGTTTCTGGTACTATGCCTCTTTTTCGTAGAGCTTCAATTAAAAATATTGCTTTTTCCGAACACGAGTTTTTTGACGCATCCTATGGTTCATACAAAGAAGACGTTGATCTTGCTTATCGTTTACAAGCTGCTGGTTTTGGCGCTGCAATAATTACTGGTGCCTACGCTTATCATGACCGTTCAGCAGCCGGTCCAAAAGAACTATCTGACACGGCTGCGATGAAGAATAAACAACAACAGTCGAGCTGGATACAATATCATAGTTATAAAAACCATCTCATGACGTTGTATAAGAATGAATATTCGCAAAATTCCCTTCTTGATTTTCCTTGGATTTTTTGGTATGAATTAAAGAAGTTTGTTTGGTTTATGATTTTTAAACCGTCTGTTTTACGAGGTCTTGGAGAAATTTGGCGAGCGCGCAGAACATTGCATGCCAAAAGAATATATATCAAAAAACACCGTATGATTACCTGGCGAACAATAAGAACGTGGTGGTTATGAAAGATCTTACTATAGTCTTTGTCAATTTATTCATGAAAGAAGATATTATACGTGCTCTCCGTTCGGTCGAGCACGATCTTATTGACTGTCCTTTTGATGTCCAGATAACGGTCGCGGATAATTCAGAAAATAAAGACGGAATCAAAGAAGCAATTATTGCTGAATTTTCTTCAGTTTCCTATATTGATTGTTATGGTAATATTGGTTTTGGCAGGGCTAACATGATTGGTTTTAAAGCTACGCCTGCCCGGTATTACTTTGCTCTTAACCGGGATACCATAATTCCTGACAACACAAAGACGATTGAACGACTAATACGGTTTATGGACAAACATCCTAAGATTGGCTGCATTGGTCCAAAATTATTGAACATGGATGGAACGTTACAATATTCTTGTTATCGTTTTGATTGGCCTTCAATTCTTGTTAAGCCACTCAAACAAATTAACTGGGATCAAAAATACGCCTGGGTACGGCGGTATACTGACCGTCTTTTAATGAAAGATTTTGATCATAATACTACGAAGCCTGTAGATTGGGTGCTTGGTGCTGCCATGATCGTGCGACAAGAAGTTATACAAGACATTGGTTGGTTTGATGAGCGTTATTTTGCATATCTTGAGGATTGTGATTGGTGCCGTACCATGTGGGAACATGGGTGGCCAGTTTATTATGTTCATGATATTGTAATTCAACATGCTCATGCTCGTGAATCAGCCAAGATTCCCGGGATCATACGAGCATTATGGAAAAATAAAACCGCTCGAATTCATTTGAAGAGTTGGTTTAGCTATATCTGGAAATGGCGTGGTCGATATCGATTTTAATTGAGAGTATTTATGCAACCAAAAATTGCGATTATTTATCTTTCGTTCCACTGTGAGCCCTACATGGACGATGTTGTTTCCTCGTTAAAAAAATTAACCTATCCGCATGATCGGATTGAGTTTGTCATTGTTGACAATCCTCATCCTGAATTTGGACCATCAGTAAAATATATTGAAGAGAACATTATACCCCTTTCGGGCCTGAGTATTCCCCACGTAACCCTCCTTCCGCAAGAAACAAATCTTGGTTTTGGTGCTGGAAATAATGCTGGGGTACGGTGGGCATTGGATCATGGTTTTGATTATGTTTATTTTCATAATAATGATGGATTCATGGCAGCTAATTGTTTGGAGCCCATTGTCCAGGCAATGGAAAATAACCGGAAGATTGGAGCGGGTCAGTCACTGATGTTGTTGCATCCAGAAACCGAATTAATCAATAGTACGGGCAATGCATTTCATTATTTGGGTTTTGGTTTTTGTAATGAATACCGTAAACCAATGAAAGATGTAAAACTTCTAGCACAAAAATCTGTAGCGTACGCGAGTGGGGCTGCATTACTTATTCGTACGGAAACCATTCGTCGCTATGGTATGTGGGACAATGATTTTTGGATGTATCACGAAGATTTGGAATGGTCTTTTCGCCTTCGTTCCGTTGGGTATGATATTGTTATGGTTCGTGATTCGGTTTTTTATCATAAATATCAATTCAGTCGGAGTATTAGTAAGTTTTTTTGGATGGAACGTAATCGCTATGGCACTATGCTCATGTTTTTTCGTTGGCCAACATTGATCCTTCTTGCGCCAATGGCATTGGTGCTTGAATTTGGATTAATCTTATTTGCCGTGAAGGGTGGATGGTGGCAAGAACGAAAAAAAGTGTATGCCTATTGGCTAAAAAAATCCAGTTGGCAATTGTGGCTGAAAAAACGTGCGTATATTCAATCAATTCGAAAGATTCGCGATCGTGATCTTATGAATCTGGCAGTACCGGGAATTTATTTTCAAGATAAATCAACTGACAATCCATTGGTTAATTATGTGGGTAATCCGATTATGACGGTATATTATTGGTTGGTTGTTAAGATCTTGATATGGTGGTAAAACATACGAAAAAAGACCCTGTACTCCGTATATGGTATATCTTGCTTATTGTACTCATTTAAATTAAACTATTCTTTTTTTACCTGCCAGATTACCGGACGGTCAAAAAAGAATAGTTTAATTTAAATTTCCGGATTTTGCAGCCTGCTGTACTAATTCTTATTAGTATGAAACTTCGTAAAGCAATTTTGACCGGTGGTGGAAATGCAACCCGGCTTCACCCCATTACGACAACCATCAATAAACATCTGTTACCGCTTGCCAACAAGCCTATGATTTTTCATGCTATAGAAAAAGCGGTTGAGGCAGGCATTACTGAAATTTTTATCAATGTTAATCCAGGAGAAAAAGAATTACAACAATATATTGGTGATGGTGGCCATTGGGGTATCAAAATTACTTTTTTTGAACAAACTGGTGGACCTCAAGGTATTGCCCATGTTGTTCATGAAGCGCGTAATTTTATTGGTAATGAGCCTTTTTTGTTTTACTTATCAGATAATGTTCTCCTTGGCAGTCTTCTTGATGTTTGTAATGAATTTAATCATGGGCATTATGATTGCATGCTTACGCTTTCGACGGTGCCTGATCCAGAGCGCTTTGGTGTTCCTATTTTTGATGCTGCCGGAACATTAATTGATGTCGAAGAAAAACCAATCAATCCACCGAATAATTTCGCAGTCACGGGAATCTATTTGTATGGACCGAAAGTCTTTTTTGATGCGTTTGACCGTATCAAAAAAAGTGCTCGTGGGGAATATGAAATTTCAAGTATTCATTCACTCTTTCTTCGAGAAAAAAAACGAGTGGGGTATAAAGAAATCACTGGTTGGTGGAAGGATACGGGTAAAACCAATGATCTATTAATCGCGAATCAACTTCTTCTTGATATCTTGCCTGAGTCTGATATGCCCAATCATGGGACCATTGATGACAATGCCCAACTACAGGGTTTGATTCGTGTGGGTGTGGGTACCCACATTGGTCCAGGAGTCAGTATTCAAGGACCAGTCATTATTGGAGAAAATTGTATTCTTACGAATTGTATTCTTGGTCCTCATGTGACGATTGGTCCAGGAACCGAGATTAATGGCGCGACGATTACCAATAGTATTATCTTGGACAATTGTGAGATTAATTGTCCAGAACGCGTAATTTCCAATAGTCTCATTGGAAAAAAAGTGATTATTCGTGAAGCGAAAAGTGATCGTGGAGGCAGTATGATTCTTGGTGATAAATCAATGATAGAATTATAATCTTCTGATATTTAATAAGCTAAAGAAAAAATACCGGTTTGATTTGATCGAGTACCTACAATGTAGATACTACGATTTACTTGGTCCACATCAATCATGGTGATATGAGTAAATTCAGCTAATGGTTGGCTCATGTAATATCCAGGATTAAATCCAATAAGTCTTTGGTCATTCGCAGTTACATTGACACCAAATTCATCAAGAGCATGAATCGTGGTTATAGGCTCACTGCTGCGATTAAGAATCGACACTTTTCCCGAAGTATAAATGCTCGCCAATTCCCATGTTGACCAGGCCCACCATTCCCGTGTATTTGGTTGATAAAGGTATTCTATGGCAGGAATGATTCTTGATTCCTGTCCATCAGCATGTCGTATTACCACTAAAATTCCACCCGGAATCGAAAAAAGACTACGATTATCATTGGTATCAATAATACTATTGATTGGTTTTTCCACAGAAAATGCTGATGTAGTATCTGACGCGTCGAGGGTTGTTAATGTTTTATCTTTTACAACCCAGATTGTTTGTGTGGCATCAACAAACCAGATTGGATAAAGAAGGGAAGTAATGAGTGCTGGTGATCGATAAAGACTGATACGTTTAAGATTTTTACCATCAGCCAAGTAAAGGTCAGCACCAGGTTGTGGTTTTGACCATTGGTACGTAATCGATGTACTTTCGTGTATATTTGATGTTTGTAGTGAAGGATCAACAAGACTGATAATACTCGTTTGCGTACTTTGCATTCCTGGAAGAATAATGGCAAATTGGTCATGAGCCGGTGCCATAGTTATTTCAAAAGGTGTTTGTTTTGGGATTGTAAACAAAATATTTTCTTGTTTGCTTTCGAATGAAATTTTTTTAATCGCGGTTGATGTTGCTGATTTTATTACCGTCAAAAGTGAACGTGGTTCATTGGCCACGGTCCATATATGGGTAATATCGTCAAGATTAATGGTCTGTTCCAGACGCGGTTCAGTGTTTTTAAATAACGTGATGTTTTTAATAAAGGTTGTCTGATTTGAGAAAATACTCATGTCCTTTATCCAAGGACGATAACCATCACGTTCAATGCGAATGTGGTAATTACCCGGAGCTACATTAGCCAAACGAATGGGAATTTTTTTATGTATTAAAACATCATTGACATAGACCTGTACATCGACTGGTTGGACATCAATACTCAATACTCCAGTCGTTGCAATCCGATTGTTTGTCCAATCGTATCGAAAACCAGCTGTGTAAAGTATAACTAAGGGAGAAATGATAAAAAAAGAGGTAATGAGTACCCCCATGATTATGATTCGATGCACGCGAGACAGTTTGAAGACTGTAGGACCTGAGCTATTCCCCATAAGGAGTAGGTTTGCTTTATGGAGCTTAATTTAGTATCATTATACTGTAATTTTTGGTTGTTTTCAACCTATGGCCCAATTTGTCATTAAAGGGGGAAAACCCTTGTCCGGAGTCGTATCACCAATCGGCAATAAAAACGCAGTTTTAAAAATGATGGCAGCGAGTTTATTAACGAGTGAACCCGTTGTTCTTTATAATGTTCCGGGGATTAGTGATGTCGATGTCATGATACAATTACTCATTGATTTGGGGGTCAATATTACGTATGACCGAAAAAAACATATTTTGACTTTAGTAAGTGCCCAAATCAAAAAAACAGTTATTGATCCAATGTTGGCAAAAAAAATGCGCTCTTCAAATGTTCTCCTCGGGCCGCTTCTTGCTCGTTGTGGACAGGTAACCGGAGTTTTACCTGGAGGTGATAAGATCGGACCACGGGAAATGAATGCTCATTTTGAAGGTCTGGCGCAGCTCGGTGCTCGGTGTATTCGAAGAATAAAAGAAAATGATTTTGTGATTCGTGGAACATTGCGTGGAGCAATGGTTTTTTTGTATGAACCCAGTGTAACGGCGACTGAAAATGTACTATTAGCCGCGGTTTTGACCAAAGGAACGACAATTATTGAAAATGCTGCTTGTGAACCGCATGTCAAACATCTGTGCCTCATGCTTGAACAAATGGGGGCTCATATTACGGGTATTGGTACGAATCGTTTGGAAATTATTGGTGTTACCGCGTTACGAGGAACAACCTATCATGTACCAGCAGATTTTATTTACATTGGGACCATGGTTATTTTGGCCGCCATCACCAAGGGAAATCTTACAGTACAAGGAGTTACTGTTGATGAAGTTCGACCCATTGTCTATTTTCTGGAAAAATTAGGTGTCAATGTACGTTTTGAAAAAAATAATCTCATGGTTTCTTCTCGACAACGATTAGCAGTTAACGATACGGTTTGGGCACGAGCCAAAGGTGTTTATTCTCAACCGTGGCCTTGCTTTCCCAGTGATATGATGAGTTTGATGATTGTACTCGCGACGCAAGTAAAAGGTTCAACATTATTTTTTGAAAAAATGTATCCAGGAAGAATGTTTTTCGCTGATTATCTCAATGGTATGGGAGCCAATATTGTGATTGCTGATCCGCATCGTGTGATCGTAAACGGTCCAACCCTTTTACATGGAGCAAAACTTTCTTCTCCTGATTTACGGGCTGGCATGGCTTATGTTGCTGCTGGTCTTGTAGCACGAGGACAAACCGTAGTGGACACTATTGAACATATTGATCGTGGATATCCTGCTATTGAAACAGTACTTCATAAGTTAGGGGCTGATATTACCAGAATTTCATAATGACAGTTTGAGTACTCATTATATTCTCGTCGAAGTAGATTAAGATTATGCCAGACATCATTTCACACCGAGCAGTTCATCGTCGTCGACCCGGACGCTGGATTTTGGTTGCTTTGATTTTTTTTGGTCTTGGATGGTGGCTTGGTACAACACAAACCATTCGGAAACAAATTACCAGTGATGGAAAAAATGTTGAAATTAGCAAGGTGTTAAATGTTTACGGAAAAACCCGTTCTCCAGCAGTAGACTTTGATGAATATTGGGATGTGTGGAGAAAAGTAAAAGAAAAATATGTTGGTCAGCCCGTGGCAGATGTGACCTTATTTTATGGTTCAATTGAAGGAATGGTGCGTGGTTTAGGTGATCCGTATTCAGCATATTTTCCGCCAAGTAAAGCCGAAGAATTTGCTAGAGAATTGTCCGGTGAATTTGAAGGAATTGGCATTGAAATCGGTATGCGTAAAGACCAATTAATCGTTGTTGCCCCTATTGGGGGTTCCCCGGCTGAAAAAGCGGGAATTAAACCGCAAGATGCCATTCTTGAAATTGATCATCAAGACACGTTTGGATTGAGTTTGTCAGAAGCAGTCAGTAAAATTAAAGGTCCAAAAGGTACCACCGTAACTTTGACCATACTTTCGAATGGTGAGAAAGAACCGCGTGATCTATTGATTCAACGTGCAGCCATTACGATTCCCAGTGTTGCTTGGAAAAAATATGATGGTGGTATTGCCTATATTCGTATCAGTTACTTTAATCCCACAACGAGCCAAGAATTTGATGCGGTTAATCGAGAAATCAAACGAGTCCTTGATCGTCCTCGTGGTATTATTCTTGATTTACGAAGTAATCCAGGCGGGGTTCTTGATCAATCAGTTGCTGTGGCAAGTGCGTGGCTTGAAAATAAAGTCATTGTTCGAGAACAATCAGCAGATAAGAATTTGCGTGATATTATGGCAACGGGATCGCATCCCTATGTTGGTGTTCCCACTATAATTTTAGTTGATGAAGGGAGTGCTTCTGCTGCGGAAATTGTTGCTGGGTCACTGCAGGATTATCAAGCAGCGCAATTGGTTGGTAAAAAAACATTTGGCAAAGGATCAGTGCAAGATGTCGAACCCTTGCCCGATGGATCAGCATTAAAATTAACGATTGCGAAATGGTTAACACCAAAGAGTCGAGAAATTGATGGTAAAGGCATTGAACCAGATGTTATGATTGAAAAAATGTTTGTGCAGAGAACATACAAACTTACTTCATCAACGTCTGATTTTATTGACGCAGGGCTTGAAAAAGCATTGGATATTCTTCAGAAGTAGATATGATCGAAGGAATTGT
>JAHFIE010000026.1:0-4700 GCA_023246565.1 Candidatus Magasanikiibacteriota bacterium
GTGCGAAATTTAATGATGATATTTCCGTGATGATGGGTGGCTTTGTGGCAGAACAAATGATGTATGGTGCTGATCAAGTAACGACTGGTCCATCAAGCGATTTGAAAAAAGCAACACAATCAGCCACAGCCATGGTTATGCAATATGGCATGAGTGAAAAATTGGGTCCTCGCCAATATGGGGATAATGAAGGTTTGATTTTCTTGGCTGAAGAAATTCACAGCAAGAAAAATTATAGTGAAAAAACTGCAGAAACCATTGATGAGGAAATTGGTCGCATCTTGTCTCATGCCAAGCAGCGTGCTACTGAAATTTTGACCAAACACCGCGCTGAATTAGATAAACTTGTCGCAGTATTGCTTGAAAAAGAAACCGTGGAACAAGAAGAATTTGCCGCGATTATGGGTGGTACTATAAAAAAAGCCAATGATGTTGGCGAAGCTGTAGAAGTTCGGGAGTAAAAATGTATCATAGAAAAAAAGTTCTGTCTTTGGCAGACCTTTTTTTGTCGTTAAAAAAAATAAAATGTGGTATACTCTAAAAAGATTAAAAAATATTTTTTTACGTAATATTACTTTCCAACTTTATGAAAGAACCAACGTATCGTGAAGCATTGCGTGCCAGTTGGCGATTGGCATGGCACCATAAGAATCTGTGGCCTTTTGGTCTTTTTGCTATGTTGTGGGGTCAATTTGGACTTTTTGAACTTCTTCTAAAAGTTTGGAGTGTCATGTCAGTACGGAGTAATCAAACGATGTGGGATTGGTGCCAAATGTTTTTGAATAAAGACTCATGGGAACAGATTCGGCTTCTTTTGGGGATTGGTCCAGATCGTTTTGTGTGGGTACTATGGCTATTGGTTATGCTTTTAGGTTTAGCACTTGCTTTGACATTTGTTGCAACAATTACCCAAGGCGCGCTCGTCTATGCCGGAGCTAAATTTTCCAAATTTCGTCTATCCTACCCAGATGAAGTTAAAGCATGGCATGTTGGTGTAAAGCATTTTTGGCGTGTTTTCGGTCTTAATATTCTTCGGAAGTTTATCGTGAGCTGGGCTGGCCTTCTTGCGGTTTGGGCGGCTTTTCGTTTGGCTGCTGAACCATCGGTTGGTTGGGGTCTCTTGCTTGGTTTTGGATTTTTGTTTGCTATAACTGTTGGAGTAATCGCCTCATTCCTCCTTATCTATGCTGTGGGTTATGTCGTAGTCGAAGAATATAGTTTTGGTGAAAGTCTTGGTGCTGCTTGGCGTTTATTTTGGCGCCATCCAATGGTTTCTCTTGAGGTTGGTGGTGTTGTACTCTTTTTGAACATTGGTTTGGTATTATTTGCCCTCTTTTCTGTTCTCTACACATTCTTTTTACCAATTATTATCGGCAGTTACGCTGTGGTTATGTTCCAGTTGCCGATTATCGGGAAGATTGTTGGTGGTCTTAGCTATACATTCTTTTTGGCCGTGCTTATGGCTGCAGGAGCTATTTTCACGATCTACACCACGACCCTTTGGTCATATTTATTCAGTAAAATGCATTCAACTTCGTTTACCAGTAAATTAGTTCGCCTGTTACGGCGTTAATGTCTATGGGATTTGCCACGATTGATGATTTACTAAAATCAAAACCAAAAACAGATGATAGTGTTTCTTCTGCTTCTTCATCGAACGAACCAGAAGATCGTGAAGCTGCGACTGCCAAATTTTCTCAAAAAATGGTGGGCATTCAACGACAGGGTTTTGAAACTGACGCGGCTCGTCGAGCTGCTCAATTAGGTTTGCCCTATCTTAATTTGGAACAATTTCCTGTAAGTCAAGAGGCTCTTCGACAAATTCCCCGTGAGATTGCTGAAGAAAAAAAAGTTGTTTGTTTTTTTGCTACTCCTGATGAAATTCGACTTGGTGCTTTAGATCCTACCAACCCTGCGGTAACTGAATTATTGGCTGAAATTCGTGATCGTAATCATGCAGATGGAGCGATCTATTTAATTTCTGAAGCAAGTTTGAATCGAGTTCTTACGTTATACAATGCTTTACCCGTTGTTAAAGCAATTACCAAAGATATTACGGTTACTGAAGAATCAATCGCGGCTGTTCAGAGTGATGTCACTGATTTCTCTTCTTTTCAAGCTTTGATTGATCGTAAATCAACAACTGATCTGTTAATTATTATTCTTGCTGCGGTTTTGAAACTCGATGGTTCTGATGTACATATCGAAGTTGAAGGTGATAAACTTGTTATTCGGTTTCGTTTGGATGGAGTCTTGCATGATGTGGCTTCATTACCCAAGACTGTGGCCAAACCACTATTATCCCGCATAAAATTGACCTCTTCTCTTAAAATTAATATTACTGATGCACCGCAAGATGGTCGTTTTACTATTACCTTAAGTAAGTACGATGTTGATGTACGTGTTTCAACCATTCCTACGGTTCATGGCGAAAGTGTGGTAATGCGTCTTTTGCGACAGACAGGACAAAAGATAACACTCGATGATTTGGGTGTCCGTGGGCGAGCTCTTGAAATGCTAAAAACAGAAATTGCTCGTCCTAATGGTATGATTATTATTACTGGTCCAACCGGTAGTGGTAAATCAACGACGCTCTATGCGATTTTAACCTTACTCAATAAACCAGGGGTAAAAATTATTACTTTGGAAGATCCGGTTGAGTATCGTATTCCTGGGGTTAATCAGAGTCAGATTGAACACACAAAGGACTATACATTTGCCAAAGGACTTCGTTCAATTCTGCGTCAGGATCCTGACATTGTTATGGTTGGTGAAATCCGTGATTTAGAAACCGCAGATATTGCTGTGCAAGCTGCGTTGACCGGTCATTTATTGTTATCAACAATTCACACCAACAGTGCATCCGGGGCAGTACCACGGTTTATGGCCATGGGTGTGAAGCCCTTTTTGTTGACGCCAGCTTTGAACTGTTTAATTGGGCAACGTTTGGTGCGTAAAGTATGTGTACAATGCCGTGTGACGATCAAACTCGAAGCCATGGATTCTATTTTACGTGAAAAAGTTTCAACAATTCTGAATACTATACCAGCTCACGAATTAGAAACTCGCTCAAAAGATACTTTTTATAAGGCCGCAGGCTGTGCAGCTTGCAACAATCTTGGATACAAGGGTCGTATTGGTATTTGCGAATTGTTTATTATGACACCTGAAATAGAACAGGCTATTGCTGCTGGTTCAGTTTCTGAATTTCAGATTGAACAATTGGCTCGTAAGCAAGGTATGATCACTATGGCCGAAGATGGTATATTGAAAGCCCTTGATGGTATTACTACGGTTGAAGAAGTTTTCCGAGTGACTGAGTAAAATTTTTGCTACTCTTTGCGATTTTGTGATATACTTATTGCGCGTTTAAATGTATTGTATGGTTCATAAAACTCACACAACTGGTCCGGGCGGCTATGGCCAGCCCATTCGTTTTTACAAAGCAGTGGCTATAACTTTTTTGTGTTTGACCTTGGGACTTCTTGCGGTAATTGTGTTTATGTCTGCAAAAAGGGCAGATATTACGATTATTACTCGATCTGACGCCGTTGATGTTAATTTTTCTGTCATGGTCGGTGCTGGGGCGCCTGATTCTCCAGTGAAGGGTACTGCTTCGAGTACAGTCATCACTCTTGAAAAAATCTTTAAGCCGAGCGGTGTTAAAAAAGTTGAGACAGGAAGTGCGACTGGTGTTGTTACTCTGTATAATACTTCAGCTATTGCCCAGCCTTTGGTCGCGACCACTCGTTTATTATCCCCAAATGAAGTTTTGTATCGTCTTAAAAAAGGTGTGACCGTGCCAAGTAATGGTTCAATTGAAGCTGAGGTTTATCCAGATAAAATTGACGAATCAAGCAGTATTACGAAACCGACCACATTTACTATTCCTGGTTTGTCTTCTGCGCGACAAAAAGAGGTTTATGCCAAGAGTACACAATCATTATCCGGAACACGTGAAGTGGGTATAATCTCGGAAAGCGATATAAAACAAGCCCGGGAAGTATTTATTGAAGCATTAAAGGATAAAGCAAAAGAATTGGCTGCTCTTCAGTTTCCTACGCAAAAATCTTTTGGTTTTATTGCCCAATATACTTCTGAACCTGACAAAACAATTGGTGCAGAGACAGATTCATTTGTCTTTACTGGTAAAGCAACGGTTGTCCTCGTCGCTTATAAACCAGAAGATCTTAATCAATATGCGGCTCAAATGCTTTCGCAAAAAATTCTTGGGAATAATGAAAATTTACAATCAACAAATGGTGAACCTGTAGTTTCTTTTGATAGTCTTGATTCAGTAAAAAATATCGCGACATTGAAAGTTTCTCATACTGGCACGGTTAATCTTGATCCTAATAGTCGACAATTACAGAAATCCTTATTTTTTGGTAAGTCAGAAGATGAAGTCCGTCGTTATGTAATGTCATTAGATCATGTCCAAAGTGTTGAAATGAAGTTTAAACCACTCTGGAATCATACGGTGCCTCAAGTGGCAGATCATGTGACTGTAGTTGTTAAGCAAGTTGAATAATGGGGGTAAACAGTGGAAAACAAGTGGATAAAGTACGGTAAAGTAGCCCTTGACACACTCAGAAGAAAATATTACAGTAAAATTATAGTATTCTCTTGATAAGATGTTTGAGAACCAGCCCAGCTCGGCAAAGCCGAGTATGGTACCACTCTCGATAAAAGCATCTGGA
>JAHFIE010000026.1:4710-15633 GCA_023246565.1 Candidatus Magasanikiibacteriota bacterium
TCGGGTGGAACCGTCTGTGGTGATCATACCCACTGACCCCGATGCCAAAAGCTTTCTGTAAAAGAACTGAGGTGTCGGGGTTTTTAGTTTAACAATAGTTATCTATTTCTTAAATTTATTTAAATATGTCCTCATCATTAAACGATCTCCGTCATTCGTGCGCTCATTTACTTGCCGCTGCAGTTATGGAATTGTGGCCAAACGCGCAACGGACCATTGGCCCGGCAATTGAGCATGGTTTTTATTTTGATTTTGATTTTGGTCAAGATAAAATTTCTGAAGCTGATTTTCCTCGTATTGAAGAAAAAATGCGTACTCTCGTGCCAACCTGGAAAAATTTTGAACGTTTTGAGTTGTCTGCTGAAGATGCAAAAAAAGAATATCCAGGGAATGCCTATAAACACGAATTAATTGATGAGGTTACTGCTGAAGGTCAAAAGGTGACATTTTATAAATCAGGTGATTATTGGGATCTTTGTCGTGGTGGACATTGTGAACAGCCAAGTGAAGAACTCCAACATTTTAAATTATTATCCGTGGCTGGAGCATATTGGCGAGGAAGTGAAAAAAATAAAATGTTGACTCGTATTTATGGAACCTGTTTTTTGACCGAAGAAGCTTTGCGTGAACATCTGAATATGCTTGAAGAAGCTAAAAAACGAGACCACCGTAAAATTGGTCAGGAACAGAAATTATTTTTTGTTGATGATATGGTTGGTAAGGGTCTTATTATGTGGCTTCCTCATGGTACGATTATCCGTGAACAAATTGAACATTTGGCTGTTGGAAAAGAACAAGAAGGCGGTTATGTACGCGTGGTGACGCCTCATTTGGCAAAAGAGGATCTTTTTTTGACGTCAGGTCATTTACCGTATTACAAAGACAGTATGTACCCGGCAATGGTTATGGATGATGGTACGTATTATTTAAAAGCCATGAATTGTCCGCATCACCATCGTATTTTTTCTCATGAACCTCGTAGTTATCGGGATTTGCCACTCCGCATGGCTGAGTATGGTACTGTGTATCGTAATGAATTGTCAGGCACGCTTGCCGGGCTTTTGCGTGTGCGTGGCTTGGCTATGAATGATGCGCATATTTATTGTCGCAAAGATCAAATTGAGGCTGAATTTCGAGCCGTTATGGAACTGACCATGTCGTATTTTAAACTGTTTGGTTTGGAACAGTATTGGTTTCGATTATCATGTTGGAGTCCTGAACATCTTGATAAATACATCAATGAACCAGATAATTGGGAATATGCAGAAGGTGTATTACGTCAGGTACTTAGCGATATGAAGGTTCCTTTTGTAGAAGTTAAAAACGAAGCAGCTTTTTATGGACCAAAAGTTGATGTGCAATTTACATCAATTATCGGTCGTGAAGAAACCATGTCCACGATCCAACTTGATTTTGCGGCTAAAAAAAGGTTTGACTTGAATTACATTGATGAAACCGGTGCGGAAAATAATGAATTATTCGTCATTCATCGTGCACCACTTTCTACTCATGAGCGATTTGTGGCTTTCTTGATTGAACATTTTGGTGGAGCATGGCCAGTTTGGCTTTCACCGATTCAAGTTGTATTAGCACCGGTTTCTTCGGATAAACATTTGGTTGGAACGAATGAACTGGCAAAAAAATGGCGTTCGGCTGGTATTCGTGTTCAGGTGGATGATGCAAAAGAGACTGTGGGTAATAAAGTACGAAAGGCTGTTACTCAAAAAATACCTTACATTGTCGTTGTAGGTGATCGTGAAATTTCTGGGGAAGATTTAAGTGTTCGAGTTCGTGGCACTGAAGAGCCAGTTAAAGTTTCTCAGACTGACTTTTTGGCTCGGGTGTGTGAAGAAATAAAAAGTCGATCATAGAAGTAAAATTGCTACTTAATCAAAATTAAAATACCCTTTTTTGACTTGCCAGGTTACCGGACGGTCAAAAAAGGGTATTTTAATTTTGGTTATTTTTAGATTAGGCTGCTTTTTTCCACGGGAAGATTTTACTAGTGATTCTTTTGATAAGGGATGGTTTTTGAGCTGGTTCCTCAGTACGACCACGATTTTGAGGGAATGCAATTACCGGAGCAATTTTTGGTTCAGTTGATTTTTGGACCGGAATTTCCATGGTAACAGATTCTGAACGCGCTTTTATCTTTTGATGTTGTGGAGAGAGAACTGCTGACCAAGAATCAAGCACTGAAAGATCATCAAAGTTATTTGTCAGACTCTCTGAAAGATTAATATCCTGAATTGGAGCCAATTCTTCTAAATCTCGCAGGTATACTTTTGCTTCTTGCAAATCTTCCTCACAAAAACCGAGATGGCTGAGTATTTTTTGCACCTCAGCTTGTTTTTCCAGAGGTCGCTTCATGATATGACTTTTCTTTAAAATTTTCGAAAAATTGTCTTCATAACTTTTAAGACCCCTATAACTTTCTCCCAAGTGTAAGAGTTGAGCAGTATAATTAGAAATTAAATCTCTGCCTTGTGTTTTTGCTTCCTTAATCAAAACATCGATTCCCAACATGTACATTTCCAGTTCCTTGGCTTTTTTAAGAATATACTGATGAATTTTTTCCATTTTTTCTTGACGTTGTTCATGGGTCATTTCATTAGGTCCTTCACCATTGTTTATGTTTTGAGGACTATGTTCTTTGAGAGTACGATATTCTTCATGTTGGCGAATAATTTCTTTTTCTGTGATCCGAGCGCGAGCCAAAAAATCAGTGACAGTTTCAAATATTCCATTCTCATCATTACTTACTGGTTGAAAACGAGCTTCTAAGATGTTATTTTTTTGTCTCCCTACCTCTTCTGGAATAGGGACTGGTAAAATATCTGATTTTTTTGAAAATCCAGAATCAACTGGATCATTTTCCCGCTGTATATTTTGCTGTAATCCTTCTGCACGCATAAAAAGAGCTTATTTTGTTTCTAATAATGTATCCTGGAATTCATCAACAATTTTAACTCCTTCAGTTGAACCCCTAGTTACAAATAGAAGACGGAGATCCCGGGCCATATCAGCAAGTTGTTTCAATTCACTACCTGAATATTTTTTCGCAACAATTCTATAAATGGCGTCTGAAAGTTCAGCACGTTTGTCTGGGGGTGTTAAGCGTGTGGCATCTTCAATACCGATTCCTAATTTTTGTGTCCATAAATCAACGTCAATACTATCTCCAAGAACTTTTTCAAACAAAGGACCTTTCATCCCGAGTTGCATCTTTGACATAGCTGATTTACCGAGCACGTCAAGATGATCATTTTTTATTTCTCGTCTCGCTTGAATGCCACCTTGGCGGAATCCTTCTTCTGCAGCTCCTAAAGTTGTGTCGCTGTCTTCTCCTTCATCAATGGTAATGTTACCGCCTCGAATACCTTCCAACCGGATTGGTTTTTCCGGACCTTTTGGTGTATCCTTGGCTTTGTAAGTTTTTCCAGTCATTCTATCAAGAGTATCTTGCCCAGTTTTAATTGCTTGTGCTGAAACACTCCGAAGATCTTCTACCATTGCCCTTGCTTCTTCCATAGCTTTTGTTTGTCGTCTCCCTTTGGTACTTGTTAGGCTAACTTTTGCTTCTTGTGTTGTAGCCTTACTTGCTCCTCGACTCAACATTCTTTCAGCATCATTTTTAATTGGTTTTTGTGGTGCAGAATTAAAAGCTCCGGAAAGGTCTCTTGGTTTTGGGCCAGGGCCTAAATCAAATTTTGGTACCTCAATACGGTCTGGTTCATTTCCAAAATCAAAAACACTGGCATTTTCATCAATACCACGTTTTGAAG
This sequence comes from Candidatus Magasanikiibacteriota bacterium, assembly GCA_023246565.1. GTDB lineage: Bacteria > Patescibacteriota > Patescibacteriia > Magasanikbacterales > UBA922 > 2-12-FULL-41-16. The sequence continues at coordinate 8,496 of JAHFIE010000026.1, forward strand.
AACGGGTTGGTTGTTCATCAGTATCCCGTGCTGTAATTAACTCGATTGGTCTCCTGGTTTGGACTTCTGGTAAAGTTTCAGACTCAGCTCCACGACGTGGAGTGGCAGGAATCTCAGTATCATCGGTTAGTCTTTGAGCCTTGGCAGGTTCATTTTCAGTGGCTCCAAAAGCACCAGCAGCAGCTAGTCCCATAGTACCGACTAGAGCTGCTTTCGTGAGATTGCTCGATGATGCCCGTGCTTGGACTTTTTTGGGATTCAAATCCAATCCCGGAATGCTTTTACCAAAATCAAGGAAAGCTTTAAATGATTGGTATTGTTCGGTCTGTTTAATTTTAGCGGCTTTGTTCGTTAACTTTCCAAATAAACCAACCAGTGGTTCACCATTTTCATTGTACTTAATCCCAGGAAAAAGGACTTGTAGATCCTCATGATTAATATCAAGCTCGTGATTAACTGCTGATTTAAGAGCTTTTCTATTTATCTCTTCATCTCCACCAGGTACAAAACCATTGGCAATGATGTTTTCGAGGAATTTTGTGTGGCCTAAAATAATAGTTCTTCCTTCTGCTTCAAGAGGGCTATGTTCAAGGATTTCATCAATAATATAATCTTTAATTCTATCTGGACGAGTTGCTAATTCGTGCTTGGCTTCAATAGCGCTTACTTTTCTTTCTAATTCAGCGATTTCTTGTTCTAATTGAGTTCTTATTGGAACTTCTTTTTGTTGAGTCGTTGCATGACTGACTCCTAATTTTTTTGCAAGGGCATAATGTTTGTCTTTTTGCTCAAGTAATTTTATGTCAGCCTCGATTTTTTCCTTTCGTTTGGCTTTCATTTGTTCGACCCGAGCGCGCAACTCAGCTACGATTTGATCATCATTTAAATCCTTATTAATAATCCCTTCGTATTCATTGATTTCATTAAGATCACGGTCATAATTAGTCTCAGCAGGAAGTTCTCTCAATGGGGATACTTTATCATCTTCTCTCTCTGTAGAAGGTTCATCCATGGTTCTCTCGATTTCATGATCAACATCAAAAGCTGGCATTGATTCAATAGTATCATGGACAGGGCCACGGCCTCGTCTTGCTTCAGCAGGCATATAATTAAAATGAAGATATATAATTTAGATTTATTTTAGCACTAACAATGTGTAGTGTCAAAATACACAGCCTGGGGTTGACGAAAATCCATAAATGAAGTAAGGTGCTCGGTTCCACTTTTTTCGAAAGGGGGTAAGAAGTGGTTCTTGTAACTGGTTCGCCAGTAAAATTGGTGTTTTACCCTGAAGAGCGAGAGGTTCGAGTAGTTTTCGCGCCGGTTGATTGGGCACGAGGAGTACTCATGACGCGGATTTACGAGGTACACGAGGTGAGAACCGAATGTCGTACCTTGAAGGTTACCAGCGTCAAGAAGGCTGCGAAGGGTGGCTCGGGATCAAAATACCCGGGGTATACCGTCGTAGTCTTTGAGACTGATGTTGATGGGGAGTTTTTTTCTTTTGACTTCCCCAGCTTCAGCCTCGTCGCCGTCTCAGCGAATCAGGGTGAACAAGTGTACCGGTTCAATGATGGGCCGGATGGGAGGATTTAATCAGCGCTCGCCAAGAAGGTCGAGCGCTGTGTCATTTTTGGGCGATGCAATGCCTTCGGAGGTTATTATTTCTGGGTGGATGTTACACTTGAAATTTTGTTGTAATAGGGCTAAAATTGTTACGATAATTATATGTATGCCTAATTATTTTATTACAACACTCGGGTGCCAGATGAATAAAAATGATTCGGAGAGGATCGAGACCATGTTGCGGGGTATGGGAATGGATCTGGCAGAAACAGAGGAATCAGCTGATGTTATTGTTATTAACACATGCTCGGTACGGCAAACAGCCGAGGATCGAGTTTATGGTTTTGGTCGTAATTTCGTAGAACTGAAAAAAAAGAATCCAGGGCTTATTGTTTGTGTAACCGGATGTATGCCGGGTCGGGATAAAGACAGTCGTTTGCGTTCAAAATTGGTTGGTGTTGATTTGTACTTTCCAACCAAGGATATGGTATATTTACCTCAGTGGCTCTCAGAGCTTAATCCTGATCTTCGTCCCATGGCTGATCTGGAAAAAGATTATTTGAGCCTCAAGCCTACCTACCAGAAAAAATTTCAAGCATTTGTCACTATCCAGACCGGATGTAATCATTTTTGTACCTATTGCGTTGTTCCTTTTTCACGTGGACTTGAAGTGAACCGATCTTTACAAACTATTTTGACAGAAGTCAGAGATTTGGCAGTTGGGGGATGTCTTGAAATAACCTTGTTAGGTCAGATTGTGAATCATTATCAAGCACCTGATCCAGAACATTTTTCATTGGGGAATTCTTACCAAAAAAATGATTTTGCAAAATTACTTTGGGAAATTAATGCTATTCTTGGAATTCAACGGATCCACTGGACGGCACCGCACCCACTGTATATGAATGATGAGCTGATTGATGCCCTGACAATTTTGCCAAAACAAGTTAATTACCTCCATTTACCGGTTCAGTCAGGTAATAATGAAGTATTGAATCGCATGAATCGTCGCCACACCCGGGAATTTTATCTTGATATTATTACCAAGATTAAAGCACGAAAACCGAATATAGCCATTGGAACTGATATTATTGTTGGGTTTAGTGGAGAAACTGATGAACAATTCGCAGATACCATGAGTCTTTTTGCAGCCTGTGATTTTGATATTTCTTACCATGCCAAATATTCACCCCGAAGTGGCACTGTTGCGGACAAAGTATTTCCTGATACGGTTACCATGGAGAGAAAAAAAGAACGTTGGTGGAAATTGCAAGTATTAATGGAAGAAACCGTGTTACGAAAAAATCAATCCTATGTCGGAAAAACCATATCTGTGCTCATTGATGATGCAAAAAACGGTTGGTGCATGGGAAATTCTCCAGAAATGAAACGGGTTCAATGTATGGGTGGAGAAGAGTTAGTAGGTACTATTCAGTCGGTTGTGATTGAGCGAGCCGAAGAATGGATACTCTGGGGTCAAAGAAAATAAGGATCATCAAACAATATTTATTGTACCATGAATCAACTTTCCCCTTTGCCGAAATTGATTGTTCTCCTGGGTCCTACAGCCAGTGGAAAAACCGCGTGGGGTCTTGAAATTGCGAAAAAATATAATGGTGAAATTATCTCGGCCGATTCTCGACAAATTTATCAAAAAATGACCATTGGAACCGCAAAAGTTCATGGTGAATGGCGTTGGAACGGTCTTCGTCGGACTTTTTATGTTGATAATATTCCCCACCATTTGGTGGATTTTTTAAATCCGGGTAAAGCTTTTTCTGCTGCTGAATTTCGTGATAAAGCAGTTAAATATTGTAAAATGGCGTACCAAGCTGGCCGCATTCCGATTGTTGTTGGTGGAACTGGTCTGTATATTTCTTCTTTAGTCGATAACTTTATTATTCCCCGAGTGGCTGCTAACCAAAAATTACGTCGCAGTTTGGAAGAAAAAAGTACTCTAGAATTACTCCAATTATTGAGTACCCTTGATCCAGTAGCTTCTGAACGTATCGATGCAAAAAATAAAAGACGGTTAATTCGAGCTTTGGAAGTGTGCATTATGAGTGGTGAACGATTTTCAGAGCAATCAAAAAAAGGGGATCAATTATTTGATGTACTCCAAATTGGAATAGAAGTACCGCGCGACGTGCTTCATCGTCGTATCAGTGAACGTATTGATGGAATGATCGAAGAAGGGTTATTACAGGAAATTGAAAATCTTTTGAAACAAAAATATGGTTGGAATTTGCCGAGTATGAATGGGATTGGGTATCGCCAGTTTCGTTCTTATTTTGAAGGACAAAAAACATTACTTGAGGTTGTCGAACATTTGAAGCGGGATACACGACAGTATGCTCGTCGACAATGTACGTGGTTTCGACGGGATTCTCGGATTCAATGGTGCGAAACATTACCTGATGCTCTCCGTTTGGTCAATGAATTTTTAACATCATAATATGCCTCTTCCAAAACTGAATCGTGGTGCTCGAGTTTTGAAACCATTTCAATCAGTAATGCCCACAAGTAAAAGTCGGATGTCTCAGGGTCGACTCGTTAGTACCCTGCGTTCGCATAATGAAGAAACGCATGCATTAAAAGGTAAGACAATGAAAGTGGCTTCGATTCGTGCTGCTACTGGAGTGAGTTTAGGTTTATCCAAGAAGGGGTCTAATATTTTTTTTGAGGAAGCAGATGATAGTGGATTGATCAAAAAAACACTAGCTACTTCGAAGACGCGTATGAGATCAGCATATGAAAAAGCAGTGGATACTTATGGTAATAATGCTTTATCGTCCATTGATGAACCTGTGATCCATGACGATCAAGCTGATTCAGAAAAAAAAGAACGCGTCGAGGAAAGAATGAAAAAAATTCATGATGATATTGACGAGGCTAGAAATGTGAGACAAAAAAATCAGGATTCTCCTACTGGTGATACTGAAACAACTGGTGCAACAACGTCAATTCACCGTGTTTTTCATCCTAATACCTTACCAAATTCTACAGAAGAAGATGGCGGTGATGATAGTATTTCTTCTCAACCCCCAGTACAATTAGATTAGAACAGTATTTTCTTGTTCGAGAAGCCAGAGGAGAATTGCCTTTTGCATGTGTAATCGATTTTCTGCTTGATCAAAAATAATTGCATTAGGGTGATCAATCGCGTCGCGAGAAATTTCATATCCTGTGTGACACGGCATACAGTGCATGATTTTGGCTTGCGGTGCGTACTGGTTGATGAGTTCAGCATTCAGTTGGTAGGGACTAAAAACCGCGAGACGGCGTTCGTACTCGGATTGATATTCTGGTTTGACGGTTCCTTGTTCAAAAAATTCCATATTCATCCAGGTGTCGGTGTGGACAAAATCAGCATTGGCTACTGCTTCTCGAGGATCTTTTACATAGATCACTTTTTTTGTTGCTTCAGCCATTGTTTTTAATTCTTGATCCAAACTCGAAGGGTCAGCTTCTGGTGCCGCAATAGCCACTTCAATACCGAGTTTGGCACAGGCAAGCATCAAGGTGTTTGAAACATTATTTTCAATACCAAGCCAGGCAATTTTTTTTATGTTTTCAACACCGCCAGCAGATTCGCTCATGGTCAAAAGATCACTCAGAGCTTGGGCAGGATGATATTTTTCACTACATGCATCAATGACCGGAATACGATTATAGCTCGCGGCTTGCAGAACATCAGCCGCTTTCATAGCCCGGAACATGAGAATGTGACCAAAACGCATCACTGCTTGAACTTCATCACCGAAGTCAGTCAGCGCGAATTGGGTATTTTTACTATCCAAAAATATAGCGTGTCCACCCAGATCAGTCATACCAGCTTCGAATGAAAGTCGTGTCCGTGTCGACGTTTTTTGAAAAAGCATGATCAATGTTTTATTAGTCAAATATTCGGTTGGCTCATTATTTTGTTTTTTCGTTTTAAGATGTTTTGCAAGCTTTAACAATAAGAGAATATCCTCTCGAGTTAATTCTTTAAGAGAAACAAGATGACGCATATATGATTTATGAATCGAGTTCTTTTCGAAGAAGTTTTTCCACGACTGCCGGGTCAGCACTGCCTTCAGTAGCTTTCATGACCATGCCTTTTAAAAATTGGAAAACAGCTGTTTTTCCGGATCGATATTGTTCTACTTGAACCGGATTATTTTTAATGACATCGATTATGACAGTCTGAATTTGAACTTCATCACTAACTTGTCCATAACCTTTTTCTTCCATAACATGGGTTGGATCAAGATCTGTGTCTGACACGACCATGTCATTCAGGATTTTTTGCGCGTTTGTGGCATTCAGACGTCCGGCATAGAGAAGCGCCACAAGTTCAGCAAAATTTTCTGCTGAAATAGCAAGATCAGCAAGCGTCTTATTGTGCTCGTAGAGCATTCCCAATAATTTATTGGTGAGCCAACTGCCCGCGAGTCGGGCTATTTTTTGATTCGGTAATAGTAGTTCTCCATGCTCAGGTTTTGTTTCGGGTAAACTCGTGAGCCAGGTATTTATTTCGATCATCACTGCCTCGGCAAATTCGGCCAATACTTGATCATTGGTCAAAATTTCTGCGTCAGTATATGAAAATCCAAATTCCTCATGAAAACGTTGGCGTTTTTCTTGGGGTAATTCTGGTATCATTATTGTGGTCGCAAATTTTTCAGGATGGAATGGGGGAATATCTGGTTCGGGGAAATAACGGTAATCAGCCGCATTTTCTTTTGATCGTTGCGCAATGGTTGCACTTTTATCTTCATCCCATCCGCGTGTTTCTTGTGGCCATGATTCACCTTGGGCAATCATTGTTCCTTGGCGGTCAATTTCAAATAGAATAGCTTTTTCTACAGCTCGGAAAGAGTTAATATTCTTTACTTCGACTTTATTATTGAGCGTATAGTTTCCGAGTGGATGAACGACTCCGTCTACTATTTCAAAAGCTCCGGCTTTTTGGACTGAAATATTTGCTTCAATACGCATTTGTCCTTTTTCCAGATTCGCATCACTGACCTTGAGATAACGAAGAATTTTTTGTAATTCTTGCGCAAATATTTTTGCCTCGAGTGCGGTTTTAAAATCAGGATTGGTAACAATTTCCACCAAGGGTGTTCCGGCGCGATTAAAATCCACGAGTGTGGTACCCGTTTGGTCATGTAAGAGTTTCGCAGTGTCTTCTTCCAAATGCGCGCGTCGAATAGTTATGGTCGCGGATTCTCGAATATTTGTTTCTAAGGGGAACGAAAGGCTGAGTGAACCGTGTTCAGCAATTGGTTCATCATATTGAGAAATTTGATAGCCTTTTGGTAAATCAGGATAAAAATAATGTTTGCGATCAAATTTAGAAATTTCACGAATCGAACAATGAAGAGCTTTGCCAATGAGTACGGTCCACGATAAGGCGGTTTTGTTGGGTAAGGGGAGGGTTCCGGGGTGAACAAGACAAATTGGACAAACATTTATATTTGCTTCTCTGGATTCTGGGTCGTTTTTACAAGGACAAAACAGCTTGCTTTTTGTCTTCAGTTCAACATGGATTTCGAGTCCAATAATGGGGGTAAGTTCCATAAAG
>JAHFIE010000027.1 GCA_023246565.1 Candidatus Magasanikiibacteriota bacterium
ACGAATTTGCCGAAAGCAAACAGTCGATTCCTGCGCCAGTGAATGTCGTACTCAGTAGGTATTTCCTCCTGGTACCGATAGATCTCTCCCTTGCGGAGGATCGGATGCCAGATTGGTTCTCCATCTTTGTCACGACATTTTCGGCACGGTGTCAGCACGTCCTCAGTGATCATGAATGCCCGTATGCCACTGGGCAAATCAATCACTTCACCGTGAATATGTCCATTGATTGACAGACAAGGTTTTGCCTCGTCTTCGGGGTCAATGGTCAGACTGATGCCGGCCTCGCTGGCCTCTCGTTCGATGATATCCGCTGGTGTGATATCCGCTGACTTGATGCGGACCGATCCAGCACTATCTTCCTTGTACCACACATCAATGACTCCGCGGAGCACACCAACAATGTAGTAAAGGACTGACCGTGCGTCTTTTTGAGCGGATCGTTTGACCACTCCACCAGGTCCGGTGACGTACTTGAGTCCTAGAACATTGTGTCCTCGCCCTTTTTTGACGATTACAATGTTCTTGTTGCGGTTGAATCTCTTGGTTCCTTTCGGAACCTCGCCGAAACCCAAACCAGGTTCGGTGACGTGGGGGACTAGTCCACGCTTCAGAATGTCAACCGCAGGCGACTCGAAGCTCCATCGTTGTGCGTACCGTCCCACCTCGGGAAGATGAAACACGTGGCCCAGATCTCGTACGACCTGGTCTTCCACGATTTGGTACTGTGGGAGTGACACCCACTTGCCGTCGAGGAGCCACTCGTCCGTGATCGTTTCCGGATCAACATCCGAATCGTCGCCGCCGAGGGCGAGCATGATCCGATTGTTGAGTTCGGTAAGGTCGAGCTTCATTGCTCGGTAATACCGACGGAAGATCACGAAATTCATGCACGAAACGTCCTGCCAGTGGTTCACGGGAACCAGCTGGTTTTTTTTGCTGGCTGCCATGGTTTACCTCTGGCGAACAGTCTTCTGGTCATTCTGCGCCCTGCAGAATTATCGTAAAAATAGCTTAAAATAAGTGATTTGTCAAGAGTTTCATCATAAAATTTATTTTTTATTTAGAAATAAACGAGTAAAAAACCCACAGCTTTGTCGAGTCAGGTGATTGTATATAAAAAAATATATTATAAATTTGTTCACACAGAAATTAAATGTATGTTATACTATGATATAAGTTTATATGCCTCGCCTGTCAGATAATCCAAAAATTCAGACAATTTTGGGTATTATTTTTTATAGTACTTTTTTTATTGTCTCAACGATTCCTGTACCTTTTTTACTTATTGCTGAAATTTTTCTTGTTCCTAAAAATCGACCATTTTTTTGGCGTGTGGCCTGTTGCAGAATATTAAGTTTTCATTTTAAAATGTTTGGATTAAAAGTGCGGAGAATTGGACATATGCCCAGTGACACTAAGAAAGTTCATTTGTATATTTCAAATCATCCATCAATCATGGATCCTGCGTATCTTTTGTCACTTATGGGTCCGGAAGTAATTACTCTGGCAAGACCGCATCGATTACAAATGTTTCCCTTTACTATCTGGTTTCCGAAAATGGAAGTGGTGGAAGTCACGCGGGATAATTATGATGCAGTACATTGTTCTAAAATTGCGGATCGGCACGCCGCGCTTGATAGATTAATTAATTTTGCCATCAATGAAAAAAAACCATTATTAATTTTTCCCGAAGGTCATGTGGAGTCTGGCAAAAAGGTGCACTACATTCATTCTGGTGCAGCGCGAGTAGCAATTCGCGCTAAAATTCAGATTGTACCCATGATGCTCATAAACATGGATCATATTTTTATTGATAAAATTAAATTTCGTCCCGGTGTAATTTATATTAAAATGCACCGTCCACTAAAACCTCCGGCTGTTTCCCATGAATTACCGTATCGTCATGCAGTAAAAGTTTTTACAAAAAAAATTGCAGAGATAATGTATGGCATGCTTCCTGAAAGAGTTATTCCGAAAGATCTTTATGATAAAAATCCAGAACGTATTGGTGTATTTGTAGATATTGATCGAACGCTCTATAAGTACTATTCTCAACAGGTATTTTTAAAGTATCTTCAACGTCATGGAAAAGTTTCATATTGGGTAACCGGAAGAATTATCGGTTATTTATTTTTTGAAAAAATTGGTCTATTACCCCACGATGTGTTAATGAAACAAGCCTATCGTTTTGCCAAGGGCTGGAATGAGGCTCATCTCACAAAGATTGCTGAGCAATTTTTTCAAGAAGAAATTATTAAAGATTTAGATCATGATCTTATGGTAGTCATGAAAGATCATGTGAAACGTGGTCATCAGATTTTTTTGATCAGCGAGGTTGTCCCACCGTTGGCTCGCCAGTTTAAACTTTTTTTTGAAGCGCGAGATATGGGGCTCACGTCTTTGCAAAAAAAACATGGTGAGTACACTGGTATGGTTAATGAGTTATGTTATGGAGACGCTAAGGCACGTCATGTGAAACGTTTGGCAAAAAAATATAACATTGATTTGCAAAAAAGTTATTCGTATGGAGATTCTCCAGCTGATATTCCTATGTTGAAATTGGTCAAACATAAAATCGCGGTTCGACCAAAACCAGAGTTAAAGCATGAGGCCATACTTCATGATTGGCATATTATGCATTAAGTTCATTGTTGAGAAGAATTTGTGCCCGTCTACAAAGCCGGCGGGCAGGCGCAGTGATTTAGGGGAGAGAATAGGGGATGATGTGCGCTTCGACGCGCGGGAGCCAACCTTGGTAGGATGTAACACTCGGACACGGTACGGTGTCAGCATAACGCTCCAGTCGAGCGTAGTAAAGATGACCGGCGTCCAGAAATACACTGCAACGCGCAGGTTCATCACCCATTGGGTCGGGCTGGGAGGGTGGTTCTGGAATGTACTTACAGAAGAATCGTTGTCCGATGTTCGCGCTCGTCAAGAACCAAGCATCGGTGTAGCCTTTTTCAATAAGCGTCTTGGCCGTAAGTCCTTGAAGAGTGGTCAGCGACCACTCATTGCCATCTGGATCCACGAATACAGTCTTGGTGCGACTTGTGGAATCAAGCGCGATTGCATCTGCCGTGGTTTCTGGTGTGGGATACACCCACACACCACTCTTGAACTTGAGCGGCTCTTTAGCAGCAACAAGCTCGTGCTCACACACGCAGCCATGCATACTCATGCCCAGAATTGCGCAAAGCAAGAAAAAACAAGAGAAAACCCTTGTCATGTTTCCCTCCCTGGTTAGATTGTCAAACAAATCACTTGGTCATCCCTCCTTGGAAGAGATGAATATTTTTAGTATAAAAATATTTTTTACTTCAGTCAAATATCGCTTAATCTATTTATTTTTTGTTTATAAATATAAAAAAGTGGATAACTTATATAATCTTTTCCAAATCACCGTTTATTATAATCGGCCGCATGGCAATGATTTCAGTTTCATAGTACGGCATTTTGGGAATAGGATTTAATACATAAATAGGTTTATTTAAGATATAGGCAAAACCCATTTCAAGAAAACTGTTTCCACCAATATAGCCTGGGATGTCGTGTTTATCATAATTGAGTATTAAGACTTTGTCAGCTTTCTGAATTACGTACCAGTGCTCGCGAATAGCATCATGTTCGTATTTTTGCCGTAGTTTTAGCATCTCTTTTTCTTCATCATTTAAGCCAACAAATTCTCGACTAAAGGTGGATGGGTAGGCTTCATGTCCGCGTGCTTGAAACCAAGCCTGTACTTCCAAGGCTTTTTCAGCGTATTGCATGCTGTGGCAAATGGCAATAACCATATATTAATGATTGCTTTTTGGTCCTACGATCGCGTCTAAAATTTTATTAACTTCTGCATCTGCCTCTTTATTTCCAGCGCGCAACGTATGACGCAACGTATAGTGTTTAAATTTTTGTAATTCATTCCATGCTTGGATAAATAGTTTTTGCAATGTTGGTTCTTTTACCCGCCAATTACCTTTTAATTGCTCCACAATAAGTTTGCTATCAGCAACACAATCAACGTCAAGCGCGCCAAGTTCATACGCTTTTTTTAATGCGGAAATTATAGCCATGTATTCGGCGTAATTATTGGTTTGATTGCCTAAAAATTCTCCATAATGGGTGAGAATTTTTCCGTTCTGATCCTTGATAACAACGCCGAGTGCTGCGGGTCCTGGGTTATGACGTGATCCGCCATCAGTGTAGAGTGTGAGTTTCATACTTTTTTTAGATCAATAATCAAGAGTTGTAATTCTCGATTTCCATTCCATTCATTCACATCAACTTCAAAGACTATATCAATAGTATCGCCTGTTGTTAATTCTTTTGACCAATTCGTTCCGCCATTACCATTACCACATAAATTCCAGCCAATAGTTTTACGAACGCGCGGCGTTTGATGTTTTACGTTCAAGCGTAAATGTTTGCCATCTTTACCTATTGTTTCAAGATTTACCACAGTAACTCCTGATGCCTTATATCGGGGTTTTGGATTTGCTTGGCCAAAAGGTTTAAATTTATCGAGAATATCATAGAGTTCCCAGTTCACATCTTCCAAGGTTAATTCCGCGTCAATGGTCAGCGTTGGCGTCATGTCCAATTCTTTTGTCTGTTGCAAAAAATTTTGTGTTAATTTATTCTTAAATTCATCGAAAGATTCTGGAGATTTCAGTGTGAAACCGCAAGCCATAGGATGTCCTCCAAATTTCAAAAAACATTCGGGCATGGCTTGAAGATTTGCGATCATGTTAAAACCCTCAATACTCCTTCCAGATCCTACAATTTCATTTTGATTATTCGTCATGGCAATGACTGGCTTTCCATATTTTTCTTTCAATCTACTTGCAATAAGTCCCACGATTCCCGTTGACCAACTCGTGCTTTTCACAAATACAATAGGTGCTTCAGGATCAATGTTAATTTGGGCAATTGCTTCACTTACAAATTCTTCAGTCTTTTTCTGACGATCATTGTTGTTAGTATTTAATGCAAAGGCTAGATCAATAGCATCAGTACCGGATTCTGCCACGAGCAATTGATAAGCCACATTCGCGTGTCCCATACGACCAGCTGCATTGATGCGCGGTGCAATACGAAAACCAATGGTATCTGCATCAATTTCCCGTTTCAACGTGCCATCTTGTTCCATAAGTCGTGCTTCGAGTAATAATTTTTGCAAGCCCATGCGTCGGGTTTTATTGAGGACAATCAAACCATATTTCGTTAGTGTACGCGATTCACCGAGAAGCGGTACCATATCAGCCACGGTCGCGATCGCTACCATATCGAGGAGCCATTTTTCAAATGAATCGTGCGGTTGGTCATTCGGTAGAAGGACATTGGTTTGTTTATGAGTTTGTAAAATTCCTTGCGTTAATTTAAAAGCAACAGCTCCACCGCACAGTGTTTGGTCAGGGTATGTTTCACCAGGTAGTTTGGGATGAATAATTGCGTAGGCCGGAGGAACGACCGCGGGAATGGAATGGTGATCAGTAATAATAACATCAATATTGAGTGAATTCGCCAGTTCAACTTCGGGTGTGTTACTGATACCGCAATCGCAGGTAATAATGAGCTTTGTCCCTTCATCAGAAAGTAACCGTACCGTATTCATATTCAACCCATACCCATCAGTTTCACGATGGGGGAGAAAGACAGAAAAATTTTCATAGTTGAGTGCGCGGAAAAGAGACGTCATAATCACTGCAGATGAAACACCATCCGCATCATAATCTCCGTGAACCGTAATTCGTTCGTTGTTCGTAATGGCAGTAAAAATTCGATCAACAGATTTTTTCATGTCACGGAACAGAAATGGATCATGTATATTTTGGGAATATTCTGGATCCAAGAATTCATCAATGGTTTTTTGTGTGGTTAAGCCGCGATGATAGAGAAGTGTTGCGACTATTTTTGGTAATTCCGGGTGTTCATCAAAAAAAGACTGTGGCGGCACGTCAAGGATTTTCCATTTTTTAACCATATTTTGCTGTTTGTTTCGCATTATTTGACATGTATACCCAGTTATGATAATGTATAAATACATTGCGCCCCGTTAATACGTGTACACGTAGGGGAGGCCTCGAGATTACCGCTCAAAAGAGCGGTTTTCGTTTTTTATAGAAAATTTATTAGCAACTCATGAATTTTTTGAAAATCGGGCTTTGGGAAATGACCGATTCTACGAAGTAGTCGTTTACTACTAATCAGCCGTAATTGCATTAGAATAGCCGAGTAAGTAACCCCATCCAATTGATATAGATAATAAAAATGCCCATCCTTAATCTTACTACTCAATGGAATTATCCACAAGCTTAGGTTATCAAATTTCTTTAGGACTAAAGCTGGCCTTTCGAAATTAAAATTTTTACCGTTCTCTTCTGTACCAATGTTAATCCCTAAGCTGACCCACCATATCTCCCTTTCATCAAAACGATGAGTCATATCTGATTGGTGTAGTTGTATCTTTAGTTTTGTCCAATCAACAAATTGCTGTAATTCTGTAGCCAAAATCATAAAATTCCTCCTTTCTTTTAAGCTTTTTTGTATCCGTGTCAAGATATTTTACTCTATTTTTGGGGATAAGACAAATATGGCTTTATTTACGAAAATCCCAATGCGCATCTGCCGAAAAGAGGGCGAATACGATAAATCCAAGATTAATAATTGGATACAAAAATCGGAAATCATTTGGTTTGACTACATTAAAATATACCAGTCCAATCCCGAGAAGTACCCAATGAACAATCGGCCGTTCTAAACCGCCAACCCTGGTCGTATCAGGAATTTTTCGTCGAAGAAGAAAACAGTACATACCATACATGGTAAGCCAAATTCCGCCCAGTATTTGTTCAAGATTTGGTGTCAGTTTGCCGCCGGCAAGGGAAATGTAGAGTACAAAAATAACAAGGCTAATAATAAAACTAAAGAGAACACCCCTTTGATACTGATGGAGCAGTGTTGTCATATTAATAAAATGCGGGTAAGACTGAAAAGAATACCATGGCGACAACTGCGATAAGGGAAATAATGGTCCAAATGAGTTTAAAATGTTTATTGCCAAACATATTTTAGATATTAATTAAGATACATTACCATCAACCAATTGACGAGTGCGATTATTATTATGAGTACTCCGACTCGTGTTTTTGTTAGCCTATACTTTTTATAGATAAGAATACTAAAAATAACAGGAGGTAGCAAAAATTTAACATAGGGTATGTTGTTACCTAAAAGAAGACCAACTGTTCCACTTAGTATATATATTCCAATAAATGTAAGGGGATAAAGATTAGGAACACGAAATGCATATTTAAGAAGAACTAAAGCAGTAAGAATAGGAATTAATCCCACTGCAATAACGGCAAGGTAAGGTGCTATGTTCATAGGTTAATTTATGAGATAACAAATAACATATAACATTTTAGACGTATTGAATTTTGTTATTTGCTATTTGTTATTTGTGAATTATCGTTTAAGCACCGCCAAATACGCCTCAGTTGGGATCTCAACTGTCCCTTTACCATGTGCCATCATTTTCTTTTTTCCCTTTTTTTGTTTGTCGAGTAATTTATTTTTACGCGTCACATCACCACCATATAATTTTGCCGTAACATCTTTGCGCATGGCAGAGATTCGTTCACTGGCAATTATTTTGCCGCCAATTACGGCTTGAATTTTTAATTCAAATTGTTGGCGAGGGAGCGTATCTTTAAGTGATTCACAAATTTTTTTTCCAACCGCGTAACTATGATCACGCCACACTAATGTGGCAAGTGCTTCTTCTAGTTTTTCTGCGATAATAATATCTAAGCGTACAACATCGGCAAGACGATAATTTTTAAAATCATAATTCATGGACGCGTACCCACTCGTAATAGTTTTAAGTTTATCATAAAAATCAGTAATCAGTGATGCCAAAGGAATTTCAAAATGAAGAAGCGCGCGCTGGCCAGAACCAGTACTTAAATATTCAGTATTCTGGTATAAACCTTTTCGTTCAACCGTCAGATTCATAATCGCACCAATATAGTCTGACGGAGTAATTACATCAAGCGTCATCCAGGGTTCTTCAATATGTTCGATACGTTGGACTTCGGGTAAATCTTGTGGACTTTTTATGGTCATGGTTTCACCATTGGTCAAAAAAATATGATACGCCACACTCGGTACCGTCGCAATAATATGTAAACCAAATTCACGCTTAAGACGTTCTTGAAAAATATCCACGTGGAGCATACCCAAAAAACCACAACGAAATCCAAAACCTAATGCTTGTGAATGTTCAGGTTCATACTGGAGCGCAGAATCACTCAGTTTCAGTCGATCCATAGCTTCGCGCAACGAATTGTAATCATCACCTTCTTGGGGAAATATTCCGGCAAATACCATGGGTTTAACTTCTTTGTATCCGGGTAATTGTTCAGGCGCTGGATTTCTGGTGAGTGTTATGGTGTCACCGACGCGAACTTGCCCTAATTCTTTGAGCCCCGTTACGACAAAACCAATTTGGCCATTTTGTAATTGACCATCAGAAACTAATTGTGGTGCATAATGTCCTGTGTCCAATACTTCGGCTTCAGCACCAGTGCCCATGAGTACAATATGGTCGCCTTTTTTAAGATCCCCATCTTTTAAACGCACCGAAGCCACCACACCACGATAATCATCGTAAAAAGAATCAAAAATAAGACCACGTACTATGGTTGGATCTCCTGCTCGAGGTTCTGGAACACGATCAATCACTGCTTGCAAAAGTTCAGGAACACCTAAACCAGTTTTTCCCGAACAAATTAAAATTTCTTCTGATTTGCATCCCAGTAAATGAATAATTTCTGCACTGGATTTTGTAATATCTGCGTTTGGCAAATCAATTTTATTGAGAACTGGGATAATGGTAAGATTTTGTTCCAGTGCTAGGTAGAGATTCGCAATGGTTTGTGCCTGGACACCTTGGGTCGCGTCAACCAAAAGAATCGCGCCTTCCACAGCTGCGAGCGATCGAGAAACTTCGTACGTAAAATCAACATGGCCCGGTGTGTCAATTAAATTCATGATGTATCCTTTATACTGCATGCGGACAGGTTGGAGTTTGATGGTAATGCCACGCTCTTGTTCTAATTCCATTTGATCAAGCAACTGATTTTTCATGTGACGTTTGTCCACCGTGCCCGTAATTTCCAAAAAACGATCAGCGAGCGTTGATTTGCCGTGATCGATATGTGCGATGATGCAGAAATTACGTGTTTTTTCCATAATTTTTTACTCCAATACATGCCAGATTTTAAGCCAGCGTTTTTCGAATGTTTCTTTAAATAATTCCATTTCTTCCAGTTTTAGAACGTAACATATAAGACCATAGACGAAGAAGCCTACCATACCACAAAGTAAACCTTGACTCAAGATTCCCCACAGACGAGTCATGTCAACAAAATATGCGATAGGAGTCTTCAGCCATTGAACTGTGAATGCCATTCCAGCGCTGGCAATTGACATTTTAGCAAGCGCGTAAATAATATCTTGTTCCCCTAGGGTTCCAATTTTACGACGAAGGATAAACCACAACACTGCACATTGCATCATTATTGAGAATGATAATGCCACAGCCAAACCTCGAATACCAAATGCTTCTTTGCCAATAAAACCAAGCAATGTGGTGAGGAATACTCCAAGAACACTGGTCCAAAATGTTGACCAAACATCGTGAAGAGCAAAGAGAGCACGCGCAGTAATCAGAAAAATACAATGTGCTGCGAGTGAAATACCGAGAAGAGCAAGGGTGTCAGCCGTAAGAATAGTATTTGCCCAATTAAATTTTCCACTCCCCAGTGCTACTCGTACTATTTGAGCACGAAGCATAATCATAAGGAGCATACAAGGAATAATAAGAAACAAAACCTGTCGGACCACGCGAGCAAAATGGTAAACTAGTTCTGTTGGTTTTCCTTCAACAATATACTTTGAAAAAATTGGAAACGCTGCGAGTGAAAATGAATGACCGATGAGGCCAATAGGAACATAGTATAAATTATGTGCCAGATAAAAAATCGCGATACTGCCTGCAGAAAGCGAAGACGCAAAACTATCAACAATCATAAAATTAACTTGGAGCATTGCCAAACCAAGCGTTCGGGGTATCACAAGGCGAATAATACGGGCAACAGTCTTATCGTACCACTGATTCATTATCGTGAAACGATAGCCATTTCCCATAAGCACGGGGATTTGAATCAAGAGGTGAAGACAAGCACCAAGGACTACACCCCAAGCCAGACCTTTTGGGCCCATGATTGGCACTAAAAAAAGTATTCCCAATATAATTCCTAAATTATAGATAAGTGGCGCAAACGCGAAGAGGGCAAATTGTCGTAGTGCGTGGAGTACGCCCGAAACAACTCCCGAGATACCAAGAATAATAGGCGAGAGAAGCATGATTCTCGTGAGTTCGACGGTAAGAGTAAATTTTTCTCCAGTAAAACCCGGGGTAATGAGATGAACCAATTGAGGAACAAACAAAAACGCGATCAGACTGCCAATTCCCAAACTAACAGCCAGAAGACAAAGTATGTTGTTGGTTACTTGCCAAGCAACTTTTTTTTCTTTGTCCCAGAGTTCTAAAAAAATAGGTACAAATCCAACCGTGATTGCTCCAGCGAGAAGTAAATTAAATAAAAAATCAGGAATTCGAAAAGCCGCGTAATACGCGTCAAGAATATCACCCGCGCCAAAATAATGGGTAAATAAACGATCACGAAGAAGTCCAACAATTCGACTCAAAAAAGAAGCTGCACCCAAAATAATGGCTGCGCCGGTTATGGTATGCGCTTGACGACTAAAAAAACGTTCGATCACAGAATAATCATTAGAACCAACCAGTCTTTTTAATCCGGCGTAAAATAATCCACAAGGTCACACCAACAATAATCGTGAGACCAGAGAATAATGACCAAACGACAGTAGGGTGATCAGCGAGCGGGAGAATGGAAAGATTCATGCCATAAAGATTAAATAAGAGGGTGTGCGGGAGCATGGCAACGGAAATAACCGTTAAAACCGTCAAAAGTTTATTGGTTCGTTGGTTAATGTAGGATTCAACGGTAATATACAATCCGTTTATGGTTTCTTTATACGTTTCAATAATGGCCCAGAGTTTGTCCAAGTAATCACGTACATCATCAAAGTAAATACTCAATTGTTCATCCAAAAACGGTTTGCGAACATGGGTAATGGATGAAATAACATAGCGTTGCGGGTCGACAATACTGCGGTACAGAAGAATATTGCGTCGATGTCCAGCTAACTCTTTAATGAGTTCACTATTTTGTTCACCAGAAAAAACTTCATTTTCAATGAGTGAAACATGTTTGCCAATATTATTTAAAATTGGTCTGGTTTCATGAAATAATGATTCAATGATATGGTACAACAATAACCCTGATGTACCACTCATCCATTCAGATTTAACGCTGCGATTTTTCATGCAACGGTAAAAAAAACTTCGCATTTCTCGATTGCGTTTCTGAGCCACCGTAATAACAAAATTTTCACCAACAAAAAAATTTACCTGTGATATGGTAATCTTTTTTTCATCATGATTCCAATGCGGAAAGTGAAGTACGAGAAAGAGATAATTTTTGTAGATGTCAATTTTGGGAATGTGTGTGCTTTCGGTTGCAATATCTTCTAAATCCAAATCATGGAAATTATAATTTGATCTTAGAAAATTAAGAGTTTCGTCAGTAACTGCTTCAATATTGGTCCAGCTGAGATTACCGGCTGATAATGTTTTGAGAGACATAGGATACAGAATGTACATTCCGGTTACACACCGGTTTTGTTTATGTCAAGGTTAACGGTTAAGGACACAGCATCAGTTTCTGGCGTGGTTGGATTATCATTAATGTATACACTGCCTTGAATCGATTCCTTACTGAACGTGAATTGACGAATTTCATTGGTCTCGCTGTGACTGTCGATGAGAAAATTTCTTTTTTTGAGTTCAGTGTCATAGTATTCACGAATAAATGCAGCGTCGGTTGGAAGACCATGCCAATCAATACGAATTTGATCACGATGATCACCGACCGGTGTTTTCATGAAAACCATAAATTTTTTCCAGCCCGTGGGTTGTACTTTTATTTCTGATTCAATATCGGGCCGATATTGTCGAACAAAATTATTATCCCGATCAAGGATAAGGATAATAGGGGCAATGACCAATTTGGGAATAAAAGCAGCAAATTCAACCCCCTTACTTCGTTCTTTTCCCTCGGTCAGCATGATGGTGTCAATATTATCAAAATCGTAAATCGGTATGATTTGCGTTATCGTACTTGGTACATTTTTGAGTGATTTAGTTTGGGGGCCCAAGGTAAATTTTAAAATTAACAGCGAAATTCCCAGGAGTACCAATAAAAAAGAAAGGCATGACAGACATGTCCGGCGCACGCATGAATGTTGCTTACGCAAAGCTTCAAGTGGTGGGTCTTGAATTTCGATATCATCGGCACGACGAGGCATAGTGTTAGGCTTAAGTATAGCTTAAAACTGGGTATTTGTATATACTAACTCAAACTAATACTTTTTTATGCGTATAACCTTTTGCGGAGCCAGTCATGAAGTTACTGGTTCGTGCTATTTTGTGGAAACCAAGGATAAAAAGATTGTTGTTGATTGCGGTATGTTTCAAGGGGGAGATTATAATGAAGGCAAAAATTTTGATGCGTTTCCTTTTCATCCAAAAGAAGTAAATGCGGTTTTGGTGACACATGCACACCTTGACCATGTGGGGAGATTACCAAAATTAGTGAAAGAGGGTTTTGGTGGACGGATTTATGGAACCGAAGGAACACTTGAATTGACACGTCTTGTTTTGGAAGATGCTTCGGTGGTTATGCAGGATGATAATCGAAAATTTGGCAAACCTCTTTTATATAATGATACGGATATTGCTCAAACTGTAGCTCTGTTTCATGGGGTCAATTACCATGAGACGGTTGATCTTGGAGGGGGAGTGACTGCGATTTTTAAAGATTCAGGACATATTTTTGGTGCATCGTTTATTGAGATTAGTGCTGATGGCCAACGAGTTGGTTTTTCAGGAGATATCGGTAACGTGAATGTTCCTATATTAAAAGATACTGAAGCACTTTCACCACTCGATTGTCTTTTGGTAGAGTCAACGTATGGTGATCGTGTGCATGAAGATGAAACCACACGGCGTGATACGATTCTTCGTCTTGTTGAAGAGGGTGCTCAACGAGGGGGGACTATTATGGTACCGGCATTTTCGATTGAACGCACTCAGGAATTTTTGTATGAACTTCACAAATTGCAAGAACATGAACATCGATTGCCTGACATGCCGATTTTTCTTGATAGTCCACTTGCGATTAATGCGACTGAAGTGTTCAAAAAACATCGAGAATATTATGATACCGAGGCTGCGCATGAAATTATGTTAGGGGATGATTTTTTAAATTTTCCCCAATTACACGTTACCCGTACTCGCGAGGAATCAAAGATGATCAATACCGTGCCCGGCCCAAAAATGGTTATTGCTGGCGCGGGCATGATGAATGGAGGACGAATTTTGCATCATGCTATTCGTTATGTACCTGATCGTAATTCGACGTTGATTATTGTTGGTTATCAAGCCCAAGGAACGTTGGGTCGGCGACTTTACGAAGGTGCTCGAATGGTCAAGATTATGGGTGAAGAAATTCCTGTGCACTGCACGGTCAAAGCTATTGGTGCTTTGTCTGCACATGGTGATCAGAAAAAAATAGTTGATTGGGTTGGTTCTGCTGGCCCGGCAGGTGCCGGGGCACCTAAAAAAGTTTTTTGCACGCATGGTGAGCCGCATGCAGCAACGGAATTAGCGCATCGGATTCGTGATCGATATGGGGTGGAAACGTTTGTGCCAGAGTTTGGTGATGTGGTGGAGATATAATCTTGAATAAATAGTCCATGGTCAATTATGGTTATCATTGCCATTCGTGAGCAGATTACCCGATTGACGGCTCACTCACTAATGATTTTTTTGGTTTTGTAATCCGAAAAAATTTACTCAACCAAAAAAATCAATTGCGCTGATAACCATAATTGACCATTCAATTTTTATAGATTAAGATGTCTTTTTTAGATTCAGGAGTACTATTTGAATAATTTTTGATTTGGTATGCGATTATATACATTTTTATTTGTTCTAATTATTCAGATTTTATTGTTGTACCCGCCAATAGTTCACGCCGCAGAATTCGCTGCTGATTCAGACAAAGATGGGCTTATTGATCAGCAAGAAACTACCGTATATTTTACTGATCCTCAAAATGCTGATACTGATAAAGATGGTTTTACTGATGGTGAAGAAATCATATCCGGTCATTCACCTCATATCGCCAAGAAAAAATTACATGAACATGACTATGATAAGGATGGGCTCAATGATTATTTGGAAATTGCTTTTGGTACGAGCATTGGTTTAGGCGATACTGATGGTGATGGTCACCCTGATTATGATGAAGTGATGCATGGGTATAATCCGCTCGACATGAGTCCACTCGCTACATTTCCTCTTCGCGTTGAGGTTGATTTATCAACACAAACACTGGTGTATGTGGTGAATGAAAAAAAAGTAAAAGAATTTCCAGTTTCAACAGGAAATCCGCAAACACCAACACCACCCGGAACCTATGAAGTTATGCGTGTGGTGCCCATTGCTCGCTATGTTGGTCCAGGATATGATTTGCCGAATGTGAAGTGGAATATACAGTTTCGCAAAGGTGGTTATTTTATTCACGGTGCGTATTGGCATAATGATTTTGGTAAAAAAACTCGTTCCCATGGCTGTGTAAATATGCGCACGGCTGATGCTGGGTGGTTGTACCAGTATATGAAGCCCGGTATTCCTGTGGTAGTAAAAGGTACAACACCAAAAAGAAGAATTGTTGGAACATAAAAAAACAGCCCGAAGGCTGTTCCATGTATTTTGTATGTTGTTTAAGCTCATTTCCCCGTACAAACCTGCCGGTGACCAGCCGCAAGCCATTGCGAGTCTGGTTTCAGGCTTGCAAAAAAACTTGAGCAAACAAGTCCTTTTAGGAGTAACCGGATCTGGTAAAACATTTACCATTGCCAATGTTATTGAACAAACACAATTACCCACACTCGTTATTGCGCATAATAAAACTTTGGCTGCACAACTCTGCAATGAGTTTCGTGAATTTTTTCCCGAAAATGCGGTGGAGTATTTTGTGAGTTATTATGATTATTATCAGCCCGAGGCCTATATGCCCGGGTCTGACACCTATATTGAAAAAGAAGCGCAGGTGAATGAAGAAATTGATCGTTTGCGCCATGCTTGTACGCAAGCGCTTTTGACACGGCGTGATGTAATTATTGTTGCTTCAGTTTCAGCAATTTATGGTTTGGGGTCTCCCGCAGAATATGAAAAAATTGTTTTGCACCTCCGTGTGGGTGACAAATTGGATCGAACGGCAGTGCTCCAACAATTGATTGATATGCAATTTACGCGTACGAACACGGATTTAACGCGTGGGACTTTTCGTTTGCGTGGACAG
>JAHFIE010000028.1:0-3183 GCA_023246565.1 Candidatus Magasanikiibacteriota bacterium
TCTAAACCCTGACACATCACTCGAAGCGGGAATACGCTTTATGACGCATGGCGATAGTGATAAAGAAAATTGTTCACAAAAAACTTCTGCTGCAGAAGCGTTTAAATGCATGAGTGTGAGTGATGCGGCCATGGGTCGAGCACTGGATTTTTATGAAAAATGCTCGTTGAAAAAAAATATGACCGTAACTGCGGCAGACAAACAAAAATATTCATCCTCTGGATCTCATTAACCCACTATGCAAAAAACAAACATGGTATATCTTTGTTCTCATTGTGATGCTCAATACCAAAAATGGGTAGGTCGATGTTTGGAATGTGGACAATGGGCAACAATCTCTGAAACACCCGTGTCGAATAATGTCATTCCGACAAAAACCGGAATCCAAGAAACAAAACCAACCGAAACTGTTTCTCTTCATGAAATACAAAGTAATGCTGCACCCCGCACACCAACCGGTCTTCTCGAACTTGATCGTGTTTTGGGTGGTGGTATTGTTCCGGGCAGTTTAATTCTTTTGGGTGGTGAGCCAGGAATTGGAAAATCAACCTTGGCTTTACAATTAGCCACGCTCATATCCCCGACTCTGTATTTATCTGGAGAAGAATCATTACATCAAATTAAACTCCGCGCGGATCGATTATCTGAAGTAAAAAAACAGACAAACACGTCGTTACGTTTAGCTAATGAAACCAATGTTGAAATAATTTGTGAGACTATTGTGACTGAGAAACCAATTCTCGCGATTGTGGATTCAATACAGACTATTGCATCCCATGAAATACCGGGTGAACCAGGGAGTCCGAATCAAGTACGAGCCGCGACAGCAAAATTATTGACTACCGCAAAAGCAACAGGGACAGCCATCGTAATTATTGGTCATGTGACCAAGGAGGGTACGGTTGCTGGTCCAAAAACTCTTGAACATCTTGTGGATACAGTTCTTTATTTGGAAGGCGAACGACATCATAGTTTCCGTGTTTTGCGCACCGTAAAAAATCGGTTTGGCGCGACTGATGAAGTAGGTATTTTTGAGATGCGCGAAACTGGTTTAGTAGAAGTACACAATGCTTCTGCAGCATTTATTGCTGATCGCGGAGAACCAGTTGCTGGTAGCATTCTTACCTGTCTCATTGAAGGCACACGACCAATGCTCGTAGAAATTCAAGCACTCGTGAACAAAACAGTGTTTGGGTATCCGGTACGCAAAGCCAGTGGTTTTGATGTAAATCGTCTCCATGTTTTAGTAGCAGTACTGGAAAAACGCGCTGGTTTATTACTCGGACAATATGACATTCATATTAATATCGTTGGCGGTATTGAAGCAAGCGAACCAGCAGCTGATTTGGCAGTATGCCTTGCCATTGCGAGTTCATACAAAGACAAGGCTCCTGGACTTGATCTCGTGGTTTTTGGCGAAGTTGGCTTAGGTGGTGAAGTCCGCGCCGTGTCGCAAACAGAAAAAAGAATAAAAGAATCGTCTGGTTTGGGTATGAAACGAATTATTACTGCTGCGAGCGCTTCCAAAAAAGAAATAAATTCGGCAGTTTCAGGATTAAAAATTATTGGGGTAAAAAATATTGCTGAGTTGATTAGACATACGTAAGTTACGATAAAAAAATTTAATTTTAGATACACTTTCTATCTTTTATATCAAATTATTCTCTGTCATTCTGGCGAAAGCCAGAATCCAGTATTTATTAATGCAATGCAATTCTGGATTCTGGCTGGAGTTTACCCTGATGAAAATAAGGGCCAGAATGACATTATTTTAAACTTGACAAAAAAAATAGTATCATGTATTTTTTAATAAAGGGTAGCAGCCAGTAAACTATTGGCTTAAAAATCTACTTACCAGCAGACTGATCCCGAGCCGGGATCTTTTTGTTTTATTAAATTTTTTTGAACACTTCATAAATACAAGTATATCTTTTTTTGATCGTCCGGTAATCTGGCAGATCAAAAAAAGATATACTTGTATTTATATTAAAAATCTCCCCAGGATATTGAGGAGATTTTTTACATTTGGAGTAGGGCCGCGCGCAATGGGCGGCCCGAATGGAGAGAGTGACGACACGCCGGATCAGTCCCGAAGGACGATCTACAGCAGAGGTCGTCTAGCGAACGTTGCCCAGCTTGCCCGCCTTGAGGGCCTCATCACCCTTGTGGCGGATGACACCCTTGCTCTTGCGAGCGAGTGCGATCTGCGCCGACGTGGGCTTCGTGTCCGCGATCACGCGAGCGCGTTCGCGCCCACCGATCTCGCACGGGACGTAGATCGACTCACCGCGAGAGAACGCGTTGGCGTAGTCGGGGACGTAGGTGGGGTTCGAACGGCGGGGAACCTGCCGGATGATGGACTGGGCCTTGGAAGAAACTGACCTCATTGAAAATCTCCTCTCTTTTCCTGTTTTGGCCGCCATAGGCGGACCAGTTATGGGTAACAGTTTATAGAAAAATAATAAAAAAGTCAAGCTTTTTTTGCTTGACTCAGGTCTGTGGATAACAGAAATAAAAAAATAAACCATGAAAGACCTTTTATTCCGAGGTCTTCATGCCCCGTGCTCCGCTTTCAGTCCAACCACTCGAAGTAATTTGCACAAATTCAGCATTTTGTTGCATTTCAGGAATGGTCCGGGCTCCACAATAACTTAATCCGCTTTGCAAACCTTTTACCAAGGTCCGTATTACTTCATGCACTGAACCTTTATAATCTACCAACGATGCCACACCTTCCACAAATACATCCAATCGATCTTTAAACTGCTTTCCCGTATCATGCTCACGACGTTCATGGTTACTGTCATAGGACGCACTCCCTGAATATTTTTTGTACCGTTTCCCATCACGGAGCACAATGGGTCCCGGGGCTTCATCAGTTCCGGAAAAAAAATACCCAGAGAAAATCGTACTCGCACCGGCCGCGATTGCTTTGGCAATGTCACCGGGATATTTCATACCTCCATCAGCCGACACGGGAATACCATATTCTTTTGCTACTTTACAAACTTCCATAATCGCGGTCAACTGCGGATAACCAGCCCCGGAAATAATCCGCGTAGTACAAACTCCTGATGGACCTATCCCCACTTTTAATCCATCTGCCCCGGCCTTAATCAAATCATACGCAGCGGCTGGTGTGGCAATATTCCCCACCATCACATCAATCATAAAATGATGTTT
>JAHFIE010000028.1:3193-15565 GCA_023246565.1 Candidatus Magasanikiibacteriota bacterium
GATGTTTTAATTGTTGCAATCGTTCAATAACCAAATCAGAATGCGCGTGAGCCACATCCACCACAATGGTATCGACGCCCGATTGAATAAGAGCATCTGCTCGTTCAATCGTATCCTTTACTCCCACAGCCGCGCTGACTAACAATCTTCCTTTTGCGTCACGAACCGCGTTTGGCCAGTATTCTAATTTTTTAATATCTTGCGTGGTAATCAGTCCTGCTATTTTTTCTCCGTCTAAAAGTGGTAATTTTTCAATACGATGTTTATGTAAAATTTGTTTCACCTCAGTCAATCCTATGTTAGACGGAGCAGTAATAAGCCGTTCACGCGGGGTCATAACTTCTGCGACCGGTCGATCTAAATTTTCTTCAAATAAATAATCACGCGAAGTAAAAATTCCCACTAAACGATCAGCCTGAACCACCAAAAGACTGGTAACTCCTTCTGATTCCATCAAGGAAACAGCTGCGCGAATAGTGGTAATCGGAGAAACCGAAAGAGGGTTATCAATCACATAACTCGTACTCCGTTTCACGCGTTTAACTTCTTCAACTTGTTCGGCAATAGTGCCAAATTGATGAATCACACCCATACCTCCCTCACGTGCGAGAGCAATCGCGGTTTTATGTTCGGTAACCGTGGCCATATTCGCGCTCACGAGCGGAATATTCAGTGATACATTTTTTGTCCATCTTGTTGAAATTTCAGCTTCGCTGCGAGATTTGAGCGGAGTTCGTTTCGGAACCAATAAAACATCATCATAGGTTAAACCCAAGGGAATCAATATCATACTACAATTGAAATTAATATATATTTTTGAATTTTTGCATTATCAATTCAGTGCCCAAGGTTATTCAAGATGGACAGTATTTTCCCATTCTTTTACCTTCTCTCGAAGCATTGGATATTGGTTAAAATCCACTCCCCGGGCTAATTCACGCGCGAGTTTGATTATACCAACATCACGCATGGTCGCCAAGCGCAAATGCATAAGACCACTTTGACTCGTTCCATACACTTCTCCTGGGCCGCGAGTATTCAAATCATATTCAGCCAAAGTAAAACCATCAATTGTTTTTTCAAATAATGCCAAACGCTCATTAGATTTTTGTGAATCACTATCGGTAAATAAAAAACAATAGGATTGATGTACGCTTCTGCCTACACGTCCACGAAATTGATGGAGTTGTGCCAAACCAAACCGTTCTGCCCCCTCGATCATCATCACACTCGCGTTCGGAATATTTACACCCACCTCAACAACTGAGGTCGCGACCAAAATATCTATTTTCCCGGCTAAAAATTCTTGCATGATTTCATCTTTTTCTTTTGATTTTATTTTTCCATGAAGAAATCCAACGCACACATCAGGAAAAATTTCTTTGGACAAATGTTCGTACTCTTTCAAAACTGTTTTCATTTCATTGTTATTTGTTATTTGTTTTTTGTTATCTGCTCCCTGATCATCAATCAACGGACAAATAACAAATACTTGCCTCCCCTTTGTAATTTCCTCACGTATGAATTCGTATGCTTTCGTACGATGGTGCGGCGCGACTAGACGTGTTTTTATGGGCAAACGACCAGCTGGCATTTGTTGTATGATGGAAATATCCAAATCACCAAAAAGAGTCAAAGCAAATGAACGTGGAATCGGCGTAGCCGTCATACTTAAAAAATGGGGTACCCGTGACATTCCAGATTTCTCTCGTAAAACATGACGCTGCTGCACACCAAATCGATGTTGTTCATCCACAATCACCAACCCCAAATTTTTAAATTGAACCGTGCTGGTCAACAACGCGTGCGTGCCAATCACCACAGCTGTCTTCCCTGTTGCCAAACGTGCGTTGGCTAATGTTTTTTCTTTCGCGCTCAAACTCCCAAGAAGTACATCGACGGTACTATTATATCGAGACAATAATGCCCCTATCGTCTCAAAATGCTGACGAGCCAAAATTTCTGTCGGCGCCATAATCGCTACTTGATAACCTGCTTGCACTGCTTGATACGCAGCCATGGCCGCGACTACAGTCTTTCCTGATCCCACGTCACCCTCAAGCAATCGGTTCATAGGTTCTTCGCGTTCCATATCTTGAAAGATTTCCCAAGCTGCTGTTTTCTGATCATGCGTTAAATCAAAAGGCAATCTAGCAACAAATTTTTTAATAGGCTCGGCTACAAATTTAATTTTAGGGGCATGCTCACGCGCTAATTCTTGACGAATCATTTCAGCGCGCAGTTGCAAAATAAATAACTCGTCAAATTTCAAACGGGCTGTACCTATAGTTATCTGCTCTTGATTCTCAGGAAAATGAATCGCGCGCAAAGCTTTCGATAATGGTTGTAAATGTGCTTGTTGTACTATTTTCAAAGGAATCCAATCATGAATTTCTTGTGCTGCGTCAATTACTTGGCTCATGAGAAAACGAACTTGCTTATGTGTTATCCCTTCTGTTAATGGATACAGAGGAACAATCCGGGCAGTATGCGCAGTCGCACTCCCTGTTTTTACTTTTTCATAGCTCGGGCTCACCAGCTGTAGACCCAACATATCCCGCGTTACTTTGCCTGAAAAATATATTTCGTCCCCTGTTTGTAAAACGGTCGCGATATAAGGCTGGCCAAACCAAACAATGCGCAGTTGCCCTGTCCCGTCCGAAACCATAGCTTCGGTCAAAAGCGTACGCTTGCGTGGACTCCTACGTGCCACAATGATTTCAATCTTTGCTTTTATAGTCACCGATACACCTTCAACCAAATCCGCAATGCGAACCACATGACTGAAATCTTCATACCGAAACGGAAAATGATAGAGAAGATCACGTACACAAATAATACCGAGCCGCTTTAACCGATTACCGAGCGCAGTACCAACACGGTTCAGACTCGTTACGGGAGTGGTTAGTTTTACCGAAGCAATAGCCATACCCAGAAATTTTACCTTTGTCAGAACAAAAAAACAACAAAGTTCGCACGAGTCAGAGAAACTCATGATACATTGAATGAAAAACGAAAAATCCTCAAATCAGTACTCCCAACTTTATCCACCTATATATAGACTTCTCATCAACGTCACAGGTATACTTTTGATCAGACAATTTCACCTTGTGAAGGTGCAGTCCAATGAGGGGGTTCTTGATGACCAGATTTCGAAGATCTA
Source organism: Candidatus Magasanikiibacteriota bacterium (assembly GCA_023246565.1). GTDB lineage: Bacteria > Patescibacteriota > Patescibacteriia > Magasanikbacterales > UBA922 > 2-12-FULL-41-16. Next base: position 6,357 of record JAHFIE010000028.1, read on the forward strand.
CTGTCGAATGCCTGTTAGAGCAGGCTCGGCGATACGCCTACCGAGGAGTCCGTACGAATTCAGCATCTCAATCAAGGATGACGAGTGCTGTAGGCGCGGTTTCTGCGTTGCTCTCCGGCGAGATGCGCGCCGATGCCCTCAGACTCCTCCAGCGATGTCCTTCCATCACACGTGTGCCGGATGTCGTCTGTGCGATCGCCCTCGCCGTCCACGGCTTGGAGCGGCAGCACCTGTTCACGACGCACGAGCTGGGGATGCGCACGGAGCTGCAGCGGCTGCTTGAGCGGTCTGACCTCGACCGTCTGCTCACCTCCCGTAAGGGTTCAGTTCCCGTACGTGGAGATGCGCTCGATGAGCTGCAGACCCGGCTGGACGTCATCGACGGAAAGATCGACCGTCTACTCAGAGACCTTGTCGCGAAGATCGGAGAGGAACGAGTTCGCGAGGAGTGGGACAACGATGCACGGTCTCATGGGGTGCCACGCGCGTACTGGTGGGAGTACCCGTCTGCTATGACGAACGGTCTTTCAACTCATCCTGCCTGAAGAACTTCCGGAACCTGCGGGGCGTATCCCTTTACGTCCCGCAGTCAAACTACTTGAACTTAGAATCCAACTATCTCTATATAATGATAATGAATTCGTCAAAAAACAGTCTTTTACAAAACAAAAAAATACTCACCATATTCAGTGAGTAAAAATCTTTACATTTAAGACATTCTCGATTGTCTTACCATCAATCTATAACATTAGTGCGCCCGCTAAGAATCGAACTTAGATCTTGAGTTCCGCAAACTCATGTCCTATCCATTGAACGACGGGCGCGTAAAACGTTCACACTATAACAAAACGCCCTTTGAAAGTCAATGAATTCGCCAATCACGAGCAACTTGGTCAGAGAGAGGCTCTTGCTCTTTTTCCACATTTTCATCCAAATACTGGCGAAGGGTAAATTTAATCTCATTCGGATCCATATCCATAAGCGAAACACGAATACGTGGACGAAAACTACTTTCTGGCTCAAGAAACAGAGTCTTTACTTCGGGAGGATTATAAATAACATAAAAATCACTGAGTTCAGAATACGAGTAAAATCGATTATTCACCATAACTCCCAGGTCAGTGATACTGAATGGTATCCAATGAGGTTCTTGATGTGATTGTAAAAAAACAATTATGGCAAATAAAACAATAATGAGAGCGAATAAAAAATTATTGGTAAATAACCCATAACCAACAAGTAGTAAACCAACAATAACCATAATAACGTACCAGCGCGTTGGGCGCTCATGTTTTTCATATTCTGGTACCTGCCAAGTATAAAGGATGGTACCTGTGACAATATTTTTATCTTCTCTACCAATTATTTCAGGCATAGAATGAAACAAAATTCCTTGTATCTGGTAATTAGGGACAAATTATCAAAATTAATCTGTAAAAAGTCTATGTCTTAATCTTATTTGATCTCTGTCTTCTGTTCACAACTGTCATTCTGGCGAAAGCCAGAATCCAGAATTACATTGAATTAATCAATACTAGATTCTGGCTGGAGTTTACCCTGATGAAAATAAGGGCCAGAATGACAAAGAACGACACCAATAAAGCTTAATTTTACAATTCTCTCATTATATAGACAAGTATAGCACCAAAACAAAAACCCTCCAATAACCCCAGGATACAAAAAATCCCGACAAAATCGGGATAACACAAACTGTGCACGCACCTGGATTCGAACCAGGGACCTTTGCAATGTGAATGCAACGCTCTAACCAACTGAGCCATGCGTGCGTGACAAAGACTATTGTAGCATAGGATAGAGCAAAATCAACCCATTGCCAAAAGCAAAAAATTGGCCTATACTGCCTCCATGCTATGGCGCCACACGCGATAAATTTCATGACCGGCGATGCTACGTCAGAATATGAACGTCTGCCTCAGCCAGAAGAGGGGGGGAAACCGAAACGCCGCCGTAAGGCGTTCGTTTTGTTATTATGCATATCATTACTTGGTCTCACCCTTGGTCTCATAAGTTCATGGAAAAATAAAGCTTCAGCAAAACCAGACGAAACCATCAGGGGTAATGTGACCCTTGAACCAAAAAAACCAGAAAATTTTCTCAAAAAAATCACGTATATTGCTCTCAGTCATGATGACCGCGGCGCAGACTTGGCTGGAGCAGAACACGATCGGATCAACATTCTCCTTTTGGGCATGGGTGGACCTGGTCATGATGGACCATTTTTGACTGACACCATCATTATTGCCAGTATCAAACCATCAACCAAACAAATTGCTCTTATTTCAATCCCCCGAGACTTAAGCATTTATATTCCAGGATATGGTGACCAAAAAATAAATCACGCTGACGCCTATGGTGAAGTAAAAAAAACGAATTGGGGTGGAGCGTTCGCTACTGAGTTAATCGCCAAAAATTTCAATATCGACATCCCCTATTATATTCGTCTGGATTTTGCTGCTTTTCAAGAAATTATTGATGAAGTGGGTGGTGTAACCGTTCATGTTGATAAAAGTTTTACTGATCCCATGTTCCCTGCTCCGTACAATGAATTTCAAACCGTTTCGTTTGCCGAAGGAGATCAAACCATGAATGGACTCTCAGCCCTAAACTTTGCTCGATCACGTCACGGTAATAATAATGAAGGTTCGGATTTTGCTCGCGCTCGTCGCCAACAAAAAATTCTCTTGGCGCTCAAAGAAAAATTAACCAGTCTTGGTGTCATAGCAAATCCAGTCCGCGTGAGTAAAATTATGAATTCCCTTGAATCACATGTAACAACGAATATGGAATTCACTGAATTGGTTTCCTTGGCTCGACTTGGGCGAAACATTGATACCGAACATATCACATCACTGGTTTTTGATTCTGCACCAAATGGATATCTGCGCAGTAGCTTTACCTCAGGTGGTGCCTTTGTCTTAGTTCCAAAATCCGGATCATTCAATGAGATGAGTCAAGCAATGACCAACATTTTTAATCCTGATACCACTACATCTTTACTGACTCCAAAAGAAGGTATTACAACACTATCAACGACTCCACAAAAAAATGAAAGTGCAATCGTGGAAATCCAAAATGCCACGTGGAATGCTGGACTTGCCGCGCGCGTCCGTCGACGTTTGGAAAATCGTACGATAATGGTAGAGACCATTGGTAATGCTACACAAAAACCTTTATCACGGAGCGGAGTGTACAAAATTATTCCTGTGGCTCCGGATACGATTGTTACCATGATCACCGAAGAATTACAAATTCCTTTAAATAGCACACTCCCCATCGGCATTGTACCAGCAACATCAACAGAAATTCTTATTCTTTTAGGTGATGATTTTAGTGATTAACATACTTATATGGCTGTTCCCGCGGAAAAAAAATTGAACCGTTTACCAACTATTGTCCTCATTGGCCGCGCGAACGTGGGTAAATCTTCATTATTTAATAAATTAATTGAAGAAAACAAAGCCATCGTATCAAACGTTGCAGGCACAACACGAACAAATAACGAGGGCATTATTATCTGGCGCGGTAAAAATACTCGTCTTATTGATACGGGCGGACAAGATACTAAAGAAAATGAATTATTTGCTGCTGAAATTCTTGCACAAGCAAAAAACGCTCTGGACAAAGCTGATATTATTCTTTTTGTGGCTGATGCTCAAGCTGGAATCCTGCCGCAAGAACGGGAACTCGCAAAAATCATTATTAAAAAATTCGGCCAAAGCAAAATTCCTATTATCCTCATTGCCAATAAATGCGACAGTCCAAAATACGCGGCAGAAACCTATGGTAAAGAATGGCATGCCTTGGGTCTTGGTGTACCTCAAACGATTTCAGCCACAACAGGCCGAGGTTTAGGTGATCTTCTTGATTTGATCTACACCCTTCTCGCGAAAAAATCAAACCGACCAAAAATTCAAGGAACGCCAAAAAATGAAATCCCGATCCGGGTAAGTATTATTGGTAAACCCAATGTTGGTAAATCGTCATTATTCAATAAATTGATTGGTGAAGAAAAAGTAATTGTAAGTCCGGTGGCTCACACCACGCGCGAGCCCTTTGATACAACACTCCTCTACGAAGCTGATAAGAAAAAATATGCCATTACGTTTGTTGATACTGCGGGCATTCGACGAAAAGCCAGAGTCGCAGCGGGTTTGGAAAGTCATGGTATTCACAAAAGTCTTGAAAGTATTGAGCGATCTGATATTGTCCTTCTTGTTGTTGACGCGAGTGAACCATTATCTACCCAAGATCTTCAACTTGGTGGTTTATTGGAACGTCACAGTAAAAGCGTTATTATTGTTTTGAATAAATGGGATTTGACTGATGATCCGAGTGACACGCATCGTCAAGAGGTTGAACGAAAACTACTCACGTATTTTCCGCATTTACATTTTGCGCCCATAGTATTTACGAGCGGCAAAACTGGTTATCGAACGCATCAAATATTTCCCCTCATAGTCAAAATTGATACCGCGCGCAAAACCGAAGTTGATTCTGTTGAACTTGAAACATTTTTTCGTCAGCTCATGCGTGTCCATAAACCAGCACGCGGCAAAGGCACACGCCAACCTTACCTGCTGGGTCTGCATCAAATTGGCAGCGCGCCACCAGTATTTGAATTATTTATCAAATATCGCACTTCACTCCATTTGTCCTATGTTCATTTTATTGAAAATAAGCTTCGCGAACGATTTAATTATCTTGGAACACCGATTGTCATTAAATTAACCAAAATGAAACGGTAAATTCTTTCTATGAAACTGATTGTCGGTCTTGGCAATCCTGGTAAAATGTACCAAAAAACGCGCCATAACGTTGGATTTATGGTACTCGACGCACTACAAGACTCAACTTCGACAGTATGGTCATCTTGGGAAATCAGTAAGAAACTGAATGCTGAAATAAGTACAGGTATATACCAAGATGAAAAAATTATTTTACTGAAACCACTGACGTTCATGAACGAGTCTGGTCTCGCGGTTCAGTTGGCCATGCATTTTTACAAAATAAAACCTGAAGATATAGTGGTCGTGCACGATGATAAAGACATTATTCTTGGCGATCTCAAAATACAAACTGATCGAGGTCATGCTGGACATAATGGTGTTCGTTCAATTATTGAGCAAACCAACACACAAAATTTTACACGGATGCGTATTGGCATTGGTAGTGCGCGTGAAGAAAAAATTGAAACCGTGGATTTTGTACTCAGCAAATTTGGACTTTTGGAACGAAGACTCTTAGAAAGAGTCATGACGACCGCAATTGAAAAAATCAGAGCATGGTACTCATAGACAAGTAGGTACTTCAATATAAGACACAAATACAGTATGAACAAGGAGGAGCTTTTTTCTTATTTTCCAAATACTACCGTAAAACGATACGAGCGAGCCATGAAAGCATTTGGCTCTCTTGATGTTTTGTGGTCATCTAACCAAACAACTCTTGAAAAAGTTTGGGATAAAAAAACCAGTCATGATTTTATTGTTTGGCGAAATTGTTTTGATAGTGCCCAAGCCGAAACTGTTTTACAACGCAACGATATCATTTGTCTTCATTATACCCATCCACACTATCCCGCACTTCTCAAAACAATCTATGACCCACCCTATGCTCTTTTCATACGGGGGACATTAGCAGAACTTCGCTATTTGGCTGTGGTTGGAACACGAAAAGCAACTCAGTATGGTTATGACGTTGTAAACGCGCTTGTGCCAAACGTAGCGGCCCAAACTATTGGTATTATTTCTGGACTCGCCATGGGAATTGATTCAGCTGCGCACGAAGCTGCTCTTTCGGTCAAAGGAACAACCATTGCTGTTTTAGGATCAGGTGTTGATGATAATAATATAACCCCACAAATAAGCTGGCGACTTGCCCAGACAATTCTTGATAATGGTGGAGCACTTGTTTCAGAATACCCACCAGGAACACCGGCAACGCACTATAGTTTTGCTACTCGCAATCGAATTATTGCTGGTCTGGCTCAAGCAACACTGGTTATTGAAGCACCGGAAAAATCAGGCGCACTCATTACTGCCAGTTGCGCGCTCGACAATGGCCGCGATGTTTTGTCAGTGCCCCACCCTCTTTTTTCTGAATCAGGAAAAGGATGCAATCAACTGATTAAACAAGGAGCACTAGTTATTCTTTCATCAGAAACTATTTTGGAATATTTTGGTTTATTATCCACACCCAAAAACAAAACACAAAATACCTGGGTAACATTATCAATAGAAGAACAAGCAATTATGCGACTTCTGTCCCATGAAAAAATGACGAGTGACCAATTAGCACGACAATTACAAAAACCTATTTCACAGATATCGTCATGGTTGACACAACTTGAATTAAAGAGTTTCATTAAGCATAGTGACGGAACAAGTTATACTATTGTATGAAAAAAACTATTCTTATTATCGGTGCTGGTGCTCGTCTTGGTAAGGCCTGCGCTGAACAATTTCATGCTACTGGTTCTTATGACTTGGTACTTCATTATCATACCAATAAACAAGAAACAGAAACCCTGGCTAAAAAAATTCATGCTAAAAAAATTATCAAAGCTGATCTTACTAAACCAAGCGGTATAAAAAAACTTATTACTGTTGCTGACCCTGTAGATATTGTCATAAACACCCTAGGTAGTTTTATCTATAAACCTCTGTTAAAAACAACGACACGTGAATTTAATGATTGTATTTTACATAATGTTTCAATTGCCTGGCAGCTGTCACAAGCATTCTTACCAAACATGATCCATAATAATTTTGGAAGAATCATTAATTTCGGTTCAGTGGGTTGTGACCAAATTACTGCACGACCTCTCACTACCCCCTATTATATTGGTAAAACCGGGCTCGTCATACTCACCAAAAGTTTGGCAACCGAACTTATGGGAACTAACGTAACTATTAATCTTGTTAGTCCCGGAGTCTTACCAACCGGTGTTCGACCAGACCAAAAAATTCCCCTCATTCCGTTTGACGCTGTCGCGCGTGCCGTGGTATTCTTGGTCGCGGATGAAAATCACTATTGTAATGGAACCAACCTCGAAATAAGCGCTGGTTGGAGACCAGAATAATAATTACTATGATATAACATGCAAGAAAATTGAGCGCATTGTTTTATTTTGTATTGTTCGATGTTTGTCATTCTGGCGAAAACCAGAATCCAGAATTGGGCTAAATAAATACTGGATTCTGGTTTTCGTCAGAATGACATTATTCGAAACTGGATTCTCACAAATATAAGTTTCTATTTTCTATGTCCCCTACTACAAAAAAAATCAGTATCATTGTTATGTTCGTGGTTATTGGGTTTATTGCCATGCAAATTCCTTTCAGTAAATTACTCGGCGCAACAAACCTACGATTCAGTCTCTTTGACTTCTATGGCCCCATCATCGGCGCGTTCGTTGGTTCGCTCCCCGGTGTTCTTCTGGTGTTTGTCATGCAATTAGTGAATTGGGCTATCAATGGTTTTCAGCTTGATACTGCCACGATTATTCGATTTTTCCCTATTCTCGCGGCCGCGCTTTATTTTGCCAAACATACTCGTTGGACACTCATGATTCCCCTCTTTTCTATTCTTGCTTTCCTCGCACACCCCGAAGGCAGAAATGCTTGGCCATTTGCTTTGTACTGGATTATCCCTTTTGTAGCATATCCTTTTTCCCAAAAATACATTTTTGCTCGAGCACTTGGCGCCACATTTACCCAACATGCCCTCGGTGGCGCTTTATGGATATGGGGATTAAACATGAAAGCAACACTCTGGATGAGTCTCATCCCTATTGTATGGAAAGAGCGTCTTCTTATGGCTTTGGGCATTACGCTTACCTACATTGCTTTTAATTACCTCCTTAGTTTAGCTGCTCGAGCCGTAAAACTGGAAAAATCCTTCTTAACCCTCAATCCAAAATACTCTGTCAGTGAAACCACATGACGTACCAAGAAGCCGAACGGTATCTTCTCTCCCTTACCAATCTTCCCCGACAAGAATACATGACTGACACACGACAATGTGTTCAGTATCTTAAACGATTACAATTTTTTCTTGATCTCATTGGTAATCCGGGAAAAAAAATCCCTCATTATATCCATGTGACGGGGACTAGTGGCAAAGGTTCAGTCTGCAGTTATTTGTCAGCGATTCTTCAAGCGAATGGTAAAAAAACCGGTCTCTATGTTTCACCACATCCAACATATCTCCGTGAACGCTGGCAAATACAGCACCAGCCCATGTCAAAAAAAGATTTCATCAGAATTGTTGGTGAACTTAAACCGAAATTAAATGAATATCTTCGTCAGAGCCCCTATAGCATGGTATCCTTTTTTGATCTCACAACTGCGATTGCTTTGTATTATTTTGCTGAACAAAAGGTTGACTGGGCAGTCATCGAAGTAGGTTGTGGTGGTCGGTATGATGCAACGAATGTTATTCCTCGTCCTGATATTGGTGTTATTACCACTATTGGACTTGACCATACCGAAGTCCTTGGAACCACCAAAGAAAAAATTGCCTATGAAAAAATCGGGATTATAAAACCTGGCAGTGTTTTTTTTACTGCTGAAACAAATCCACGAATACGCGCCATCATCACCCGCGAATGTAACAAACATAAAGTGCCACTCACCACGGTCAAGAAAGTAAAAGACGCAGCAACCAATCAATCACAAAATCAAGCTCTTGTTCTTGCCGTAGCCAATCATTTACAAATCTCTGCAAAGATTATAGAAAAAGGATTACAGAACGCGCCCCAACCATTACGTTTTGAAATTATTGCAAAAAAACCACTGATAATTCTCGACGGCGCTCATAATCCTGATAAAATAAACAATACGGTTATTGCCATGATGAACTCAAAATTATCATGGAACAACCTATTTCTTATCATTGGTTTTTCTCATGATAAAAATATTGCTCCAATGATGAAAAGCCTTGCTCGTCTTAAACCAACCATGATTATTAGTACCCGCCAGACCATCAATCCTTTTCGTAAAGTCCAGGATCCACGAGTCTTGGTGAAGTATGCGAAACGCTATGCTCCCCAAAGCAAAAACCATATGTTTCTTGACCCAAAAGAAGCACTTATCTGGACGCGAAAGCAAGCGAAAAATAATGACGCCATTCTGATTACCGGCTCAATTTTTTTGAGCGGCGAATTACGCCCGCATTTGACAGCCTAA
>JAHFIE010000067.1 GCA_023246565.1 Candidatus Magasanikiibacteriota bacterium
AAGAGCAAAAGCTCAACATCGCGCTCATGAACGCGGCGACAGCGCGAGCCGAAACCCGTGCGAAGGAGGCGGAAGCCGAAACAGAACGAGTTGCTCGTCAGTTCGCGGAAACACGAGCACAAGCTGCAGAAGCTGCGGCTGAGATCGCCCAGCTAAAAGCCGAGGCTGAACAGGCCAGAGCCGAGGCTGAAGCAGCTGAACAAAGAAGGATGCGAAAGCGCTTCGAAAAAGGCGCTCCGAGTCTGGGTGTTGCCGACGCCCTGCTCGACGGGACCTTCGAACCCATCATTCTCCCCACCATCATCCTCCAGTCTGACGTGAAGGGCTACAAACGTCTTTCGAAAGGCTGGGGTCCGATTAAAACTCACCAAATCATGACCCGACTCTTCGAGCTGCTCGAAGCCATTGCGCGGCAATACGGGTTTTTCCCGTTCAAGCGTATTGGTGATGCTCTCATCATTGCTTACGCGGATTGGCCGCGGAGAAAGTATGAGAGATGCAAGTACAACTCGATCGAGGACGCCGAGGACGCGGTTATCGAGGTGGCACGAGAGTTCCACCAAGTGGCAAAAGGTACCCTGGGTCTTACCCTACGGGTAGGCATTGCCAAAGGTGATGTGCTCTGGTGCAACCAGACCACTGACCCCGAGGAAGTGAAATTCGATGCCGCTGGTGGTGAAGCCTTGAACTTGGCTTCGCGCTTGGAAGGCCTGGCTAAACCAGGGCAGTCCACAGTCTCGGAGTCAATCGTCAAGTCACGAGAATCACGACCACCCAAACATCGATCCCGGATCATGTATCGCGCCTCAGTGCCTGACAAAGATCCAGAAGGCGAAGAGATCAAAGTCTGGGACATCGAGGACGAGGAGGATTCGACGATCACCTAGGCGGTGTTTGACCCACCCACACCGCCCCCAATCCCCTAAGTCTATAATTAAATTGTAGTCTTAAGAGAAAAAACATCCCGACAAGTCGGGATGTTTTTATAAAATCTAAGAGATTTGAGTATTCTTTATTTTTTATCTTAAATCTTTATTTGTCATTCTTTTCATGATTGTCATCGGCATAAAATCCAGTCAGGATTCGGTGTTATGTCATTCTGGCGAAAGCCAGAATCCAGTGTTGGATTAAACAAATACTAAATTCTTGTTTGAAGGCTTACTTTTCTATTTCTCCTTCCAATTGTTCAATAAGTTTTTTTGCAGAACGATTCAATTTCTTAGGAACATCAACAATAATTTTAATATACTGATCTCCACGCCGAGAACTATTAATTTCCGGTACCCCCAGATTACGCAATCGAATTTGTTGATGTGGTTGTGTACCTTCCGGAACTGCTATTTTTTTACGACCATCAAGGGTATCAATTTCAATCGTACTCCCGAGCACTGCTTGAGGGAAACTAATGTGTTCTTCAGTATGAATATCATTTCCATCACGGACAAATCGCGTATCAGGACGAACATGGACACGAACATAGAGATCACCGGCAACACCACCATTACCGGGAAATTCGCCCTTATTTGACAAACGAATAGTGCCACCAGAATCAATACCAGCAGGAATTTTTATTCTATACTTTGATTCACTCCGCCCTCGACCTTCACCTCGACAATGTTTACATATTTTTTCTGGACTTTGGCCATGACCATGGCACGTTGCGCAAACAACCGCGGTTTGTATAGCTCCTAAAATTGTTTGTTGAACACGACGAACTTGTCCTTGTCCACGACATTCATGACACTCTTTTAGTTTACTGCCTGGTTCAGCGCCATTACCACCGCAGACATCACACGCATTTATTTTGGTAAGCTGAATTTCTTTTTCAACACCAAAAACTGCATCTCTAAAATCCAATTGAACATCGACCTGGATGTCATTACCGCGTCGTTCTCCACTATTTCGACCACCGCCACCAAAACCAAACATGTCGCCAAAAACATCACCAAAACTACTAAAATCAAAATTACTATTTCCAAAACCACCTTGGCCGCCCCGTGCTGCGCGCATAAAATCTTCCCAGCCAGCACCACCACCAAATCCACCTTGCTGCTCAAAATCAGCACCGAATTGATCGTATTGTTTACGTTTTTCTTCGTTGCCTAAAACTTGAAAAGCCTCGTTGAGCTCTTTAAATTTAGCTTCATCACCACCTTTTTTATCCGGATGATGTTGATGAGCTAATTTACGAAAAGCTTTTTTAATGTCTTCAGTAGAAGTATTTTTATCAACACCAAGAATTTTATAATAATCTTTGGACATAATGATATTAGTATCTCGGAATCGTCAATTATTATTCGACATTCGGTTCTGGTTTAATGGTTGGTCCTACTGCGGCTCGGTTGGCAAAGGGATCACCCGTATCTTCTTCATTATACATTGATGCGTCAGGCGCATTGACTTGTTCAGCAGGAACTGGCGCATCTGATCCATAGGGTTTTGAACGAACCAAAGAATTTTGCTGATCTGAATTTTTTGAATTCACACAACCAAGACCAATAAAAATAACACTGGATGCGATAATAAAACCAAATTGTTTGACCATACCATTATGTCAATAATCCCTCAAACCGAAGACCCCCACTCTCGGGGATCTCGACGTCTGTTGATTATTTTTTATCATCAACCACTTCACCTTCAATCGGCCCTTCCTCGTCCGTCGAAGTTTTAGTGGATGAGGGTTCTTTTTTCTCACCAGAATTTTCTTCGGCTTGCTTGTCCGCAGTAGCTCCGTTAGGAGCGGAGGCGGAATACATTTTTGTCCCAACAACTTGAGCTGCTGTAGACAATTCTTCTGAAGCTTTTTTAATGGCCTCAAGATCTGTACTATCTTTAAGGCCTTTCATTTTTTCCAATGCATCAGTAACTTTTTTCTTTTCGTCGTCAGTTACTGCAATCTTTTTTTCTTCCACGTCTTTCATCATCTTCTCCGTAGTATACACCATAGTCTCGGCCAAGTTGCGTGTTTCAATCAATTCACGCTTTTTCGCGTCATCAGCCGCGTTTGCTTCAGCTTCTTTTTTCATTTTTTCAATCTCTTCTTTTGAAAGACCAGAGGAAGCTTCAATGCGAATTGATTGTTCTTTGTTCGTTGCCTTATCTTTGGCTGACACACTCAAAATACCATTTGCATCAATATCAAACTTAACTTCCACTTGTGGCACGCCACGTGGTGCCGGGGGAATACCATCAAGATGAAAACGACCAAGCGTTTTATTATCTGCTGCCATGGGACGTTCTCCTTGAAGAACCAAAATTTCTACGCTTGGTTGGTTATCAGCAGCTGTGGAAAATGTTTGTGCTTTGCTTGTTGGAATCGTAGTATTACGGTCAATTAATTTTGTCATAACACCACCCATGGTTTCAATACCAAGCGAAAGTGGCGTAACGTCAAGGAGAAGAATTTCTTTTCCCAAATCCCCTTGCAATTGTCCTGCCTGAATTCCAGCACCAACAGCCACTACTTCATCAGGATTTACACTGGCATTTGGTTTTTTGCCAAAAAATTCTTCGACTTTCTTTTGCACCAGCGGCATACGCGTCATACCCCCCACAAGAATTATTTCGTCGAGCTGGTTCGAAAAAAAACCAGAATCTTCCAAAGCTTTTTTGGTTGGTACTAAGGTATTTTCTACTAAATCCATGACTAATTCTTCTAATTTAGCACGGGATAATTTTACATTTAAATGTTTTGGACCGTCTGCACCAGCAGTAATAAATGGTTCATTAATTTCTGTTTCCACCGTACTTGAAAGTTCAATCTTTGCTTTTTCAGCAGCGTCTTTTACTCGTTGCAATGAGAGCGCGTCCTTGGAAAGATCAATCCCTTCACTTCGTTTGAATTCATCAATAATCCATTGAATAATTCTTTGATCAAAATCATCACCGCCAAGATGCGTATCACCATTCGTCGCGCGAACTTCCACAGTCGAATGTCCACCTTCGGCATCAGTATCATGACCGATTTCCAAAATGGAAATATCAAAGGTACCACCACCTAAATCATACACGGCGATTTTTTGATCTTTGGCTTTGTCAAAACCATACGCAAATGCTGCTGCGGTTGGTTCATTAATGATACGACGGACTTTGAGACCAGCAATTTCGCCAGCATCTTTGGTCGCTTGGCGCTGTGAATCATCAAAGTAAGCGGGAACCGTAATAACCGCTTCTTCAATTTTTTCACCCAGTTTTGCTTCAGCGTCTTCTTTTAATTTGCGCAGCACCATGGCACTAATTTCTGGCGGAGTGTAGGTTTTATCCCCCATTTTAACTTTAGGACGTTCACCATCAGCCACAATTTCAAATGGCGAATGTTTTTGCATGTTCGCCACTTCAGGATC
>JAHFIE010000068.1 GCA_023246565.1 Candidatus Magasanikiibacteriota bacterium
GAACAGATTTTTCGGGTGATCGAAGGCGGCCAGCAAAGTGTTTTACTTGTTGGTCCGCCCGGTGTTGGTAAAATGACGATTATCGAAGGCATTGCCGAACGTATGATTGCTGACCGAGTCCCTGAACGTCTGAAAGACAAGCGGTTAGTACAACTTTCAACATCAACGTTACTTGCAGGAACCACGATTTCTGGAGCGCAAGAACGCCTTATTCGTATCATGCGTGAATTATCCAAAGCGCGAAATATTATATTGGTCGTTAACAATATCACTGATTTAATGACCGGCAATGGTACAGAAAGCCAAGATAAAGTTGGTATGAATGTTGCCGAGACTTTGGCAGAATATTTGGGAAGTGGAAATTTTTTGACGCTTGCTACGGCAAATCCTGATGGGTTTCATCGCCACATTGCGAACACAGAAATGAGTTCAGTGTTTGCCAAGGTTGATGTCCCGATTATGGATACGAATCAAAGTATTCAAGTTTTGGAATCAAAAGCTGGTTACGAAGAGTATCGACATCATGTTTTCTTTTCATACGACGCAATCGCAGCTTGTGTAAATTTGGCCGGGCGATTTATGCAAGATCAGTATTTACCCGAGAGTGCTTTGGCTCTTATGAGTGAAGGTGCGAGTTTGGCTCACACAAAACATGGTGGTGAGCCGTTTGTCACGGCAAATGATATCGCAGAAGTCATTGGATTGAAAACAGGCATACCAGCTACAACAATTTCAGAAGACGAATCAACAAAATTATTACGTCTTGAAGAAGAAATGCATAAACGAGTTGTTGGTCAGAGTGAAGCCGTTGCCTTGGTTGCGAACGCACTGCGACGGGCTCGGGCAGAAATTCGTTCACAAAATAGACCCATAGCTAACTTTTTGTTTCTTGGTCCAACTGGCGTGGGTAAAACTGAACTTGCAAAAACCATTGCAGAAGTTTATTTTGGTCATGAAAATAGAATGATTCGCGTCGATATGAGTGAATACCAGGACAAGAGTGGCGTCTATCGTCTTATTGGTCAGCCCGGAAGCCAAGGAACCGGTCTTCTGACTGAAGCAGTTCGTGAAAAACCATTTTCACTTATTCTTCTTGATGAATTAGAAAAAGCAGATGCTAATATTTTAAATTTATTTTTACAAGTGTTTGATGATGGTCGTTTGACTGATAGTGTTGGACGGGTGATTGATTTTACGAATACCATTATTATTGCCACATCAAACGCAGGAACGAAATATGTTCAAGAAGAGATCCGAGCGCATAAAACGGTTTCAGAAATTCGTGAGGGTCTTATACGCCGAGAATTACAACAATATTATCGCCCTGAATTTCTCAATCGTTTTGATGGTATTATTGTATTTAAGCCATTGACCCGTGATGAAATCAAAACAATTGCTTCATATATGCTCAAACGAGTTGCAAAAGATTTGGAAAAAAGAGGGGTTGAACTCCGTGTTGAAGAGAGCGCGCTCGATGCTTTGGCAGAGGTAGGATTTGATCCAGAGTTTGGTGCCCGTCCTATGCGTCGGGCTATTCAAGAATATGTTGAAGATAAACTTGCGAGCATGATTCTTGGTGGTGAGTTGCAACGTCGAGACACGGTTGTTCTTGGTGAAAAAATAGCGATAACGATTCAAAAAGGAAAAGAAACAGCTTGAAATTAGAGATACCCTGTAGTATAATCTCTCAATTATTGACCATTTTCTATGGGAGAAATAGCTGTTCTTATCGTAGCAATTGTTGTAGGTTCTTTGGTCACCCCCTTCGTCGCCTGGTTTATGCGACGGTGTAGAATTCTTGATCGACCAGAATCTGAAGATCGAAAAATTCATCAAAAACCATTACCACTTGGTGGTGGTTTGGCTATTTATATAACTTTTTTTGGGCTTATAGTACTTGGTCAGGTAAGTGGTATAATTTTTTTTCATACTATTACTTTTGGATCTTTGTTTGGAATGTTTGCTAGTGCTACGATTATTATGATTGGTGGTCTTCTTGATGATCGGTACAATTTGAAGCCCCGACAGCAAATTTGGTTTCCCGTGTTGGCGAGTTTGACTATTCTTGCGTTTGGTATTGGTCCAACGATTATTACGAATCCCTTTGGTGGTGTATTGGATTTTTCTCATTTTTTTTGGTTGCTCGACATCATGCTTTTTTTCTGGCTCATGGGTATGATGTTTACCACAAAGTTTTTGGATGGCTTGGATGGTCTTGTTGCTGGTGTCGTAGCCATTGGAGCGCTCGTAATTTTTTTCTTAACAAAACAGCCAGCATGGTATCAACCAGAAGTTGGTTTTATGGCCCTTGTTCTCGCGGGCTCCTGTCTTGGTTTTTTAATCTGGAATTTTTATCCAGCAAAAATTTTTCTTGGTGAGGGTGGTAGTCTTCTTACTGGTTTTTTGCTCGGTGTTTTAGCTATTATTTCAGGAAGTAAAATTATTACAACACTCCTCGTCATGGGCATACCAGCGCTTGATGTGGCTCGTGTTATTTACCATCGGTTTAAAAATAAACGACCGATTTTTGTGGGGGATAATGAACATCTGCATTTTAAATTAGTAAACGCTGGACTCACTCAGCCGCAAGCCGTTCTCTTATTTTATGGTATTTCACTCGTGTTTGGGTTAAGCGCGCTTACCTTATCCAATCACTATAAACTTTTAGCACTTGTGGTTCTTGCCGGAGTAATGGCTGGCCTTGGAACATATTTATCCTATCGTCAGCGTCGTCATCTATGGAAGAAATAAATTCCCAACCAAAAAAACAAATCTCTCTTCGTGTCAAAAGCACATTGATTTTATTTGTTATCGCGCTCATTGGTTTACAATTTTATAAATTATATTGGCCAAAAACAACGTTACTTCTTGCCGGACAAACACTGCATGTTTTGGTTGCTGATAATGCTTATCGACACCATAAGGGTTTGGGTGGTCGAGATACTCTTGCTCCCTATGATGGAATGCTCTTTGTCTTTGATATGCCGGGTAAACATGGTTTTGTGATGCGCGATACGAGATTTTCCCTTGATATTGTTTGGTTTGTGCAAGGTAAGGTAGTGGACATTGCGTCAAAAATTCCCATTGAAACCGATGTTCCGGATGAGAAATTACGCCGGTATTATCCGCGTAAACCATCTACGCTTGTTCTTGAGCTTCCTGCAGGTTGGAGTGAAAAACATGATTTGAAGATTGGAGATACCTTACAAGAATTATAAAAAAATTCCCTTGGGGGGGAATAGGGTGAGGTGCGGTTCCGGTTCACCTCATTTTTGGAAAGTCCGGGACAGAACTTCCAAAAGCGAAAATAATCCGGAACCGCGTGACAGAGCCGTGGGAAGGGGGAGTTTTGGCGGATTAAACCAGGCTCGGTCATCATAATTTTATTCTTTTTAAGTCTTTTTGTAAAGCTCTAAGGGGGTTACTGAGCAGGGTATTGACGAGTTTTAGAATTTCAGCTATACTCTGCCTGCTATTTACCTTTGTGAAAAAGGTAATGATAAATCGATAATTTTTACTTAATTGTATGTTGGCAGTCATTGAAACGGGTGGTAAACAATATCTTGTTCGCGCCGGACAGGCGCTCAAGGTTGAAAAGCTTCCGGCTGATGTCGGAGGAAAAATTATTTTTGATAAAGTTCTTCTTACTGCTGAAGATGATGGTTCTGATGTTAAGATTGGAAAACCATATTTGGATGGTAGCACCATTGAGGCTGTTGTTGAAGAACAGGGTCGTTATAAAAAAATATTGGTCGTAAAATACAAACGTAAAGTTCGCTATAAACGATCACGCGGTCATCGTCAAGCATTTACGAAAGTAAAATTGGCAAAGGTTTAAACAAATGAATAGTAAAAATCCCCCCGGCAATGCTGGGGGGATTTTTACTAATTAAATCAAATAAAACAAAAAGACGATGCCAATTCTGTTATTACTCGCAGACCTTCGTCTTTGAGAAAACAATCCTCCAATCTCTATGGTTAATGGTTAACATCAGAGATTGTAGTGGCATCGTCTTCGTGGCCGTGGTGAGGGGATCAGGTGTCCTTGATGTCCTGGTAGTCGATCTCGTTCTCGGGGAGCCGGGGCATGAGGTTGATCTCGCGAAGTCGGCGGCGTTTGTACGCCCCGGCTCCCACGAGGATTCGTTCCTCGTCCGGGTGAATGAAGATGGGCATGGAGAACCGATCGTCGCATGCGGTTCCGGGGTTGCACACCTCGTGCTCGGTGCTCTTCAGCTCACCGAAGGTGTGCTTCTC
>JAHFIE010000029.1 GCA_023246565.1 Candidatus Magasanikiibacteriota bacterium
ATTTTGGTGTTATCACTTGTTAACACCATGCAAAAAAGAGCTTAATCTAGCTAAATAATTTCAAAAACACGCATTAAACCAATGTGTGTTTTTTTATTATCATAGTAATACCTACTTTTAACCTTAACTAATGCATATGCGTTATGTGGAATTTTATCGGACCAAAGACAGGTTCGAAATTTATGCTCTTCTGGCGTCCCATTGCGAAGTGGATGGATACGAAAACGAAAACGGATCAATCCATTTTCGTTTTGAGGACAAAGGAAAATGTGAGGCAATTCTGGCGAAGTTACTCTCTAAACGTTTAAAGATCTACGCCCACGAGATGATCGATGCCATCCGGACGGCCCAAGCTATTTTTAATAACAAATAACATAAGCTTGTGGGATCTGGAAATTGAAGTGGGAATGATAAAAGACCCAGATTCTGAATCCTATCTCTTAGAGATTTATAAAATATCATCTACCAATGAAAATGCTTATGAGCAATCAAAAATCTAACGTTGACGATGCACTTCACTATCTGGAAACGGGTTTCTCAGTGATACCGGTTGGTAGAGATAAGAAACCGATTGTGGAATGGAAGGAATATCAAACAAGACTCGCCACAGAGGAGGAAGTCCGCCAGTGGTGGACAAAGTCTCCGACAGCCAGCATTGGAATCGTTACGGGTAAAGTTTCTGGTATTTCCGTCGTTGATGTTGATGCAAAATCAGATGGACTTGAAACGCTGAAAACTTTGAATCTTCCAATGACTTGGATTGTAAAAACTGGCGGGGGCGGGTGGCATTATTATTATCAATACCATCCTGATGCCCCCCAAGGTACAGCTCTCTACCAAGGGGTTGACTGCCGTAACGACGGCGGATATGTAGTTGCTCCTCCGAGTGTTCATGCGTCTGGTCAAAAATATGAGTGGAGTTTCGTTGATGGTGATCGTGCCGAATTTCCTATTCATTTATTTACTAAAAACCAAATCAAAAAAGATTGGGAGAAGATTCTACAGGGAACCAATGAGGGTGGGAGAAATGAAAATGCAACTAAAGTATTCGGCAAACTTCTCCGAGCGTTTGCGCTGAATGAATCGGCATCAGTGTGGGAAATCGGCGTAATGTGGAATCAAAAAAATAAACCACCGTTACCAGAGCAGGAATTACGGGCTGTGTTTAATAGTATTCAACAGGCAGAGAAGCGTAGTCGGATTGAGAAACAAAATGAAAAAGATGAAATGAAACAACGTGAATCACAAAGTAGTCAGCTTTTAAAAATAATAGAACAGACAGATGGTTTAGTGTTGTTTCAAAATGAGTACCACGATCCGCACGTCAGATTACCGATAGGTAATCATCTTGAGATTTGGCCATGTCGTAGTAAAAGTTTTCGTCGTTGGGCAAACAAAATATTTTGGGATTCTACTAGCAAAGCCATCTCTTCAGAGGCGCTAAACACGGCACTGAGCGTCCTTGAAGGAAAGGCTTGTTTTGATGGTGAAGAATACACTTTGTTTAATCGTGTCGCCTCTCAAAGCGATGCTATTTGGTATGACATGGCAAACCCTGATTGGCAGGTAATAAAAATAACTGTGGCGGGCTGGGAGGTAGTTAGTGCCCCACCGATTATATTCAGAAGATACGCACACCAACAAGCACAGGTTGCACCGGCGATTGGTGGAGATGTAAAACGTTTATTGAGTTTTGTTAATATTGCGGATGTTGATAACCAATTATTGTTGCTAGTATTTTTAGTCGCTTGCTACATTCCGGATTTTCCCCACCCACTGCTTAGTGTCCACGGCGCACAGGGCTCTGCTAAGTCAATGCTTAGTAGGATTTTGCGCAAACTCATAGACCCTTCGAGCATCGAAGCCGCAACATTCCCCCGAGATGCAAACGAACTAACCCAACTCTTTTCCCACCATTGGAGTTTATTCTTCGATAATGTTTCTGCATTATCGACTGATACTTCAGATACGCTTTGTAAGGCAATAACTGGTGACGGTTTCTCCAAGCGAGAGCTATATTCCGACGACGATGACGTTATTTACTCTTTCCGCAGGTGTATAGGGATTAATGGCATTAATCTAGCAATTACTAAACCCGATCTATTGGAGCGTAGCATTCTTTTGGAATTAGAGAGAATTGAACCCGACAAACGATGTTCAGAACAAGAATTATGGAAGAACTTTGAAATTGAGCGCCCAATTATACTCGGTGGTGTTTTTAATGCGGTATCGAAAGCGATGGCCATAAGAGACTCAATCCAGCTCCCACAACTTCCTAGAATGGCAGATTTTGCCCTTTGGGGACGCGCAATAGCCGAAGCGCTTGGTTATGGCCAAGAAGCCTTTACGAGAGCGTATATCAAGAATATTAGTGGTCAGAATGAACAGGTTCTGAGCGAAAGCCTGGTGGCATCTGCCGTCAGGTCGTTGTTGGAAAGTATACATCAGTGGGAAGGCACGCCATCGGAATTATTAACTTTATTAACTGACATTGCCAAGCTAAATGGTGTGAGTGTTGAAAAAGAAAAAGAGTGGCCAAAAGCAGCTAACTCACTAAGTCGCAGACTGAATGAGCTAAAAACTAATTTAGCAACAGATGGCATCAAGTTACTACACGATAACAGAAACAAGAAAAGAATAATCATACTTGAGAAACAGGTGAAAAATATCGTTGATACCGTTACACCGCTACTTGAGGCTAATTCTTTATTCAATAATAGTGACGATGTTATTGGCGTTAACACTATCACAGAAACAATACCGTCATTTTTTACCCACACAGTAAGCCAAAATAACGATATAAACGATGATAACGATACTTTATCTATCACAGAAGGGGGTGATCTCCCAATTGGTTCCTAATTTTTAGTATTTAAATATGTCCAACGAAGTTGTTAAAAAAAATGGAAACATAAAAAAAGCGTTCGATCCGCAGGAGATGAGGACTAGCGTTATACCTCATCTTACAACAGGTTTAGAGCCAGATAACATACTCAAGAGACTAAATGAGAAACTCTCGAAGTTGATTGATAGTGACGGAGTTGCCTCCATGGATAAAGATGCTCAAAAATTACTCAGAGATGCCGCAATGATTTTTGGGCTAGATAACCACCATGCGTTAATTGGGGTAATGAATGAAAATTATTCACCGTTAGCTATAGAATTTGCGAATAATTTGAATAAGGAATACGACTGTAAAATGCCTAGTGAAAAAGCTTTGAGCCAGGTAATTGTAAATGCCTATATAAGATTACTTGATGATACTCGTAGGTTTAACATCTGTATTGAAGCGGGTGAGTATCTAAGCGAAAATCGAACGAAACACTTGGCTATGCTCAGTAAACAAATTGATCGGGCTAATCGGCAGTTTATTAGTGCTTTATCCGCCCTTAAACAGTTTAAAAGTCCAATGATTCAGATAAATGTTAAAACTCATAATGCTTTTGTGGCTCAGAATCAGCAATTAAATGCTAATACTAACCTAAATGAAACCATTACCCCTTAATAATTTAGGAAAAAAATATTTAGTGGAAGAGTGCCCGAATCTTAGGATTGAAAAGGCTATTCAGTCACTCAGGTGTAGCTTAAAACAAGCTCTGATTGAGGCAACGGTTGAAATTGATGGGTTCATTATTAAGCTTACTAACAAAAAACTTCATCATGGCGGCGATAGATTATGGTTTATATGCCCCCAGTGTAGTTTAGCGGTCGGTGTGATGTATCGCCATCCTATCCAAACATCGCTTATTGGTTGTCGAAAGTGTCTTTATCTAGAGTATCGAAGTAGAAGATATAAGGGGATGATTGAAAATCAAATATTGTCTGAGTAGTTTAAAAACATGATCAACCTTGAAGAATTCAAATTGAAACTCGGATCCCGTGCTTCTCAAATGACTGAGGAGCAGATCGCGGAATTACGAGACACGCAATATCAGTTAGCTGGTATATTGTTTGATTCCTGGTTGATTGCTCGGCAGACAAAATACCCCACTCTTCGTTCAAATGATTAGCTGGAGCAACATAATTTTGATATGATGTAGGTGTAGGAAATTTCATATGAATATGCAAAAAAATGCCATAATTTACTGTCGGGTAAGTACTACTAAACAAGCCCAAGAAGGTGAAAGCCTTGATGTTCAGGAACAAATTTGTAGTAAGATTGCTGAAGTTAAACTTCAAGCCCGTATTCTTAAAATATGGCGTGATTCTACCTCTGGTAGAAAAGAAGATCGTCCGGTAATAGATGAAATTCTTGAATACGTAGAAAAAAGCAAAGTTAAAATTGATTATTTCGTATTTCGAGATATAGACCGGTTGACGCGGGCAGGAAGTAAACAGTATCAAGAAATAAAAGAGAGACTCACTGCTTGTGGTGTAGAACTTGTTGATAGTTATGGGCTTATTCAACCAATGGTAAATACTTTAGATCATCTAGGTTTTGAGTATTCCTGGAGTAAACATAGTCCTAGTGGTTTAGCAGAAACACTCAAAGCTGATGTTTCACGTGATGAAGTACGAAGCATTTTGACCCGGCTTATTGGAGCTGAAATATCGCTGGTTCAGCAAGGATACCAAATTGGTCCCGCTAATGAGGGATTTTTGAATGATAAAATTTATGTTGGTGGAAAAAAGAAAACCATTCAAATTCCTGATCCAGAAAAAGCTCATTTTATACAAAAGATGTTTGAGATGAGGGCCTCTGGTCAATATTCGGATACTCAAATTGTTAATGAAGTTAACAGTATGGGCTTTAGAACCAGACCAATGAATGCTTGGGATAGTGGTCATGAAAAAATTATTGGTGAAAAGGGCGGTGAGCCACTTACTGAGAAAAGATTACAACGGTATATTCAACGGCCTATTTATTGTGGAATTATAGTAAGGGGTTGGACTCGTTACCAAGCAGTTAAAGCCCAATTTGATGGTCTAGTGTCAATTAAAATCTTTAATGAGGCAAATAGGGGAAAGGTATTCATTGAAGAATTATCTGAGGGGCAGTTCCAGATACTGTTTAATCAAAAATCAATTAAAATAAAAAAGGTATTAAGTAGACAAAACCCACTCTTTCCTTTTAAAGGTTGTGTTCTGTGCTCTGAATGTAAAAAAGGGTATTTAGGAAGTTCTCCAAAGGGAAAATCTGGAGAATATTTCCCAACCTATCATTGTGGGGGAAAGAAACAGGGTCATAAATATGTTGGTATACCTAAGGTTAAATTTGAACAAAATGTAGAGGGTTTTGTGAAGTCTTTAGAGCTGGATAGGAATTTTATGCAGACTTTTGAGTTTGTTTTAAAGGATACCTGGCGTTTACGGCAAAAAGAGGTTTTACATACCTCAATCGAGGTGGGTAAAAATATAACTACACTTAAATCTGAAAAGGAGAAACTCATTGAAACAATCATTAATACCACTAGCCAAGTCGTCCGAGAAGCCCTAGAAAAGAAAATTGAGGGGGTGGACCAAGAGATCGTTAATGCTGAAAAGTTTAAACAGAAATCTGATGTGACTGAGAGTGATATTCAAAGCTTTATTAATTGCGCCAACTATTTGGTCGAACACCTTGAAGAATTGCTTTTAGATAAGCAAAATATAGCCCGGCAACAGGCATTATTTGGTCTTGTTTTTGAAGAGTTACCGACCTATCAAGAAATATTGGATCGAACACCAAAATTATCGCTAATCTTTCAACAAAAAAGGATTTTCCAAAACAAAAATCCCCTTAACGGAGATTTTTCTGTGACCCGGGCGGGGTTCGAACCCGCGACCATCAGCTTAAAAGGCTGCTGCTCTACCAGCTGAGCTACCAGGTCTTATTGAAATAATTTTGTATACAATACTACCAATTATCTTGTCGGAATAGATCTTAAATAGAAAAAAATGGCTGTATGCTTATGATTTTAGTGACCGTATGATATACTGATTATTACGAAATGTCAATAAGTATTCTCGAAATAAGCTAGGGTACTGAACCTCGTTTTCTCGTTTGCTTGGAAATAGAAGTCTTGACCTCATTTCACTGCCTATATCCTAGAAATAAATCCACGATTTTTTACTTCTCTATGAATTTTCACGCGGAAAGTATAACACAAGTATTTACCAATGTCCAAAGCCAAGAAAATGGTTTAACCATGTCCGAGGCAAATATTCGTCTTAAACATTTTGGTCATAATGATTTTTCTCGTTCAAGCACCAAATTTTCCGCAGTTACTATCTTCCTCTCACAATGCAAAAATCCATTAATTATTATTCTGGCGGTCGCTTTTGTCATTAGTCTTTTTTTAAAAGATCCCATTGATGCAATTATTATTGGTTTTACGGTTCTTATCAATATCGCCGTTGGTTTTTTTCAAGAATATAAAGCCAATGCAGCGCTCAAAAAATTAGAGACCGTCGTAACATTTTTAGTGAATGTTCGCCGTGATGGAAAAGTAATCCAAATTGATAGTCGGAATATAACGATTGGCGATATTATTTTGCTTGAGGCCGGGGATAAAATTTCAGCTGATGCTCGTTTGATTCAAACAGTTTCTCTTGAAGTAAATGAGTCCATGTTGACCGGAGAATCAAGGTCAGTAGAAAAACATACCAATCGTTTGACTGAAACCATTGCTCTTGCTGATCGACGTAATATGGTATACCAAGGTACGCATGTTGTGGCTGGTCGAGGCCAGGCTGTTGTTGTAGCCGTGGGAAGTAATACTGAGATTGGACGCATAGCACAACTAGTAGCAACAACCGTAGAAGTAAAAACACCACTCCAACAGCAATTAATTATTCTCAGCCGCATGATTGGTTATATTGTTCTTGGTATTACCTTGGTTATTTTGTTCATAGGAATTTTGCGAGGCAGTGTCTATCAGCCCTTAGTTATGTTTCAGACCGCCGTTGCTTTGGCTGTGGCTGCAATTCCTGATGGTCTTCCTATTTCTTTAACCGTTATTCTTGCCATTGGCATGCAGTTTATTTTAAAACGAAAAGGTTTAGTAAGAAAATTACTTTCAGCCGAGACGCTTGGTTCAGTAACTGTTATTTGTACGGATAAAACCGGAACTTTGACTGAAGGAATTATGAGTGTAACGCAGCTCATTATCCACGGTCATGAATTATCTCGTGAGGATATTTGCCATGTATCTGTTGCAAATCCTGAACATCAAACAGCCATGCTCGGTCTTAAAATTGCAGCTCAATGTAATAATGTTACAACCTCATCAAGTGAAAAAGGGAAAATAACCTGGCACGGTGACACCACAGAAGTTGCTTTGGCACAATGCGCGTTCTCAGCTCAATTTTCAAAAACCGCGTTGGATATTGCTTCACCTCGAATTGCAGAGATCCCTTTTGATAGTCGAAGAAAGTATATGGCTACATTACACGATACTGAATCTGATCGGGTCGTGTATATTAAGGGTGCTTATGATATTTTGCGAGCTAATATTAGTCACATAGATAAAAATGGAAAACGGTACCGCGCAACAAAAGCTGATTTTATGTATTTTGATCAGAAAACAATGGTCATGAGCCAACAAGGTCTGCGTCTCCTTGCTTTGGCCTATATTCCCCATCATCGTGAGCAAAAACTTTCTGAAACAGACATTAAGGATCTTACTTTAGTAGGCATTATTGGCCTATCTGATCCCGTGCGCGAAAACGTAAAAGAATCAATTAAGAAGGCAGAAGAAGCCGGTATTAAAATTATCATGATTACGGGTGATGAGCAAAATACTGCAGCTGCTGTAGGAAAAGAAATTGGGATTGTGACTGATTATCAAGGAATCATTTCAGGAACTGAACTTGCCCAGTTAAGTGACGCAGAACTGCAATTACGTTTGTCAAAATTATGTGTCTTTGCTCGAGTAAATCCAGAGGATAAAATAAGAATTGTCAGCGCATTACAAAGTAGTGGAGAAGTCGTGGCTATGACCGGGGATGGTGTGAATGACGCTCCAGCGCTCAAAGGTGCGGATATTGGCGTTGGTATGGGAGCCGGCACTGATATTGCCAAGGAGATTGCTGATCTTGTTTTATTGGATAACCGATTTGAGACCATTATCGCTGCAATAGAAGAGGGAAGAACTATGTTTCAGAATATCAAAAAGGTAGTTGTGTATTTATTGGCGTTTAGTCTTGGGGAAGTTGCTCTTATTGCTGGGAGTCTTATCGCTGGTCTACCCCTAGCTCTTTTGCCAGCACAAATATTATGGCTTAATTTAGTACAAGATACCTTTCCTGCCATTGCTCTTGCTTTTGATCGGCCTCATGCCGGGATTATGAAGGAACCACCTCGTGGTCGCTCGACAAGACTCATTGGACCGTATGAGGCAAAACTTATTATAACGATTATGACCGTAAACAGCCTCGTCCTTATGGCTATGTATTGGTACGGACTTAATCGTGAATTTGATCAGACTATGATCCGTTCAATGCTTTTTACTGCACTGGGTCTTGGATGTCTTTTTTCAGTATATAGCATTCGTGGCAATGGTGGTAATTTATTTTCCTTTCCTTTATTCTCTAATTATTATCTCAATGCCGCAGTTGGTCTTGGGGTAATGTTATTATTGCTGGTGATGTATGTTCCAGCATTACAAATAATTATCCATACTACTGGTTTGTCTCTTGTGGCCTGGGGTTTGGTAATTGCTTATTGTTGTGGTACGATTCTTATCATTGAACTGGTGAAATTTTTATTAAAAAAACATCATTAATTTTTTATGGCTAGTATTGATTCGCAGTATCTCAATGATCTAAAAAATAAAGCACTGGAGTATTCGCTCAAACGTCGTGACGTTATCAAACTGACGGGGGACGCGCAACATCATGCCAAACGTGCGATTTTTTCATTGCACCGGGATAAGGTAAATGAAGCTCAAGAAAAATTGACTGAAACAGAAAAAATATACAAGGAATTACAAAAAAAATATCAAAAAATTCCTGCTCTTTTTACTGAAGGATCATATTTGGCCGGACTCGAAGAGTATGTGGAAGCAAAGTTATTTTTAGCTTTTTTACAAAAAAAATCCTTATCAAGGATTAAAGAATTACGCGTAGGGGATGAAACCTATATCGGTGGGCTCTGTGATGTTCCTGGTGAGTTGTACCGGTATGCCATACAAGCAGCCACACGGCGGGATTATGATACAGTACGACGTTGTGGAGAAACCGCTGAAGAAATTATTGGCGCGCTGATTGAATTTAATTTAACGAGTTATTTACGAACAAAATTTGATCAAGCAAAACAGGCAGTACAGAAAATTGAACACGTCGTCTATGAAGTCTCGTTGCGGAATTAGTTTGTTTGGTATAAAGTATTTTTTGCCGGCCAGTCACTCTCGCGGAACGATTCACGCACTTGAGGAAATGGCCGGCGTTTTAGAACTTGAGGACGGGGATATCCTTTTTGAATAGCCGTGGTTTCCGCGAAGGTTCAGAGGAACTGATTTCCCTCAGTGGTATTGCAGGAAATGCTGACTCGGTTCCAGACTTGATCCAGACCCTCCCATCGTAAATGAACCGTTTCCATTGGGGAATGTCCCCAAACAGTTCTTTCTTCATGCCCCCTCCAAACAAGTTAATTGTTTATATATATCCAAAATTCTTCTTTTTGTCAAAAAAGTATGCAACTTCGTTTCATGATTAAAAAAATACTACCGAAATCATTTTTTAATTTTCGTCATTGGTGGTATGCCTGGTACGGAGCGGTTAAGTATGGGCATCCATCAAAAAAAATGTTCGTTATTGGTGTAACAGGAACCAGTGGCAAATCCACGACAATTTTTTTGTTACGACAAATGTTTGAATCAGTCGGATTAAAGATAGGCTCTCTTTCTACCATTGATTTTTATGTTAATGGTAAAACGATGTTAAATGATCAAAAAATGACCATGTTGGGAAAAATGAAAACCCAACAGTACTTGTGTGAGATGGTTGATAATGGTTGTGAGGTCGCAATTGTGGAAACAACTTCAGAAGGACAGGTACAATATCGAGATCGTTATATTGCCTATGATGTCATGATTCTCACGAATTTATATCCGGAACACATTGAATCCCATGGAAGTTATGAGAACTACAAAGAAGCGAAATTGAATATTTTTCGTAGGGCTGCGCAGTATGGACGTGGAAAAGTAGTTTCTTTAAGTCCAGAACACCAAACAATGCTCGCAAATCTTTATACAAAAGGTACGAAAGAAATAAAAAAGACATTTATTGTTAATGGAGATATTCCAGAGGCAGCTGAATTTTTGGATGTGAGATCGTTAGCATCAGTAAGACGTATTGTTTTTGGTCAGACTGATACCATAAAAAATACTCAAAAAAATGTTGATCAAAGTAGTATTGCAGAAGACATTTATTCAGATAAAGAAGGTTTGCATTTTAAGGTGGGTGATTATCGTTTTGATCCGGAAATGTATGGTGAACATAATGTCATGAATATTCTTATTACCATCGCGGTTGCTCGGCAATTCGATATTGCATGGAATTTGATTCAAAAAGTAGTACATACGTTTAAAAACGCACCGGGAAGAAATGAGTTTATTGTTGAAGCCGAAGGAAAAGGTTTCCAAGTTATTGTTGATTATGCTTTTGAACCAAAAGCCATGGCCGCGTTA
Source organism: Candidatus Magasanikiibacteriota bacterium (assembly GCA_023246565.1). Taxonomy (GTDB): domain Bacteria; phylum Patescibacteriota; class Patescibacteriia; order Magasanikbacterales; family UBA922; genus 2-12-FULL-41-16. The sequence continues at coordinate 10,611 of JAHFIE010000029.1, forward strand.
TATAAAGTAGTAGAATTATTACAACCAAAACGCGTAATTCATGTTTTTGGTTCAACCGGTGGTGGGCGTGATGTGGCGCGTCGTTTTTCTCTCGGTACCTTGATTGGTGAAAAGGCTGATATTTGTATTGTTACTGATGAAGACTCGTATGATGATGATCCTCAAAAAATTATCGATGACGTTGCTTCAGCGGTTCGTAAAACCGGTAAGCGTGATGGGACTGATTTGTTTCTTATTCTTGATCGACACGAAGCTATTCGACGTGGTTTACAAATAGCCGACGTGGGAGATCTGGTATTAATTACGGGAAAAGGAAGTGAACAAGCCATGTGTATTTCCGGGGGCAGAAAAATTCCTTGGGATGATCGAGCTATTGTGCGTGAAGAATTGAAAAAAATATAGGACTCAGTTGTTACGAGAATAATTGTATGACGGTATTCAAAACAAAAACAAATCGAGTTCCTGGTACGAGATATAGAGAAGTTTATGATGAGGCTTTTGGGTTATTTTCTATTATAAAAAAGAAAACAAAAAGACGTCCCTATATTAGATCTAGCTATTTTAAAGGACAAAAGGTTTTTCTTGATTTATTTTGGCGGCATCTTCATGAAAAAAATTGGCGTGATAGAGCAAGAAGAATACGCTTTTTTCCAGCTGCTGTTGAGCTTATGAGAAATTCTAAAGAAGAACCTCAATCCAAAGAAAATCCAAATGATAAAAGTGAAATACTCCATCGTTTTACTGGAATAACATCTGATGGGCACCTTTTTTATGTCCAGGTTAGAGAAGAGAAACGTACTGGTAATAAAAGCATGTATTCTGTATTTCCAGAAATTCAACAGGATACCATTCGAAAATAAAAAAAGACCCTCCGCCCTGTGTGGTATATAAACCACGGCCGAAAGCCTTTTTCTAAGTTTAGATTATCATAATGGTAGATCCCTGTCAATAGATTATAAAATATGCCCCCACTCGTTAGCATTATTATCCCAGTTTTTAATCGTCCAGAAGTATTTGAACGTTCTTTGGCTTCGGCACTTGAGCAGACTTATTCGAATATTGAAATTATTGTAGTCGATGATGGTAGTAATCCGTCGATTACGATTGAAAATAAACGCGTACAATTATTTCATCAAGCCAATAAAGGAGCTCCTGCTGCCCGAAATTTTGGTTTTTCAAAATCAAGCGGTGAGTATGTAATTTTTTGGGATGCAGATGTGATGGCGGATTCGCGTATGATAGAAAAAATGGTTGTGGCATTGGAAAATAACCCGGCTGCCAGTTATGCTTATTCTGATTTTTATTTTGGAAAAAAGAAAATGCCAGCAAGACCATTTGACGCGAATTGTCTGCGAAAGGTCAATTTCATTACGACCATCAGTTTAATTCGCCGCGAGGACTTTCCTGGTTTTGATGAATCAATTATTAAATTTCAAGATTGGGATTTGTGGTTGACGATGCTTCAAAAAAATAAAACTGGTGTGTATGTGCCAGAATATCTTTTTTTAGTTGAAAGGGGAGGGACAATGAGTACCTGGTTGCCGTCATGGGCTTATTGTGCTCCATGGAAGTGGTTACCGGGTATATGGAACACCGTGAAAAATTATGAAAAAGGAAAAAAGATTATTATTGAAAAACACGGTTTGAGTCAATAGAAAAAATAAAAAACTACTCATAATCTCTGTCACCAGGATCCTTTCTTCTGGAATCTAGAGAATAGGGGACTGTTATCATAACTACAATATACAATATACCAAATCCATGAAATAATGCTGGTGTGGTGATCGTTATAACGAATAATGATAGTGCGCCAGCAAGTAATCCTTGAAATAAAGGATTATCTACTGCATCTTTTTTACTATATACGCGTTTAGCAAGAGAATATATAACCGTAAAGAAAAAACAAAAAAAGACAAAAGTGCCAACTATTCCCAGTTCAGCAAGCATTTCCAAATATCCCCAGTCAAATTGGGTTCGAGTAACATTATTTTTTGTGACCGGATCAGGGTAGTTAATGGTCGCACCAAAACCAGAACCAAACCATGGGTGTTCTTTAATTTGACGGAGCGCGTCAGGTAAAATTTTCAAACGAATGGCACCACTCGGGTCACTGGATAACTGTGTTGTACCCGTAGCCCGTAAGCCAACAACTTCTAGACCAAAAGATGTTCCTCGACTGGCCAAAAAATAGGTGGAAGAAAAAATAATAAGCATGGCAATAATCGTGACTGTTGATACTTTGAGCCATTGTTTCAGTGGATTTTTAATTGCCAAAAGTAATAAGCCAGCGGCAAGCCCTAAAAAATAAATGCGTGAAAAATTTATTACAAGTATGAAAAGGGAACAGATCAGCAGACCCCAAAGTTTTTTGTTTTTTGCGTCATGAATAAGACAAGCGACGAGAATCAAAATAATTGGAACAATAAAAACATGCTCAGGCGCGACAACACGAAAGAAATTATTTCCTAAGTCAGTAATTTTTCCTGCTGCAATATTACGAAACCAATGATAATACGTGTCGGGTAAAAAGCCGAGCCCACTCGAATAGATAAAAAAAGTTACTGATGAAAAAAGACTCGAGCCAATAATCCATGCTTTTATAAGAAGGATAAAAGGCTTCTGTGTATCTTTATAATATTCTAATGCTGGAAAAATTAAGAAAAGGAAACAGAAAAGAAGTGTGTCCTGGATAATGTTTGTTGTCGCGTGATCATGCAATAACCCGTTTATGGCTGACCATACAATAACAAATCCAAGAATAACAAGATTAATCATTATCGGTCGTGAGAGTCGTGGCCAAGGAATTTTATTTTGAAGTTTTTGTATGATCCAGAATAAACAAAATATTCCCAAAAACCAGGTTCGTAAGAGTAAATTTTGTAATTCAAAAAAATGTCCGGCTCCATCGAGTATAAGTTCCCCCATGAGTAGTATCCAACCAAGTTTAAGATTTTTAAAACAAAGATACCCAAAAGAGATAACACACAGAGCGGCTATCATTTGATTGAAGAGAGGATGGTGGTACGTTAAAAATGAGAAAAGACGAATGCTCAAGTAGATCAATACAATAGAAAAAATTGGTCGAGTATAAAAAAAATCTAGGACTGAATTGATCCTAGACAAAATTTTGGTTGTGAGGGTCATAGCCGGCAATAAATGATTCGGCTGATTGAGGATTTTTACCTTCTACTTGTAATTGTATAATCTGGATTGAAGAGTCTCCGCAGCCGACTAGAAGAGTATTTTTTTCAACTTTCAAAGATCCTGGTGCAAGTCGCAGAGTATTTGGACGAATTTCAAGTAATTTTACCCGAAGATTATTCCAGGTAGTCCAGATTCCTGGCCATGGGTAAAGTCCCCGATAAAGATTATATAGTTCTTGTGCTGGTTTCTCCCAATCAACTCGACCATCATCCCGGTCCAATTTTTTGCAAATAGTAGCACTGTTGCTGTCTTGGGGTTGTGGATTAATATTACCCATACAATATCCTGGTACGGTTTTCAAGAGGAGATCACGACCCAGAATTGCCATTTTTTTATCAAGTGACTCGTACGTATCATCGGGATCAATCATAATCTCTTCTTGAGCCAAAATCGGGCCAGTGTCCATACCTTCGTCCATAAGCATAATCGTTACTCCGGTTTTTTTCTCGCCAGCAATAAGCGCTGATTGAATCGGGGATGCGCCTCGATAGTGAGGAAGCAATGATGTATGAACATTAATGATGCCGTATTTTGGTGATTCAATAATATGTTTCGGAATCATAAGACCATACTGTGCCACGATGGCGAGATCAGGGAATTTTTTTGAAGTAGGGGAATTATGAAGTTCAAAGTTATAATTTTTTAAACTTGCTGGCTGTTCAAGAGTTAGATTATTTGCTTGTGCAATAATTTTTACTGGAGAAGCTTGTAATTCTTGTTTCCGCCCAATCGGTCGATCAGGTTGTGTAATAACACGTTGGATATTAAATCGAGGATCATGAAGTAAACCTTGCAATATGGTTGCAGCGAAATCATGGGTTCCCAAGAAAAAAGTTGTTATTTGGGCATCTGACATAGATAAAATAAATCATTAAGAAACTCGTCGAATATTATCCATGACTACGTCAGTAGCCAACTTCTTCTTATCTTTGGTCGCGTACAAATCCACTGCCCGGTCAATAAAAAGTATGCCATTAAGATGATCAATTTCATGCTGTATTACACGGGCAAAGAAATTTTTTGCCGTAAATTCAATTTTTTCACCCTGCTCATTGAGTGCCGTAACATAAAGTTCACTGTAGCGTTTAACTTCTCCATAAAAACCAGGAACAGACAGGCAACCCTCAGATTCAGTAGTATATTTTTTACTTATTTTTTGATACTGCGGATTAATCAGAACAAGATCTTTTTTGTGTTGAGTACGATCAATTTTTGTATCAGGACGTTCATCACTATTAATTGCCAAGGCT
>JAHFIE010000030.1 GCA_023246565.1 Candidatus Magasanikiibacteriota bacterium
TCTTGCTTATAACCAATTATCTGACGAGCACTTTGATGACGCTCTTATTGTTGGCGAGCTTGCGCTTGATGGTTCACTAAGACATGGTAATGGTATTTTAGCGATCGCTTTATTTGCAAAAGAAGCTGGTTACAAAAAATTATTTGTACCAGCAATAAATGCCAAAGAAGCACAACTTGTTACTGGTCTTAAAATTTATCCGGTCGAATCTCTTTTCCAACTTATTGATCATACCAAAGGTGAAACTTTAATTCCACCAACAAAAACTACAAAAATTCATCATTACAAAAAAGATGAACATTATCCAAATGATCTAGCATATATAAAGGGTCAGGAATTTGTAAAACGAGCTTTGGAAATTGCCGCAGCCGGTTCGCACAACATTCTTCTCTCTGGACCTCCAGGTTCAGGAAAAACATTACTCGCTCAGTCTCTACCTTCAATTTTACCCTCTCTAACCTCGAACGAAACACTTGAAGTAACCAAAATTTATTCTGTAGCTGGTTTACTTCCTTTTAATCAGCCAATCATATACGAACGACCATTTCGTTCACCCCATCATAGTGCAAGCGGAGTTGCCTTAGTGGGGGGTGGAAAATTTCCTCGACCAGGAGAAATTTCTTTGGCTCATCGAGGAGTACTTTTTCTTGATGAGTTTCCAGAATTTCCTCGTTTTGTTTTGGAAAATTTACGACAACCTCTTGAAGATGGAATTGTTACCATATCGCGGGCACAGGGTACTCTAACCTTCCCTGCTCGGTTCATGCTCGTTGCGAGCCAAAACCCTTGTCCTTGTGGTTTTGCCACTGATCCAGATAAAGTCTGTCTTTGTTCACCAATTTCACTGGCGCGTTATCAAAAAAGGATTAGTGGGCCTCTCCTTGACCGGATTGATATACAAGTGGAAGTACCAAGAATAAAATTTGAAAAATTAAACCAAGAAGAACCATCCGAGTCTTCTTCTGTGGTAAGAAAGCGTGTAGAAGTAGCACGTGCCCGACAACTTCATCGTTTTTCTGATCTTCCGTATACAACAAATACTGAAATGAGAAGCAGAGAAATAAAATTATTTTGTAAGCTTCCTGATGATGCAATAAATTTACTTCGACAAGCAGTTTCAACACTTCATCTTTCAGCTCGAAGTTATCACCGAATCATAAAACTCGCTCGAACCATTGCTGATCTTGAAGGAAGTGAAACCATTATTTTGTCCCATGTTGCTGAAGCACTGCAATACCGAGCAAAGATCGAATAAAGATCTTTCAGACAAGTTTGGTATATTGAACCTTGTCTCCTCGTTCGTTCGGAAATAATTACCGATGAATAAATTGCAACGGATTGGTCCTACGACCACTGATTCTAATTTCAAAATGAAGATGCGGGCCAGTGGAACGACCAGTCGAACCTAATAATCCAATTACCTGGCCTTGAGCAACATATTCACCAGGTGAAACCAAGAGCCTTGAATTATGCGCATAAAGCGTCTGAACACCACCGCCATGGTCAACAATAATATAACAACCATAACCTCCATTCCAACCGCATTGTGCTTTAATTACTTGTCCGGCCTTAACCGCATAGTTTGGCAATCCTGACGTTCCTGCAATATCAACCCCTGTATGGCGTAAACCATAGTATTGGGTAATAATCTTTGCGCCAGATGGCCAAATATAGCCACCAGAAGAGACCGGAAGATTACCAATACGTGGTGTAGTAACCGGAATAGTAAGACTTGGAGAAATGCGCGTTGGTTTGCTACTAGCCACAGGTACATTCGTGCCAAGAGCCTTTTTAACTCCTGGCACTAAAATTTGCATGCCAATCTTTAGCGTCTTACTTGATTCTGGATTAAATTTAATAATTTCATCAACTTTTACACCATACTTTTGGGCAATTTTGGCAATAGTTTCGCCTTTTGAGATTGTATGTAAAACTCCGTCAGCCGATGGAATCTGTAAAACATCACCCGGATGAATAAGCGACCGACTCGACAAACGATTAGCGATGAGAATAGTCTCCACACTCAAACCATGACGTTTTGCAATGGATCCAATAACATCACCCTGTTGGACTTGATACTGAATAGTCCCAGAACGATCATTTTGTGCAATATCTTCGGAAGTTGGTACGCCTGCTGATGAAAATCCTTTTGTTGAAACAATAATCGGCTTTATAAGCGCTCCACCGACTGTTGTCCCTGTTATATCATCGGAATAACCATCATCAACTATGGTTTGATTCTGTAGTCCGGCAATCAGCGCTCCTTCTCTCCAACGATCAACATCAGATGGAGCAATGATTGCTGTTTCTTCAATTACATCCTCTGCTAAAACAAAATCCTGTTCACCAGGACCAGCCAAAGCATATATCAATGTTTTCTGGCCAGAAATTTCTCCAAAATCTGGTTTATACCAAGATGTCTGAGGAAAAACAATCACCAAACCAAGAATAAAACCTATACACTCTAAAATCCACCGTTCACCTAACCAACGCCACGGTGATTGCGAACGGAATGTCTCGGAAAAAAAACGGCGACGTGCATAAAAACCTGCTTTGAAAAAAGCAAAACCTAGTGTACGTCGATATAAAACCAAGAAAGTCGACGCAAACTTTCCAAACCAAGAAAATATAAAAACTATGCTTCTTTTAGCATAGACCAATGAACGCGTAACATACCAAAGACCTTGATAAAGTATTGATTTTAACTTCATAGGGCAGGCTACCAGGCTCCCTCAATTACAGAGCTTTTTTGTATAGCTTGTCCCTAATCATAGCACGTTTATACGGTTTTGTTGACTCCCTCTTCTGTGCAGGATTCCCTCTCCTTAAACACCTTACTGAATCATAAGGAAAATAATACCTATTATAAGCACCATAGCAATCCCAATTTTGATAGTACTATGGGTCTCCTTAAAATAATTTTTTCCCGATAATACTGCCCACAAAACTGCACTCGATCGTTTGGCTGCTAAAATAATTGAAGCCGGTGCAAAACTATAGGCAAAACTGTCTGCAATAAAAGCTATGGTCTGTGTTCCTGTTTGTACAAGGAGTTTTGGTTTTGTGAACCCTCGCAAAGGACTTTCCTTTTTTTCGTACCATGCTCTGAGGAGCAGATACACAAGAATAACTGTGACAACAATAAATTGCTGAGCAACAACTGAATTATTCTGTGTTAGAAGATATTTATATAACGTTAAACTAAACGCCGCATTAATAGCCGTACATAAAACAATTTTTTGACCTTTGGCAGAAAAATCATGTTTTAAAAAAATAATACTGAACACGAAAACAATAATACCCATTCCCAATATTTGAAAAATGCCAGGGCGATACCCCAAGAGTATCTCAATAAGTAAGAGTAGTGGAATAGTAAGGGTACGGATAAAACCAAACGTACTTCGTTCTGCTTTCACAATAGCCAAAAGTGTAATATGAATTTGCACTATTTCAAGAATTATTCTCAATAAAAGAAATGGAAACGTTTGCCAGGAAAGCATCCAAGAATCTTTTTGAAACAAAGCAAGTCCTAAAAAAATCAACCAGCCACCACTTAATTGTAAAAAACCCATGGTAAAAATACTTTGCGTTTTATCCATCACATCACGTTTTCCAATGGAATTTGAAACTTCTTCAGCTAACGCTCCAAAAGCAGTAAGAAAAATACCAAACATAATGAAACACTATTGTTTACAGCACTATCTTGAAAAAAAGATGCTTACCATGTTATTATTCTTTGGCTATGGTACGGTTGCCAAGTGGAAAGGCAGGGGTCTGCAAAACCCCTATGCGTGGGTTCGATTCCCACCCGTACCTCACTCCTAATAATATACCTTCTATTGTACCCGGATCGAGACAGTATCGCTGACTCGTGTTGTACCATCCTTTAACTCAGTCTCAACAGAAAGCTTCCAGTCACCATTTTTCTGTGGAGCTGTTTTCCACGAAACAACAAGATATCCATCAAATAGATTTTCAAAATTTTCAATTTTAGAAAGAAGGATTTTTTCATTTTCCGGAGAAATAATAATGAGCTGTGCTTCTTTTAAATTCTCTGATTGAAAAGGTCTCAAAAATAAGGTAAGAGGAAATTCACTACTCATAACTGATGGGGGAACTTTTTCAAAAAACAAACCAGCTTGTTCAGGAAGAACCTGAAGCATAAAGGGGACATCAACGCTGACTCGATTCCCAACATCATCTTCGGCCATTACCGTGAGCCGATGTTCACCAGGGGAAAGTGTTTTTGCATGATATGAATAATAAAACGGCGGCTCAGAGGAAAAACCAATAAAACCATCATCAATTTTATAAACGACTTTTGTTACTCCTCTTGGAGCTTGAGCTCGAACATCAAAATTCATAAACCGCGTTGTAATTATTTCTTTTGAAGTTGGGCTCAATACTTCCACAATCGGTAATGATTCAAGAGAATGTACATCATCATATTCTGTAGGTGGTTCTCCAAAACTTACTTCCCATGTCGGATCTTTTGTTTTACGACGATTAATCCAACTCTCGCGAGCTCGTTCCCAAACCATATATGCTGGATCTTGAGCAGGGTCAGTCGGAACTGGTCCTTGTGGATCGTCTTTATTAACATAATGAAGAATATCATGGGGAGGTAAGTACGTACGTTCAACAATATAACTTTCGGGGGTTGAACTCGTAGCCAATTTCCCTGTCACTTTATCCACCAATAATCTTATCTGACCATTTACTGATCCTCGTAATACTGGTTTGGTTGTTGTAAGTGCTGGCGGAGCAATAAATTTTTCAACCGGACTATTTTTTAATGACTCTTTCATAAAATAATTCCAAATCTGTCCTGCCACCTTACTCCCCCCAAAACCTTTTTTCATGGGATGATTATCACTATTACCAGCCCAGACCCCAGCTACAAGACTAGGGGTATAACCAACAACCCACGCATCAACATAATTATTCGTGGTCCCAGATTTTGCTGCTACAGGGCGGCCAGGTAGGGTAAGGGTACTCCCCGCTCCAAAAACAAAGGCCCTCGAAGCATCATCACTCAAAACATGAGAAATGGTTGCAGCAACTTTACTATCAATGACCTGCTCTCCATCCTCTTGTTTCCATTCATACATTTTCCCTCCTTTTGGATCTTCCACTCGAAGGATACTTATGGGCGAATATTTTTTTCCTCCATTCGCAAAAACTCCATATGCGTTTACATGTTCAATCATTTTTACTTCTCCGCCACCCAAAACCAAAGACAAGCCAAAATTTCCCTCACTTAGTGTTGTGTAGCCCATTTTTTCTGCAAAAGCAATACCGTGTTTCAATCCAACCAAGTATAGTGTTTTAACTGCGGGAATATTGAGTGACCCTTGTAATGCTTGCCGCATGGTTACTGGGCCATGTTCACTAAAATCATAATTTTGGGGAATGTAAGGATTAGCTGTTGTGCCAAAAGGAGTAACAACATCATACAAAATCGTTTGTGGGGTAAAACCTTTTGAAAACGCAGCAGCATAAACAATTGGTTTAATTGATGATCCTGGCTGACGCTCTGCCTGGGTTACAACATTAAACTTTCCACCAATACTGTCATCATTGAAATCACGCGAACCTACCATTGCTAAAATTTGGCCGTTCTTAGGATCCAAGGCTACCAATGCGGCATTATTTGCCCCACCTTGTTCTAAAAGTTCTTTTCCTTTATCTTGAACTGCTTTTTCCGCAATCTGTTGCTTTTCCCAATCAAGGCTTGTAATAACTCTTAACCCACCCCGCTCCACTGCATTTTCACCATAGGTATCCAGCAACTGTTGTTGTACAAAGGTTACAAAATGCGGAGCACGCATATTTCCAACCTGTCGTTTAAGGGTAAGTGGTTCTGCCTTGGCTTTTTCTGCTTGCTCAGAGGACAAATAATTTTCTGCAACCATTCTCTGTAAGACAAAATTTCTGCGGGCTTTAAGTGCTTCAGGATCACTCAAAAATACTGATGGTTTTTGAGGTAAACCAGCTAATGTTGCAGCTTCAGCCAAAGTCAAATCAGAAACATGTTTTGCAAAATAACCTTGTGCAGCTGATTCAACTCCGTAATTAGTCGAACCATAGGGAATTTCATTAAAATAAATTTTTAAAATTTCTTCCTTGGTATATTTTTGTTCCAACCAAACCGACAAAATTAATTCTTTAACTTTGCGCGATAAGGTACGTTCATTCGTTAAAATAGCGTTCTTTACAAGTTGTTGTGTTAGTGTTGAGGCCCCACCGCCTATTCTTCCTTTTCCAATCAAACCATAACCAAACGAACGTAAAATACTCAGCGGTCTAATACCATTGTGCGCATAAAATTGGGTATCTTCAGTAGCAATTACACCATCAATCAGATACCGGGGAATTTGGTCGAGTTCAACAATAGTCCGTTTCTTATCTGCATAAATTTCATAAAGAAGGTGCTCGCCAGTATGATCATATATTTTAGTACTTTGTTCTGATATACGCTGATTGAGCCGATCCGGATCAGGAAGATCCTGGCCAGCCCAAACCACAAGACCAGCCCCAAAAATGAAAAATCCCCCTAATCCATATACTGTCCACCGTAGAATAGGCCAACGGAAAAATACAGTTCTATGATTTCTCGAACCGAGCCTTGTTGGGTGTTGCTCTACTTCTCCATGAGAATACCCATATGACCGTTTTTTAATTTTGGGGTCAGACATAGTATAAGTTAATATTTTTAGCTAAAATTAGCTAAAAATTAACCATTTTATCTATCCTTTATTCTACCATAGGTTATAACTATTGACAAAATGCCTTATTTATGGTACTATGCGCCCATTCCGTGAACGAGATACCCTATGGTATCTTTTTTAATTTTAACCTATTCTATGACGTTTTCTACCCCTACCAACGCCATACAAAGAATGACCAATATTACTATAGCTTTTACTATTGGGCTGTCTATTTTATTATCACAAATAAACCCACTTATTGTAAAAGCAACAGTAGAAACAACCCCACAAAGTAGTATTACTGATGATTCATTCGTTACCGAGGAACCAGCGGTTGTATTACCCCCTCAAAGACTTGCCAAAAAAACAATGACCGTTGTTGCCACAGCTTACTCGAGTGAAGTTGGACAAACCGATAGTACACCCTGTATTCCTGCCATGTACACCTTCAATCTTTGCGAATACTTCAAAAAGAATGGTGTGGAAGACACGGTTGCAGCTAATTTTTTACCTCTTGGTACTGAAGTTCGTTTTCCTGATATCTATGGTGATAAGGTCTTTATTGTCCGAGATCGCATGAACGCCAAATATAATGGTAAATCAAGAATTGATTTTTGGAAAAAAGACCGTGGTGGAGCAGTGAAATTCGGAGTAAATCGAATGAAAATGGAAGTCTTAGAAAAAGAAAAGGTTTCTTTGATCAAATAATACTATAAAATAAAAAGCCGTGTGTTTTCCTTGCCAAATATTGGCAGCAAAAGTACCACACGGCTTTTTTATTAATCAAAATTAGACTATCTTTTCTTTGACCTGCCAGATTACCGGACGGTCAAAGAAAAGATAGTCTAATTTTGATTACGAACAAAAAAAATTCTATTGTCTTATCGGCATGACAATATATAAATAATTTTGATTACCCAGTGGCTGAAATAAACAGGGGGCGTCACTACTATTAACACAAAATTCAGCTTGCTCTAAATCCATGTGCTGCAAACCATCAAGAACATACCGATGATTGAGTAAAATCGAATTTTCTTCTCCTTTAATATCAACTTCCAATTCTGAAGAATGTTCCCCTGTCTGAGTACTTGCTGAAGAAACACCAATGGTTTTTTCCGAAACATTTAAATCAAAAGATACTGCATTAATACCTGTAGTAGTAAAAAGACTGGCCGCTTTTATTTTTGTTACCAAAGCATTAATCGATACTGTAGCAGTTGTTTTAAATGAAGTTGGAATTATTTGAGCATAATCTGGATAGCGTCCTTGAATAAGACGCGCACTCATCTCAAAAGGGCCATACCGGAGTGCCATTTGATTTTCACTGACAAAAATACGAACTTGTTTTTCTTCACTACTCACAACACCACTCAATAATCGAATAGCTTCATAAACTACTCTTGCAGGTACTATACAAGAAACATCTTTATCACCACCTTGAAGAAGCGGGACTTTTGTTTCTGCTAAACGGTACGAATCAGTTGCTGCCAAAAGTAAACCATCATAACGTTCACTCCAAAAACGCCAGTATACTCCAGCAAGTTCTGGACGTATTTCATTTTTTGCCACAGCAATGGCTGTTTTTTGTAATCCATCTTTTAGAGTAAAGCTGTCAACAACATAACCATGCTGCTCTTCCACATCAGGTAGAACCGGATACTCCTCTGCTGGAGTACCTTTTATTTTTGTATTCGAATTTCCTGATTGTAAAATCAATTCATTACCTTCACTAAGAACATCAACATTCTCCTGCTCAAGAAGATGAACAAAATCAGTCAGTGTTTTTGCTGGAACAGTAAACGATCCTGGTTGTTCAACTTTTGCCCGAACCAGAGTTTTAATCGCCACTTCCAGGTTAGTAGAAATAAATTCTACTTTTGTCTCCTGCGCTTGAATAAGTACGTTTGATAAAATTGGTAAATGAGCATGTTTTCCTGCTAAGGAACTTACAATATCAAGAGCCTGCTTTAAGTTTTCCCGGGTACAGGTGAATTTCATACGTATTTATATATATTTAATTAATAACAATAGTAGAGGGTGGGGATAGAGTGGATAAGAAAGAAATTTTGCTTAGTAAAACTATTTTTTTGTTTTTTTAGTACGGGATAACCTTTTTTCTACTCTGAATAAACTGTGTTCTATTTTTTGAACTATTTTTTTCTGTGGATAATCAGGGTAATTATAAACAGTATTATCAGCAGATTTTAATGGTTTATTGATAGTTTATACCCAGGTTTTTATTGTATTATGCACAGAAAGTATTTTATTTAATTCATTCGACCCGCGTAAAGTCTTTGTTTAATAAGATCCACTTCTTGTTTTAATTTTAGATTTTCTTCAATTTCAGCAATGATTTTGGTGTGTGCATGCATGGCGGTTGTGTGGTCACGGTTACCAAGCTCCTCACCAATTGCTGGGTATGATAATTTTAATTCTTCACGGAGCAAATACATAATAACCTGTCGAGGGAAGGCAACTCGTTTTTCACGACTCTTGCCCGTAATATCGTCGAGTTTAATATCATAAAATGTTGAAACTTCAGCTACAAGTTCTTTTGGAGTAAGAGAGCGTCGCATGCTTTGTTCAGCATAGGCTTCTAAGGTAGATTGGATGGATTGTTTGGTTGGTTCAATATTTTTTAACTGATGGATAGCAATTACCTTATTAAGAGCACCTTCAAGTTCGCGAATATTATTGGGGACAGAGGTGGCGATCAATTGGAGAAGTCCAATATCAACAGAAAAATTTTTTTCCTGCGCTTTGGTTTGTAAAATAGCCACTCTGGTTTCTAAGTCAGGTGTAGAAATATCAGCAATCATTCCCCATTCAAATCTGCTTCGTAAACGATCCTCGAGAGCAGGAATAGCTTTTGGTGGTCGATCACTTGAAAGAACAACTTGTTTGCCTTGTTGGTGTAATTCATTAAAAGTGTGGAAAAATTCTTCTTGAGTTTGTTCTTTACCACCAATAAATTGAATATCATCGATCAGTAAAAGGTCAACATTGCGATAACGATCTTTAAATTCTTTGCCATGTCCTTCCTTAACAGCACTTACAAATTCATTCGTAAATTTTTCTGAACTGACATAAAGGATTTTTGTAGCAGGATTGGTCTCAAGCATGGCATGACCAATTGCCTGGAGAAGGTGTGTTTTGCCTAAACCTACTCCCCCATAGATAAAAAGAGGATTATAAGCTTCTCCTGGTCGTGCAGCTACAGCACCGGCTGCAGCATGAGCTAATTCGTTTCCTTTACCAACAACAAAGGTTTTAAAAGAATATTTGGGATTAAGACCAAATTGTTGGGCTACAGCTTGGCGTGTATATGAGGCACTTGGATGGTTTCCAAGGTTATGTGCAAGAGTAGAGAGGGATGCTGCTGCAGGTATGGCACATTCTTGTTCAGTAATATTTTTAATATTTTCTACCACATATTCCACTCGTTTGACTGGTTTGCCAGTAATGCGTTCGAGTGATTTGACGACGTCAGAGTGATATTTCTTTCCAATATAGGTTCGATGAAAGGTATTAGGGACACATATAGCCACTTCCCCATTTTCATAACGTGAAATACCAGTACCATGAAACCAGGTGCTAAAGTTAGCTTTTGTTACTTTAAGTTCTATTTCAGCGAGTACGCCTTGCCAGATTTCATAATTGGTCATACAAATAACCAGGGCTAAAAGATAATTATGGGCATTGTAACACAGTTTTACTATTCAAAAAATGGCTTAATATAAACAAAAAGTTAGTAACATGGGGATAAGCTGTGGATAGTGTGGATAACTTCTAAAATAAGCCAAAAAATAAACGAATCATTGACAATAATGATGAAGTGCACTATAATATTTTTATTGTTTTTATTTTTTTGTATGCCCAAACGTACCTATCAACCAAAGAAACGTAAACGAGCCAAGGCACATGGTTTCCGTAAACGCATGAAGACCAAAGATGGACGAACTGTTTTGAAACGCCGTCGGGCCAAGGGCCGTAAGCGTCTAACCGTTAGTGATGAACGTCAAGGAAAAAGGACACGTAAAACTCGGTAAATAATAAGGATCCCTTTGTGAGGGATTTTTATTATCACTGAGATTGTATTGTCTGTGGTATTATATTAGTATGCTTCCTTCTGAATATCGTTTAACTCGAGTAAAAGATTTTGAAATTCTCTTTAAAGAGGGATTTTTTGTTGGTGCTGCCCATGTAACTGCCAAACTCTGGCGGTTCGAACCGGAAAAATATCCACGTCGCAATTATAAGACAGATGATTTGAAAATTGGCTTTATTGTGGGAAAAAAAATCAGTAAACGGGCGGTTGATCGTAATCGTATTAAACGTCAAATGCGCGAAGTGGTTCGATTACTCGTAAAAGATAATAAGGTGCGGTCTGGTTATATGATTGCCTTTTCAGCAAAACCAAACAGTCTTGGACTGAATTATTCTGAATTTGAAAAAGATATTATTTCTATTCTCAATAGAGCTCATGTGTTGGTATGAAGTTCTTTCATAAAATAATACGATCGCCCAGGCAGCCAATACTTTGGTTGATTATCTTGTATCAAAGAACATTCTCGCCAGATCATGGTTGGTTTAAATACCGCCACCCCCATGGTTTTTGTCGATTTTATCCAACCTGCAGTCAGTATGGTTATGAAATAATAAAAAAAAGAGGAATTATCGTTGGTATTCCTCTTTCACTATGGCGCGTTCTTCGTTGCAATCCCTGGAGTAAAGGAGGAATTGATATTCCTCGATGAAGTAAAACCGGATGGTTTAATGCCAGACTCTGGTATTATTCGATTATTTCCAGGATTTTCATTCGGCTTGTATGGCCGGACTTAATTGAGATTTTTGACTTGGGAATTTTCCATTCTTTACTCAAAAAGGCAAGTAAGGTTTTGTTAGCCTCACCATCTGTGGGCGCTGCTGTAATTTTTACTTTTAAGGTTCCATCAGGGAGAAATCCAATAATTTCATTTTTGGCTGAGCAAGGAGTCACTTTGATGGATATACGTTTGGTCATGAAAGTAACAGAACGTAAAAATTATTCGGATTTTTTTGGTTCTGATGTTGTTCTAAGAACTTGTTCTTTGAGCCAGGCAATGACCTTTTTATTTTGTAATATTGTTTTAACCGTACCGCGTACTTCTGGTTTTTTAAGCTGTTCTAAATATTCTTTGTTGTCGCGGTAAACTGATTCCATCATAGTGATTTCAGCATCAATTTCTTTGTCTTCAACCGTAATATTATGGTCTTTGGTTATTTTTCGTGATACAAGGGCAGATTTGGCACGTTTGGTAGCTTGTTCTTTGAAATCATCAAACAATTCTTTTTCTGTTTTTTTGATATCACGCAAATAATTTTCAATACTTACACCACTTCGTTCCAGATCTCGGGTGAGTTCATAAAACATTTTACGGCGTTCGGCATCAAGTAAGACCTCGGGGATATCACCAAATTTTGTTGTGGCAATCAATTCATCAAAAATAGCTATTTCAACTTGTTCTTCGGCTTTTTGTGTAGCTTCTTTCATTAAATTTCCTCGGAGTAATTCTCGCAACCGATCCATGCTTTCTTGGCCCAGGGCTTTAGCAAAATCATCCCCAAGGGGGGGTAATTGACGTTCAAATACATCATGTATAGCTACACTTACATCAACAGTCTTGCCTGCGAGATGTTTTTGATAATGTGTTTTTGGAAAGGAAATGGGAAATGTTTTTTGGTCTCCTTTTTTTAATCCTAATAATTCTTTATTAAAACCAGGAATATAATGATCTTCTGAGAGGTAAACACGATAATTTTTACCTTGGCCGCCTTCGACTGGTACATTGTCGAGTTTCATATCCATATCAAGCATTACCATATCAACCTCTTCAGCAATTCCAGTTTTTATTTCTTCCTTGGCTTGAATTTTACGAAGATTCTCCAAAGTTTCTTCCAGTTGTGTTTCTGTCACAGTTGGGGTCTTTTTTTCAATTTTAATCTTAATATAGTCCCCAAGACTAATTTCTGGTAATAAAGCAACAGTAGCCTTGTAAACGAGATCATTGCTCGGAGCGATTTTATCAATATCAATCTTTGGCATGCCGATAGTCTCGAGTTGAGCTTCAGTGACTGCTTGGTAAAACGATTGTTGCACGATTGACTCAAGTGCTTCGTTCAGGATATTCATTTCACCGACAGCTCGCTTAACGAGTTCATAAGGTGCTTTACCAGGTCGAAAGCCTTGTATTTTGGTTCGTTCACTAATTCGTTCGGCTGCTTTTAAAAGATGATTTTGGTAGTCTTCTGGTTTAACCGTGATAGTTAATTCGACTTGCGATTGGGGTAGATTTTTTTGGATAAAAGTCATAGAGACACATTAAAAGTGGTAGCATTATGCTGTTTTGGAAATAAAAAGTCAATATTTGATTGACAAGGACACTTAATTGTGCTATAATATGTATAGATTATTATAAACAAATTTATATGGATACACCTAATTCAGCTCAACGTGGAGGATTTGAAAAAATGTTGCAAGCCACTGAAATAGGTCTCCTTAAAACTGAAGCAGAAGCTATGGTACCTGTAGAAGAAGCAGACGCAATAGGAACCGAATTGGTCGAAAATCAACCTAGTACTCCTGAATCTGATGAAGTGGCTGGTTTTGAAAATGCTTCACAGACTCCGGAGATTATGGCTCTTCAGAAGAAACTTGATGATGAACTTGATTTTGCTCTAGATTTGGCAGATGTACTTGAGGCTGAAAAACGAGGTAACGTATCCCCGAATGAGAGCGCAACAAAAGGCGCAAGGATTCATCTTGAACAATGGGAAGCATTGTATGCACGTTTGCCTGAAGATATGAAAAACAGTACTGATGGCAGAGATTTTAAAATTAAAATTGATACTATAGGACAGACTGTTCGTGACCTTGAAGCAATGCGTCTTGCTGAAGACAAGATTGATAGTATGGAAGGTACTCAAAGTGAGACTGCGCAGGCCTAAACTGTGTACAAGAAGCCCTAAGGAATAACCTCTGGGCTTTTTTATTTTACTTGATTTTGATGGTACAATGCTTGCGTATGAAAAATACTAAAACCTTTGTTATTATTGATGGCAACGCTATTGTGCACCGTGCCTACCATGCTATTCCACCCCTTACAACAAAGGATGGTTTGATGGTGAACGCGGTCTACGGTTTTACCACCACACTCTTGAAAGTCTTGGAAGATGTGGAGCCTGACTACATTGCCGTTGCTTTTGATGTAGCCGGGGGTACATTTCGTGACAAAATTTATACAGAATATAAGGCCAAACGAGTGAAAGCTGATCAGACACTCTATGATCAAATTCCTTTGATTCATGATTTGGTGTCTGCTTTTGGTATTCCTATTTATGAAAAAGAGGGGTATGAGGCTGATGATGTTATTGGTACGATTGTTACTGAGATTAAAAATCTGTCTGGTTCTGAAAAAGAAGATGAAAATCGGTTAACCTCAGTTATTGTTACTGGGGACATGGATTTATTGCAATTGGTGGATGATGACCACACCTTGGTGAGAGCACTCCGCAAAGGTTTGCGTGATATGGTTACCTTTAATGAGATGGGTGTAAAAGAAAAATTTGGTTTTGGACCAGAATTTGTTGTTGATTATAAGGCCTTACGTGGAGATCCGTCTGATAATATTCCCGGGGTTCCGGGAATTGGAGAAAAGATTGCCACAGAATTGATTAGTAGAGTCGGTGGAATTGACAAGATTTACCGGAAGATTGAACAGTTAAAAGAATTTAAATTTAGTGATTCTATTGTCAAAAAATTAAAAGATGGTGAAACAAGTGCACGGATGAGTCAGGAAATTGCAACAATTCAT